>VGTG01000091.1 GCA_016874795.1 Deltaproteobacteria bacterium | reverse complement strand
GTCGAGCACGGGGTGAATGGCAAGTGACTGCGCGAGCCAGCGAACTGTCCGCCCTGCCGCGTGACGCCCAACCCTGCGATGCACCGGACCCGCTACAGCGGGCTCTGCCCGCTTTCGCGGACCGCTGATCTCTGACGTTCGCGCTCGCGGAACGATGCGAACCCAAGGTGCGCATCGGCGTGCATCTGGGCGATGTGGTGGTGCAGCCGAACGGCGATCTCCTGGGCCACGGCGTCAACGTGGCGGCGCGCCCGATGGCGCGGAGCGATCCGGGCTCGGCGCTCGTGTCGGGCGATGTGCGTCGTACGATCCGCGGACCGTTGGCTGAGCGTCTCGTCTCGCGGGGGACCCTGCAGCTCGACAAGATGACGGAGACGATCGAGGCCTTCGCGCCTGCAGCCGTCGGGTCGACCGTCGTCGTGGCGTCATCCGGGAGCGGCGAGCCGCTTCTCGCCGTGCTGCCCTTCGACAACCTGTCGGACGATCGAGAGATGCAGTTCTTCTCGGACGGCGTGTCGGAGGAGATCATCCAACGTCTGTCCCGCGGCGCCAGGATGAAGGTGATCGGGCGTACGTCGAGTTTTCAGTTCCGTGGTTCGGACAAGACGGCGCGTAAGGTTTCGGACGAGCTCAAGTGCACGCACATCCTGGATGGCTCCATCCGCCGCGCGGGTGGGAGGGTGCGGATCTCGGCACATCTGGTCGAGGCGGCCTCGCAGACGACGCGGTGGTCGGACCGCTACGACCGAAGCCTCGAAGACATGTTCGCCGTGCAGGACGAGATCTCCGAGCAGATCGCGGTCGCGCTCGACCAGACCTTCACGAGCTTCTCGACGAAAGCGATCGATCCGTCGGTGTACGATCTCTATCCGCGTGCCAGTTTCGGATCGTACGCACCAGACGAGCTACGGACCAGCGTCGGTCTGCTGGAGGTCGCGACGCAACGCGCGCCGCAATTCGCCGAGGCCTGGGGCCGTCAGGCGCTCTCGCGGGTGTGGCTTCGCTTCTATCAGCCCTTTGCGGAGCGCGCCGCGAGCGGGGAACTCGTGACACGGGAGGCGACGCGTGCCCTCGCGCTCGATCCGCAGAACGTCGACGCCTTGCTGGCGCAGACGTTCGTGCCGCCGCCGTTCGGACGGTTCGTCGAGCAGGACGCAGCGCTGGAGCGTGCGAGGCGGGCGCCGGGCTTGGGCAATGGCGGAACGTACATCGGCTGGCACTTGCGACAGATCGGGCGGGTTCGCGAAAGCGTCCAGGAGACGGAACGTGCGTATCGATTGGACATGCTGAATGGGATGTCCGCGAACATGGTCGCGCTCGCGCGAATGGCGGCTGGGCGCGCAGGAGACGCCGTGCCTGTTTTCGAGGACCTCATGGCACGGATGCCCGGCATGAGCTTCCCCGTTGCGAACCTGCTGCGGGCAAAGGCTTTCCTCGGGGACTGGGCGGCAGTCGACCGGTTGCTCGACCCTTCGGCGAAGCTCCCGTTGCGGGAGTTCCAGGACGGTGTGGCGTTCATCCAGGCGAAACGCGACCCGACGCCGGAGAACATCGGCGGCATCCGAAGCGCGCTCGAAGCACATCTCGAGAGAACGGGCTCAGTCGACGTCTCCCGTCTCGTGTACGCATCGCATCTCGGCCTGGTCGACGAAGCGTACCGCGCGGCCGAGGCCGCGCGTCTCGGTCCGCGCGGAGCCGCGGACGACATCATGGGCCCGGACGGCTACCGCACCGGGCTGCTGTTCCACGCGGGAATGCCCGAGCTGCGCAACGATCTTCGCTTCGTGCCCTTGTGCGCGCGGCTGGGTCTCGTCGAGTTCTGGTTGGCGACGGGGAAGTGGCCCGATTGCGTCGACGAAGTGCCCTACGATTTCAAGGCTGCATGCGAGAATGCACGCCACATCCCGGTAGAGGGATTCGGGTTCTGAGCGGACGAGGAGCACATGTCGGCGTTAGCAATGTGCCCCTTCTGCCATGCGCTGCGACCTGAAAGAGTCGAGTGACGCGACCGATGTGCCAATGACCATTTATCGACGCACATTTCCGGCCGGCGCCGCAACGCTTGCGGTCGCGGCGTGCCTGCCCCGCCGCGGCGAGACGCAAAATCCCAATACCAGGCTGATCCTCCTCGGAACCGGCGGCGGACCTCGGCCGCGCAAAGTGAGTTCGGCATCGGCTCAAGTAATCGTTGCCAACGACACGCTGTACGTCGTCGATTGTGGTAACGGCGTGGCGCGCCAGCCCCACTAGTGCACGTCCATGAATTGGGCCGGGGCGGCCCGGTGATGCAAGATGAGAACGTCAAAGTGACCGCGGCTCTCGTTCACCATCCCCCCGTCGTGCCGTCGTTCGGGTATCGCTTCGATGCTTCTGACCGCTCTATCGTCATTTCCGGAGACACCGCTCCTTCCGACAATCTGATCAAGCTTGCTCAGGGTGCAGACGTCCTGGTCCATGACGCGCTCTTTGTGCCGGGCGTTGATCGTCTTGTAGCTCGGGTTCCCAACGCTGCGGCGCTCAAACAGAGCATCATGTCCCACCACACTACAGCCGAGGATGCCGGGCGGGTGGCTCAGGCGGCTGGAGTCGAGGTGCTGGTGCTCTCGCATCTCGTGCCCCCGGATGATCCGAGCATCACCGAGCAGATGTGGATAGATGCGGCCCGCATGCACTTCCGGGGGCCGGTCATCGTCGGCAAGGATCTGCTCGAGATCTGAGGCGATGAAGTCTATGGTTTACGTGGCGCGCCCAACGACCGGTTGGAGCGGACGGTCCGCTGCGCGGTCCGCGGCTGAACCGAAGCGTTAGCGTTAGCCGGACAGAGGCGACCGTGCGATTTCACCAATACCAAGCTCTGGGCAACGACTACGTCATCTTGGAGCGCGCCGACGCGGACGCGGATATTTCGTCGCCGCTGGTGCGCCGTCTCTGCGACCGCCACTTCGGCATAGGCTCTGACGGCATCCTGCTCGAGGACACTCCCCCTGACGGCCGGTTCGCCTTGCGCATCTTCAACCCCGACGGCTCCGAGGCCGAGAAGAGCGGCAACGGCCTGCGCATCTTCGCCCGCTATCTCTATGACCAGGGCCGAATCGGGGATGAGGTGCTCACCATCCACACGCTCGGCGGCGAGGTGCGCTGCCGGGTCCGCGACGGTGGCCGGGCCGTGTTCGTCGAGTCGGCCGCGCACGTGAGATCGGCGTCCAACAACGGCATGCAGCGAGCGGCGCTGCGCGCCGCCGCCGATGCTGGGCGTTGGGCAGCACCGAGGACTCTCTGATTCCTATCGAGCACCCCTTCGTTCGCATTCCGCGCGGCAAGATTCGTTTCTTGGCCGTGCCGATCGCGGTCGCCGCACTCCTGCTGATGTTCGCGATCCACATCCTCGTCCAGCGCGGTCCTGGTTGGCCTGCCTTCGCACAGCTCGTACTTTCCCCCACGTCGCAACATGCCACTTCGGCCCTTTCGACGTGGACGACCAAGAACCGCGATCGAATCGCCATGGTGGCGAAGATCGATTTCCTCTTCGGGCTGCTCTACGCGAGCCTACTCGCCCTCGCCGCAGTTTCGGCAGCGCGTGGGATCCCCTATTCCCCGTATTGCCGCTTCGGTTCTACTTTCGCCTGGTTGTCGTGCCTGATCGCCGTTCTCGACGTTCCGGAGAATATCGCCTACCTCAACATGGTACGTGGCCACGTCCATCAGCCCTGGCCTGGGATTTCAGCGTCGTCCGTCATCGTGCGCACAGTTCTCCTTCTCGCCGTTCTCGCGTTCATCGCACGCACGCTCTTGGTCGCCCGATCCTCCAAGGTGTCCAGTTCCGCCTAACCCGCCGTTGAAGCCGACCGGCATGGGCTGGACCTCCCGGAACCATGGCTTGGCCTCGGGGCAGGCCATATGCCTCGCGCGCCTAGCTCCTAGCCCGCGGTGCCCGCTGCCGGAAGCTGATCCTTCCGGTTCCGGTAGAGCTTCGAATCCACCGCCGTGAGCATGCGCCGCTCGTCGTATTTTCCACCGAGGAACGCGTTCACCGAACGAGCCACCGCCGCCGGATCCCGCACCGAGTCGTCGTAGCGGATCTCGATCAGGCGCCAGTTCGGCTTCTTCTTCCCCATGATGCGGACGGAAGCGAGGTGGCTCCGGTACGCGTCGGCCATCATCTCGTCGCCGGGCGAGTCGTTCTCGCCGCCGCTCTCGCCGCGGTTCACGAGCATCTTGTTCTGGCTCGCGAGCACCTCGTCGATGTCGCGGCGCATGAAGATGATGTCGTACGCGTTGTCGTCGGGCAGGTCCTTCAGGAGCCAGGAGATGACCTTCAGCGCCTTGCCGCGCGCCTCGCGGACCCAGCTCCGGTCCGTCTCCTTCTCGAGGTCCTTGACGCGCTCGAACTCGTAGTACCCGTTCGGGTTGTCGACGTCGGCCGTGCGGATCGCGTCCGTCATGATCGGGATGCCCGCCGCGTCGAGCATCTTCATCATCATCGACGTGCCGCTGCGCGGCAGGCCCGACACGATGACGATCGGCTCGCCGTAGCTTTTCCTGCCGCCGAAGAGGGATTTCAACATGATCGCTCCACCACGAGAAACCAGAAACGAGATCAGAGGGTCACGCCGAGACGCTTCCGCAAGAGAAAGCCCGCGACCAGCGACGCGACGAAGAACCACAGAAGAATCCCACCCTCGCCGCTCGGAAGCGGCGAGAGGTCGCGCTCCGGCGCGCTGACGACGATCGTCTCGAAGACCGATCCCGACGGAAGCGCCGTCTCGCCCGGATAGAGAAGCGCCTCCCAGCCCTGCGTGCGCATCACCGGGACCTTGCGCGGCTCCTCGCCGACGACGATCTCCTTCGGCTGCGTCTCGCCGCCGGCGTTCAGCTGGATCGCGAAGTCGCCGTCCTCGAGCATCTGGATCCGCCAGAAGATCCGGCCATCGGGCGTGCGCACCGGGCCCGCCTGCACGGCGACCTGGTCGGGAAACTGCGCCGACACGTCGCGCGGCTGGAAGCTCGCGCCCGGCGCGAGCGTCACCTCGAGGAGACGGACGTCTCCGCGGGCGATCGGATCGTAAGCGTAGTTCGCGACGAGCTGGACGAGGATGATCGTCATCGGCACGATCAGGACGATCATCGGCAGGACGTTGTAGCCGATGTAGCGCAGGTTCTGCGCGAGCCCCTTCGCGGTCGAGCCGAGGACGCCGAGGACGTTCTCGCGGTAGAGCACGACCTCGAGGAGGTTCACCATGATCTTCCGCTTCGCGTCGGCGATGCCCTTCTGGTTGCTGACCGCCTTGTAGATCACGAGCGCCACGACGCCCGCGACGATCGGCCACACGAGCAGGTCGAACCACGCCCACCGGTGCCCGAACGGCGCCAGGATCACGTCGAAGATGGCGCTCGTGATCGAGTTGAAGGTCTGCATCGGGCGAAGCGAAAGACCGCGGGAAGGCTCAGGAGATGTAGCCGAGCCCGCGCAGCTTGTTGCGGATGTCCTCGTCGCTCTTCGCGTCCTCGAAGTGGATCATCTCCTTCTCGAGGACGTGCGCGACGAACTCCTCGACCGTCGCGTAGCCGGCGATGTCCGCGATCTTCTTGACGCGATCGAACAGATCGCGGTCGAGCTTGATGGCCTGCGTCTTTCCGAAACCGAGCATCGATCCTCTCCTCTATGGAGCAAAGATGTCCTTGCCCTCCATGCCCTCGGGCAAGGGTACACCATAGTGCGTCAGCAGCGTCGCCGTCACGTCGGGAAGAGAATAGCCGGTGCGACCGAGCTTCCGGTTGGCAAGGAGGACGCCGGGGACGACCTCCGGGTCCATCAGGTGGTTGCCCGACCAGCGCGACAGGTTGTCCTCGATCTCCGGCTCCACGATCTCGCCGAGGGTGCTCTCGTCCGAAGCGCCATAGCCGATGTCGTAGCCGACGACGAGGTCCGGGGCCTCCGCCGCGCGGTCCCCCGAGTAGATCTGGCTCCCGCGATGGGCCTTCCGGACGACCTGCCGGTCGCCGTCGCGCCAGGCCTCGAGCTTGTCGCCGATCTCCTCGAGGAGGGCGTCCGTCCCGGACGGCGGCACGATGCCCTCCGCCTCGCGACCCTGGACGTTCAGGTAGAGCGCGTTGAAGCCGATCCCGAACGCCTTCGTCTTCGACCAGTCGACGTCGCCGGTCGCGATCTGCCCCGTCTTCTTGCCGTCCTTCAGCACGAGGTAGCCGTTGTCGCGGAGCCACGAGTTCAGGTGCACCTTGCGCGTGAACGGCTGGAAGCCATGGTCGCTCATCACCACGACGAGCGTGTCCTCGGGGACGCGCTCGAGCACCTCGCCGAGCATGACGTCGACGTCCTCGTAGTATCCGACGAGGTCGTCGCCGTGCTCGGACACCGCGTGCGCGTCGGCCGCGAGAGCAGGATGCGGGTCCGCGTGCGGATCCTTCGGATCGCCGAGCCGCCAGAGCATGTGGCACTGGAGGTCGATGTCCGAGAGGTAGACGAACGTCATGTCGCCGCGCTGGAAGCGCGTCAGCGCGAGGTCGAGCATCGCCTGCGCGTCCTGCTGCACGAGCGCGACCTGCTTCTGATAGTCGTCGTCGTTGAAGATCCGGTCCTTCAGCGCGTTCGTGTCCTCGGGCATGCCCTGCGTGTAGAAGTAGCCGAGGAGATCGTAGAGCTCGCTCGCGAAGTCGGACGGCGTCGAGATGTCCTGCGCCGCTGCCGCGGGAGAGATGTTCACCGGGCTCGCGTAGACCTCGAACTCGGGGCGGATCTGCCGCACGTAGAAGCGCACGATGCCCTCGAGCGGCATCATGCCGCCGGGAAGCGCGTCGAAGCCGAGCGCCATCCAGTCGGACCACTCGCCCTCGCGCAGGACGGCGCGGCTGTCGCCCGCTTCGACGAGGACGACGTCCTCGTCCGGATCGATGCGGAACGTGACCGGCACCGTCAGGTAGTCCGAATCCTCGGGGATCTTTCCCGGCGGAAGCCGGAGGAGATCCGGGGGTCCTTTGAGCGTACCGCGCACCGTGTCCGGCGTCCCGTCCAGATCATCGTCCGACGGGCTCACCAACTGTATGTCGCCCTTCAGGTTCTCCCGGCCCTGGCTCGCGTCGGTCGTGAACCAGGAGTAGGTGCCGTAGCCGCCGCGCATGTCGACGGTCCCCATCCCGGAGAGGACCTTCGCGTCCGACGGCGTCGGCGGATAGTTCCCGGGGATGCGGAAGACCTCGACGTCGACGCCCGCGGCGAGGAGCGGATCCCAGAACGGCACACCGCTCCGGGCGTTCGTCGGCGCCTCTCCGCTCACCGGGAGGTAGTAGCCGAACACCTCGATCGCGGTACCCGGCTCGACCGGCGGCGTCGCAGAGCTGATCGGGAGGTACGTCTTCGGGTCGCGGTGGACGAAGTCGTAGATGCCGTGCCCGCCGGGGTTCCGGCCCGTGACGAACGTCGACCACGCGACCGGGCTCTGCGGCGGGTTCGCGGTGCCGAGGTCCTGGTAGCCGCCGCTCTCGGCCATCTTCTTGAAGTTGGGCATCTTGCCCTCCTCCATGAGGCGGCTGAGGATCACCGGATCCATCCCGTCCACGCCGAGGACGAAGATCCCCGGCTGATCCGGCGGCGCCTTCCCGCAGCTCGCCGTCAAGACCAGCGCGAAGAGCGTGGCCGGCACGGCGTTCCGAAGGCGGCGCCCGATGCGGCGCGCGAGTGCGTTCATGCAATTCGTCGTGGGGAGGGTTCGAGGCGTCGTTACGGAGAATGCCGCGCGGGGGAAAGGATCATGCGTTCACCGCTTCGCGACGCGGTCCGTGCATGAGCGCACCGACCGCCGAGCCGGACTGCGAGAGCATCGAAGGATCGAGCGGACCCGTCACGTTCGCGGCCGGTTGCTCCGCGTCCGCGAAGATCATGCGCCCCTGCATCTGGCGGAGCGGCGTCTGGCCGAACAGCCGGAGGACGGAGACGGAGATGTCGGCGATGTGCGGCCGCTCGACGTTCACGGCCCGGTTGCAGAAGAACACGCCGGGAACGATGTCCGGGTCGACGCAGTGGTCGCCGGACCAGCTCTTCGTGTTGTCGGAGAAGATCTCTTCGGTCGTCCTTCCGGTCGCGCACTCCCACGAGTTCCGGTAGCCGCCCTCGTAGCCGACGAGGAGATCCGGCGCGTCGTAGCGGTACGGGCCGTCGGCCGAGGCGACGGCGGAGCGCACCTTGCGAATCGCGCGCTGGCCGTTCGACGGGTCGACGAGCGCCTCGAGCTTCTTCATCAGCTCCGCGAGGAGCGTGACGTACTCGTCGCCCTCCTGCACGATGCCGGACTTCTCGCGGCCCTTCCGGTTGATGAAGAGCCCCGTCAAGCCGAGGCTGAACGCGCGCGTCTTCGACCAATCGACGTTCTCGAACCAGTCGCCGCCGGTCCGCGCGCCGTCCTTCAGGACGAGGTAGCCGTTGTCACGGAGCCAGGCGTTGAGATTGACGCCGCGGCGGAAGTTCGTGAAGCCGTGGTCGCTCATCACGATCAGGACGGTATCGGGATCGTCGCCCACCTCGGCCTGGAGCCTGCCCAGCATCGCGTCCATGCGCTGGTAGGTACGCTCGATCGCATCCGCGTATTCGGTGGATTCTTTGTCACGATTCGCCGGGTGCGTCGGATCGAGGTAGCGATAGAACATGTGCTGTATGCGATCGGTGGTGTCGAAGACCGTCGTCACCATGCCCTTCTTCGTGTGCGCCAGGGCGTCGAAGAACATGGTCTCGCGCTCGTCGCAGAACAGCATCGCCTGATCGAAGAAGGCCCGCTCGTCGATGACGCGCTCGTTCAGCGCCCAGGTGTCCTCGGCGAGTCCGAGCGTCGCGAACTTCCCCTGCTTCTTCGCAAGGTAGACGCTGTAGACGGCGGGATGGCTGATCGGCATCGCCGGCTTCTCCGGATCGATGTGGATCGGCGTCATGTAGAGGTTCACTTCGGGCTCGAGCGACATCAGATAGAAGCGCACGATGCCCTGCACCTTGACGCCAAGGCCGGCGGTGAAGGTGAGCGTCACCCACTCGGAGTACTGCTGCGGCTCGAGGGTGATCGGCTCGCAGCCGTCGATCTCGAGACGGGCGCTCTTCCGGTCCGCCGACTCGATCAGCGAGAACGGCAGCACCATCCGCGGCCGGCCCTTCTCCATCCCGTTGTCGGGACCGACGATGCGGCTCCGGATCACGCCCTGCTTGTTGCGCCGGAGAATCGTCTGCTCGCCGCCGGTGAACGCGGCCTGGCCGTCGTTGCTCGCCGTCGAGAAGAAGCTGAACGTCCCCTGGCTGCCGCGCAGGTCGGGAACGCACATGCCGCTCAGGAGGAGGCCGCGAAACTTCTGCGGTGGGAACGTGATCGGCACGCGCTGCACGATCGAGGAGATGTGCCGGTCGCCGAGGAGCTTCCAGAACGGAGTGCCCTTCTGGAGAAGCTTGATCTTGGGCTTCTCGAGCGGGACCATGAAGCGCCCGATGTTCAAAACGCGCTTCGCGTCCTGGATGTCGGTGCTCGAGAGCATCGGCGCGCACGTGCAGGGGTCGCGCGTGATGAAGTCGTAGATGCCGTGCCGCGAGGGATCGACGCCCGTCGAGAACGTCGACCACGCGACCGGCGACATCGACGGGTTCGAGGTGTCGAGCGGGCGGAAGACGCCGCTCTCCGCGAGCCGCTGGAAATTCGGCAGCTTCCCTTCCTGCATGAACCGCGTCGCGATGCCCGGATCCATCCCGTCGAGACCGACGATGACGATCCGCTTCGCGGAGGCGCCCTTGAAAGGATTGCCGACGCGGATCAGCCGCCACACGGTCGTGATCGGCCAGAGGAGGACGGTGAGGAGTGCCAGCCCCAGCGCCGCCGCGACCATCAGGAGCGAGCCGGCGAAGGCGAAGCCCGCGCCCGGGCCGATGTACGCGTGCGCGAGCTCCGGGCACAGCACGACCACGGCGCCGAGCACGAGAGCACTGCGGCGATACGCCCGCGCGAGGGGATTGGTGGAGCGCGGCTTCGAGGTCGGGTAGGATGCTGAGAACACGTCGACGAAAGTGAGAACCCTCCTTATACCCGGTCGTCGACCGAGCCGCGAGCCCCTATCTTGATCGGCGATTCGCGCCGAAAACCTGCGTCGGCCCCTTCATGGCCTTCGCTGTGCACTCCGGAGTAGACGAATGCGCCGTTTCCTTCTCGCCCTCCCCGCTCTTCTTCTCGTCCTCGGCTGCGAGGCTTCCCTCGCCGATCGCGAGAAGGAGGCCCGTGCCGCCCTCGACGCCCGCGACTTCGCCAAGGCGCGCGAGCTGTCCGAGGCCGCGCTCGCCTCATCCGCCGCGGGAGGCGACGCTCCGACGTCGTGGCGCCTCGAGCAGATCCGGGTCGAGGCCCTGGCGAACGACAAGCAGAGCGGCGAGGTCGTCCTGACCCTCGAGCGCCTCTCGAACGCGTATCCGACGCAGGTGACGCCGGGTCTCTACCGCTCCCTGGCGGCCAAGCTGAAAGCCGCGGGAGACAAGAGCGGAGCGATCGACGTGCTCGCCGAGGGGCACGAGAAGTACCCGCAGGAGGACGAGGCGTTCATCGCCGACATCGACGCGCTGAAGAAGGAGAGCCTCGATCCCGCGCAGGTCGAGAAGCTGAAGGCGCTCGGCTACCTCTGAGCGTCGCGACGACGGTTCCGCGCGGGCAGCGGCTTCGCCGGCTCCGCCTCCGCGTCGTCGCGGACGACGATCTCGTTCGCGATCCCGCGGATCCCCGCGACGTCTTGCACGCGCTCGTCCACGACGTCGCGGTCCTCGGTCGAGGCGACGGAGCCGCGCAGCACGACCTCCCCGTCCCTCACGGAAGCGCTGACGGAGTCCTCGCCGAGGTCCGCGAGGATCTCGTCGGCTCGTCCGGAAAGCCGCCGCCGTCGAAGCTCTCGCCCGGGATCCGATCGCGGCCGACCTCCGGAGAGCGGAGCTTCGCTCGCGACGCCTGTCGCTTCTTCGCCATGTTCGGAACCCTCCGCCGGGAAAGCGGTGCTCGTGGCGCTCAGAGGTCGACGACGCGATGCTCGCGCCGCGCGCGCTCGGCCGCGAAGACCATGCGGTGCGACTCGAGCGTCTCGTCCGGTCCCGAGAGGAGAAGGCTCGGATCGTTCGCCGCAACCGCGCGCACGAACGCGTCCATCAGAGCCGCGTCGCCGCCGCCATGGCCGCCGACGACCCGCGGATCCGTCGGACCCGTGTCGATCACCTCGCTCCGTCCGCTGACGAAGTCCGTCACGCGGAGCGTCGCACCGTCGCCCTCGATCTGGCCGCGCGTGCCGAAGATCCTCGTCTTGCGATCGAGCCCATACTCGGTGAACGCGGTCAACGTGAACGAGGCGGTCTTCCCGCCGGCGAAGCGCAAGATCACGACCTGGTTGTCGACGACGTCGTTGTCCGACTCGTAGACGCAGCGGCCATACGGCCCCGTCGCGAGGGCGGCGCGAAGCCGCTCCTCGCTGGGCGCGTCGGTCACGACCGAGACGGGCCAACCCTTCCAGCCGAGCTGCAGCGTCGTCATGTAGAGCTTCGGCGCGGAGTACGGGCACGCGGGCTCGTGCGCGCAGTCGAGGCACCGCACGGCCCCGCCGGCCTCGGCCGGCTTCGCTTCACGCCGGAAGTGCGCGAGCGAGCCGAAGGACGCGACCGAGAGGCAGCGCTCGCCGACGACGTGCCGGATCCAGTCGAGGTCGTGGCACGACTTCGTCAAGAGCAGGAACGACGAGTCCTCCTCGCGGCGCCAGTTGCCGCGGACGTAGCTGTGGGCGAAGTGCCACCAACCGATCGGCTCGAGACGATCGAGCGACACGATCTCGCCGATCCGCCCTTCCGCGAGGAGCTCGCGGAGCCGGCGCGTCCACGCGTTGTAGAGCAGCACGTGGCCGACGGCGAGAAGCACGCCGCTCCGCTTCACCACCGCGACGATGCGCTCGCAGTCCTCTTCCGTCGGCGCCATCGGCTTCTCGAGAAGGAGGTGGTAGCCCTTCTCGGCGAAGGCGATCGCAGGGTCGGCGTGCTGGTCGTCGAGCGTCGCGATCACGACCGCGTCGGCGAAGCGCGCCCGCCCGGCCGCTTCGCGCCAGTCGGTGAAGAGGTTTTCCGCGGGAACGCCGAGGTCGGCCGCGAGCCGCGCGCGGCGCGCCTCGATCGGCTCGGCGATGCCGACGACGCGCACGCGATCGCTGCGCGAGATCGACCAGCGCGCGTAGAGCGAGCCGCGGTCGCCTGCGCCGACGACGAGGAGAGTGACGGGTTTCATCTCGCGCTCGCTCCGTCGCTCGCTTCGCCCGTGTACCGGATGCGCCAGATCCGGCCCTTGACCGAGTCGCTCACGTAGAGGCTCCCATCCGGTCCCTCGGCGATCCCCGTCGGACGATGCTGCGCGTTCTGCGGATTCTCCACGACCGGCACGCCGGCGAAACCGTCCGCGAAGAACTCCCAGCCGCCCGAAGGCACGCCGCCCGCGAACGGAACGAACGCCACGTTGTAGCCTTCCTGTGCGTACGGCGCGCGGTTCCAAGAGCCGTGGAACACGACGAACGCGCCGCCGCGGTAGCGCTCGGGAAGCTGCTTTCCCCGGTAGAAGTGGATCGCGTTCGGGCCCCAGTGCGCCGGGAACGCGACGAGCGGATCCTGGTACTTGCCGGCCGGCGCCTTCGTCCGGCCATCGCCGCCGTACTCCGGCGCGACGACGCGCGCCTTCTGGAACGCGTCCCAGTACGTGTACGGCCAGCCGACGTCGCTTCCTTCCTCGATCCGGTGCAGCTCCTCGGCGGGAAGGCGTGCGCTCTGCTCGGCGGTGAACGAATCCGGATAGAGCTGGCCCAGCTGGTCGCGGCCGTGCTGCAGCAGGAAGATCCGCTTCGCGAGCGGATTCCATCCGAGAGCCACGGCGTTCCGGATTCCCGTCGCGAAGCGCGTGCCGTCCGCGGTCTGCGTCATGCCGGTCCGTCCGGCGGGGAACCGCCACACGCCGCCCTGGCGAGCGAGGAGCGGACAGTCCGGCATGCCGGGAGAGCCGATCGTGCGATCCCGCTCCTGACAGGCGTTCGACGGCGCACCGGAGTTGACGTAGAGCCGGCCCTCGTCGTCGAGCGCGATCGACTTCGCGGCGTGCGCGCTCTGCCGCGGAAAGTCGCGGACCACCGTCTCGACGTTTCCCGTCGGCGCGAGCGCCTTCGCGTCGAGCTTCGCGCGAAACACCGCGACGTCCGACGAGAAGTAGAGGTAGCCGTCGTGGATCGCGATCCCGGTGCCGCCCGTCGCGCCGAAGCGGGCCGTCTCGTCCGCGCGTCCGTCGCCGTCGACGTCGCGCAGGCCGATCACTCCCTTCCCGTCGACGGGCTGACGAAGCGCGAGATAGACGTCGCCGTTCTCGCGCACGACGATGTGACGCCCCGGACCGAGGCCGTCCGCGAAGAGCGTCGCGGTGAAGCCCGCGGGAAGGCGGATCCCCGCGGCTTCGACGCCGAGAGGCGGCGCTTCGGCCGCCTCGCCCGGCCGCCCCGCGCCGGTCGAAGGCGCGGCAGCCGCGAGCACGAAGAGGGATCCCGCGAGGAAGCGGAGCACGTGCCGAGCGCCCTTTCGGCGCGCGCCGCGCGCGGCGGAGGCCGGCGTTCGCGCGAAAGCGCTCACGGGTCGATCAGCACCTTTCCCGTCGTCCCGCGGCCTTCGAGCGCGCGGTGCGCCGCCGCGGTCTCCGCGAGCGGGAAGCGCGCGCCGATCCGCATGCGCAGCTCGCCGCGCGCGATCGCGCCGAGCACCGCTCCTGCCCGCATCTCGAGCTCTTCGCGCGTCGCCGTGTAGTGCGCGAGCGAAGGACGCGTGACGAACAAGGAGCCGCCCTGGTTCAGGCGCTGCAGATCGAACGGCGGCACCGCGCCGCTCGATTGCCCGTAGATCGCGAGCAGGCCGCGCGGGCGAAGGCACGCGAGGCTGCCGTCGAACGTCGTTTTCCCGACGGAGTCGTACACGACGTCGACACCGGCGCCGCCGCTCCACTGCCGCACGACGGGCGTGAAGTCGGTCTTCGAGTAGAGCACGACCTCTTCGGCGCCCGCCTCGCGCACGAGCTTCGCCTTGTCCTCGGTCGAGCACGTGCCGATCACGCGCGCGCCCGCGCGCACGAGCATCTGGATCAGGAGGAGCCCGACGCCGCCCGCGGCGGCGTGCACGAGCGCGGTGTCGCCGGGGCGCGTTTCGCGGCAGCCCCAGACGAGGTAGTGCGCCGTCATTCCCTGGAGCATCGCCGCAGCCGCCGTGTCGCCATCGACGCCGTCCGGAACGTGTACGAGGACGCTCGCGGGAGCGACGACGTGCGTCGCGTACGAGCCCGGCGCGCTCGACCACGCGACGTGGTCGCCCGGCGCGAATCCCTGCACGCCCCCGCCCACCGCCTCGACGCGGCCCGCGCCCTCGAGCCCGAGGACCATCGGCAGCTTCGCCGGGTACGCTCCGGTGCGAAAGTAGACGTCGATGAAGTTCACGCCCGCTGCCTCGACCGCGATGCGCACCTGACCCGGGCCCGGCGGACCCGGGTCGTGGTCGCGAACCTCGAGCACCGAGGCGTCCCCGGTGCGAGCGACGAACACGGCCTTCCCCATTTGCGCTCCTCCTCTCCTGCTCTCCGCCGCGCGGCGCGCGCGGCGGTGGACCCCACTCCTGTTTTGCTATGCCGGGGCCTTATGTCCACCGAGGTGCAGGACATCGTCGCGGTCGGCGGAGACCTCCGTCCCGAGACGCTGCTCTCCGCGTATCGCCAGGGGGTCTTCCCGTGGCCGCACGACGGGCTTCCTCTCCTCTGGTACTGCCCGCGCGAGCGCGCGGTGCTCGACATCGAAGACGTCCACGTGGGACGAAACCTCGGACGCGCGGCGCGACGGAACGGCCTCCGCTTCACGATCGACCAGGCGTTCGGGCGGGTGATCCGCGCTTGCGCCGCGATCCCGCGCCCGGATCAGGACGGCACCTGGATCAACGAGGAGATGATCTCCGCGTACGAGCGCTTGCACGAGCTCGGCCACGCGCACAGCATCGAAGCGTGGCAGGAGGATCGTCTCGTCGGCGGCTTGTACGGCGTGGATCCCGGCGGCGCGTTCTGCGGCGAGAGCATGTTCTACGAGGAGCCGAACGCTTCGCACCTGGCCCTCCTCCACCTCCTCGATCATCTGAAGTCGCGCGGCCTCGAGTGGATCGACATCCAGGTGATGACGCCGCACATGGAGCAGCTCGGCGCGCGCGCGATTCCGCGCGAGGACTTCCTCGAGCGCCTCGAAGCGGCGCTCGAGCGGGGGCTACGGCTCTTCTGAACGAGAGTCGACGCGGTAGAGCTCGACGTGGAAGCGGACCGCGCCGAGCGGCTCGATGTGGTGCGGCACTTCCGGAACGACGATCGCCGGCGCGTCCGGCGTGACGTCGACGTGCACGTCGAATCGGTCGACGTGGTAGCGAAGCGCCCCCTCGCGGACGACGATGCGAGCCCAGACCCCCGTCTTCGTCGTGTGATCCCGGAGGAGAGCGGCAGGCACCGTCGACTCGGTGAGCTCGTCGGTCTGGCGGCACGGTTTCGTCTCGCGGGCTGGTCGCCCACCCTCGTCAATCGCAGGTGCCGGACTCGGCGAGCTCCTCGAGGAAGGCCGTCGTGGCGCGTGCCGCATTTCGTGCGGCGAGACGGTAGTACGCGAAGAACTGCGACGGGAAGCCGGGCAGGTTCAGCGGATCGCCCGGTCCGTCCGACACGGCACGGAACGCGATGTACGGAAGCCCGCGCTCCTCCACCTCGCGACAAAGCGCAGCCGTCTCCATGTCGACGCTCGCGGGCTCCTCGTCCCCGGCGATCTCGTGCGGATGCCCTTCGGTGCCGAAGCCGGTGCCGTCGACGCTCGCGCTCGTCGCGATGTCGCAGCCGAACACCTCGTCTTCGCTGGGCGAGCACGGGAAGAGACCGTTGAACGGATCGTCGCTCTGCCCGAAGCCGCCCGCGTAGATCGCGGTCTGATGCTCGACGCACACGGCGGCCGCTCGCGGCTCGAGCGGAAGCTCCGTGCACGTTTCGAGAGGAACCGTGCCGGGACCGCTGAGGCGCTCCGCGATCTCGAACCAGCCGGCATCGACCGCGAAGGTCTCGCCGTCGGGAAGTCTCCACGTCTCGGGCACGGCGACGTCACCGATCTTGTGGAAGCTTCCTGCGACTCCCGACATGACGACGCCCGTCGCGGGGAACGCGTCGAGCACCGCGCTCGTCGTGTTCTCCGAGTTGACGAGCCCGATGCCCGTCATCCCGACGACGACGGGGACGCCGCCGAGCTCGCCGACGCGCAGCGTGCGTCCTGCGAGCTCGACCTCCTCGCGCACCTCCATGCGATCGACGAGCGGCTGCAACTCGCCGGGGAACGCCGCGAGGACCGCGATCAACCGTTCGGGGCACTGCTGATTGCCGCTGCTGCTGCACCCGGCGGCGGCGACGAGCGCCGCGAGTGCCGCAGCGGGCCGACCGGTGATGCGGGTGCGAGAAGGCGTCGGTCGGACGGTCATCGCGGCCCTCATATCGCAGCTCCCCGAACCGGGAAACCGCCATGAGGGCCCGCCGCCCCGTCCGGGGGCGGTGACCTGCTCTGTGAAACATGATACACAGGCGCCATGTCTCGCATGACCGTTCGAGAGGTTCGGCTGAAGTGGCCGGAGGCCGAGCGAAGGCTCGCCCACGGCGGCGAAATCGTCGTCACGCGCGACGGCAAACCGGTCGCTCGAATCCTCCCGTACGAGCCGCGTGCACGTCCGCAAGCGGCGCGCTTCGATTCCATCGAGCATCTCCGGTGGCTCGATCGGTTCTGGAAGGGCGAGTCCCCTCGCCCTTCGACCGACGATCTCATCGATCGAGACCGCGCCGAGTGACGCCAATCGATGTCCGGCGATGAGTCTCTACCTCGACACGAGCTGCCTTCTGAAAGTCTTCTTCCCCGAGCCTGAGACTTCGCGAGTGCTCGAGCTGATCGGCCTCGAGGAGGAGGTCATCGTGTCGTCCCTCACGCGTCTCGAGGCGGTCGGGCAGGTGCATGCGAGAGTCGCCGGACGACACCTGCGCCGAGCCAGGGCGGTGCGGCTCATCGAACGCCTGGACCGAGTGCTTCGCCAGCCGCCGTACCAGGCAGTGGATCTGCCGGCAGAGGTCATCGCTGCCGCCGAGCGGCAGGCACGCGTGCTCGACGGGACCGGGTACTGTCGCACGCTCGACCGTCTCCATCTCGCAGCGATGGAAGTCCTCGGCTTGCGGCGCCTTCTCACCAACGACGACACGCAGCGTTGCGCGGCCGAGCGATTGTCCTTCGACGTCACGATGCCGTACTGACGGGTGCGGACGCGTCGGCCGCGTCAAGGATTCGGCTGGCAGGTGCCTTCGATGCAGAGCCGGTCGAAGCAGCAGGGGGACGGATCTTCAGTCGCGGACGAGGCCGAGCTGACGCGCGGTCGAGAACCACTCGAGCGTCGCGCGTCCGTGCGGCGGGAGCCCGCCGGCGAGAAGACACGCGACGCTGCCTTTCCGCACGTACGTCGCGAAGTCGTCCGGGCGTCCCGTCAGCCAGTACGAGAGAGTGCGTCCGAGGTCGGGCTCGTGGCCGACGAGCATCACGTTCGCGCCACTGGTCTCCTCGACGCGCGCCGCGAGAGCGCGCTCGTCGCCGCCGTTCGCGAGCTCCGGCCAGACGTCCCGGCGCACCTTGGGGAGCTTCTCCGCGATCTCGTCGGCGGTCTGGACGGCGCGGACGAGCGGGCTCGACACGAGGAGATCGACCTCGACCCCCAGGGCGACGAGGCCCTTCGCGGCACGGGCCATCTTCTTTCGCCCGTCCGGCGTCAGCTCGCGGTCGTCGTCGCGGCCGCTCTTCGCGACCTCTTCGGCGATCGCATGACGGACGAGATACACGCGCCGCTCCGGCATCGCTTCCTCCATGTCATGACGTGCATCGTTTCGCGGGATCTGCCCGCTTCCCCTTGCCGCGGCCGCGCTCTCCGTTGGATGGAAGGATCATGTCGCTCGGCTTCGCCATCCTGGCCGTGCTCGGGCACGGCCCGCGTCACGGCTATGCGGTGCGCGCGGCCCTCGTCGACCTCATCGGCGCGTTCTGGCCGGTGAATCAGGGGCAAGTGTACGCGACGCTCGCGCGGCTCACCAGGGAAGGACTCGTCACCGTGACGGAGCCGGAAGCGCCCGGGAGCCGCCTGCCCGCGCGACCGCTGTACGCGCCGAGTCCCGCCGGACGGGACGCGCTCGCCGCGTGGCTCGCGGCGCCGCACGCACGACGGGAGCGGGGTGCGCAGGGCTTCGACGACTGGCTCGCGCACGTCGCGATCTGCGCGTCGCGCGGAGACCGCGAGCGGCTGCGCACCGCGCTCGAAACGCAGCGGCAGCGATGCGCCTCGCTCGATCGCGCTCTCACGGCGGGCGAAGGGAGCTGTCCCGAACGTGCGCGGCGCGCTGCGCGCGAGCATCTCGCCGCCGAGCTCTCGTGGCTCGATCGCGCCGAGCGCGCGCTGCTTCGCGATACATGAATCGAGGCGGATCGCTCGCGACACGGAGCCTCTTTGCCGTAGCTCGTGGTGCATGGACGCCATCGAAGGGTTCTGCCTCGCGATCTGCCACGACCTGCGCGGGCCCGTCGCCGCGGCCGGGTCGGCCCTCGCCTGCCTCGCGCGCGAGCTCGCCACGACTCCCGCGGGAGCTTCGCAGCACCTCGACCTCGCGCGACGGAGCCTCGCGAAAGCGGACGAGCTCCTCGGCTCGTTGCCGAACCTGCTCGAGCTCGGCTCGCTTCCCGCGACGCAGGCGGTGCCGCTCGACCTCGTCGTCGCACGGGTCCGCGACGACGTCGATCTCGATCTTCGACTCTCCGGAGCACGCCTCTGCGTACGCGGCGCCCTTCCGATCGTGCGCGCGGATCCGCACCGGCTCCGCATCGCGCTGCGGAACCTCGTCCAGAACGCATGCCGCCACCCGCGCGACGGCGTACCGCTGGAGGTGCGGGTTCGCGCGTGGTGTCGCGGCCTCGGCTGCACGCTGACGGTCTCCGACAACGGCGCCGGATTCGGAGCGTCGCCGCCGAAGAGCCACGGCGGGCTCGGTCTCGGCCTCGCGATCGCGCGCCAGGCGATCGAGACCTGCGGCGGCGGGATCGTCGCCGTCTCGCGCCCGGGCTGCGGCGCGAGCTTCGCGATCACGCTTCCGCTCGCCGGTCCGCTCTCGGAGGAGACGGTCGACGGCGCCAGCGCGTGCCGAACCGGCGCACGAGCCAGTCGATCCGGATCCGGTTCAACGCCTCGGGCTTCTCCTGCTGCCTCCGGTGGCCGGCTCCGCGGACCATCACCATCTCGAGATCGGTGACGGATCGAGACGGGCAGCGATCGCATCGGCGACCATCGCGTTCCAGCGCGCGTTCGGGTGAGCGTCGTTCGGGATGAAGAGGTCGAGATCCTTCGAAACGTCGGGGGCGGCGTCGAGATCGATCACCTCGACACCGAGCGGGCCGAGGCGCTTCCGCAGGCGTTCCGAGTGCGCGGGAAAGACGCGGTCGTCCTCCGGTCCCGGGAGCGTCACGAGGACGAAGCGCGCGCCCTTCTCGTCTGCGAGCTTCGCCATGCGACGGATCGCCGCCATCGTCCGCGACCACTCCGCGCGCGCGAGCCCAGGCGTGCCGTCCGCGATCGCTTCCGATTGGTCCGCGAGCCCCTTCGAGACGAGTCGTCCGTTCTCGATCTCGAGCCTCGGCGCCCGCTTGCTCGCCGTGACGGCGAGGTTGCTCGCGCGGAGATAGCTCCGCCCGAGATGGATCGGCGTCCATCCGTAGAGGACGAGATCGACGTCGCCTTCGCTCGCGGCGAGGAGTCGCTCGAGGAGGAGCAGCGTGTGTGCGGTGCCGTATCCCATCGTGCCGAAGTTGCGGACGGCGACGTCCGGCCAGTGCTCCTGGAGCCGCGCCGCATACGTCTCGTCGTCCGTGACGCCGTGTCCGAACGTCCATGAGTCGCCGAAGACGAGAACGCGCGGCCGGCCACGTTCGGATCCGGGAACGTGCCGCGAGCCGTCCTCGTCGACGCGGTACTCGACGTCGAACTGCTTCACGTGGTGACGGACCTTCGAGCCGGGGCGAAGGACGTAGCCGATCTCGTCGTCGAGACGGTGCAAGCCGACGATGCGCGTGCCGAGCTCGGGCGCGCGTCGCGCCTCTTCGCGAGCGCTGCCGAGGGTCCAGACCAGGATGCTCGCGACGATCGCGCCGATGCCGAGCCCGAGCGCGATCGCCGCGGCACGATGGGAGCCGAGCGACCTCAACCCAGATCGAACAGCGTCCGCGGCGGCTCGCGCGCGAGGAGCGTCGGGTCGTCGTTGGCGGGGCTGTTGACGCGCGGGCTCACGGGAAAGAGCTCCATCTCCGAAGCCGGCGTCGGCCTCAGCAGGGGGAGAAGACGCACGGGGTCGCCGACGCTCGGATCGAGCCAGAGGTCCCACGCGTCGGACGGCAGCAGCGCGGGCATGCGGTCGTGGATCGGACGGACGAGCTCGTTCGGCTCGGTCGTGACGAGAGCGCACGACTCCAGGCGAGGTGAGTCACCGCGTCGCCAGCTCTCCCAGACACCGGCGATCGCGAACGGCTTCTGGTCCCGACGCCGGATGAGGTAGGGTTGCTTGACGCCGACCTCGGTGCGCCACTCGAAGAAGGAGTCCGCCGGCACGAGACACCGCCGCGAGCGGAACGCGTCGCGAAACGCCGGCTTCTCGGCGACCGTCTCCATCCGCGCGTTGATCAGAGAAGCGTCGCGCGGAATCTCGTTCGACCAGTGCGGCACGAGACCCCAGCGCAGGAGGCCGAACGTCCGGCGCTCGCCGTCGCGAGCGCGCACGACGCCGACGGCCTGGCCGGGACAGACGTTGTACCGCGCGACGAGGCCCTCGGGAGGCTCGACCCCGAACATCTCGGCGATGATCTGCGCGGGCGACGTCAGAGTGAAACGGCCACACATGGTCTCGTTCGAGGCTAGACGAAAGCGGCGCAGAGCACACGCGCGATTTCCGCTTGGGTCGCGCACCTCGCTTCGATAGAACCGCCCCTGCGTGCCGAAGGTCCCGGCCAAGCGAAGGAAGACCGCGAGCGAGCCGGCGGAGCCGCCGGTGCGGACCCTGACGCTGACGGTCAGCCGCGTCCTGCGGCCGAACCAGCAGAAGCGGCGCCATCGCGTCGTCGAGGCGGCGATGGAGCTCGCCGCGACGGGTGGATACGAGGCCGTCAACATGCGCGAGGTCTCGGCGCGCTCGCGCGTGTCCCTCGGGACGGTCTACCGCTACTTCTCGTCGAAGGATCATCTCCTCGCCGAGGCGCTGGTCCGCTGGGGCGGCGAGCTCGGCGACCGTCTTCGGGAGCGCCGCCCGCGCGGACGAACGGCCGCCGCGCGTGTCGCCGAGGTGTTCGAGCGCATGTCGCGCGGCGTCGCGCAGAAGCCCGAGCTCGGCATCGCGCTCACGCGAGCGCTCCTCTCCGGAGATCCCGGCGCCTTCGCGAACCGCGACGGCCTCGCCGCGATGATGCGCGAATGGCTCGACATCGCGATCGCCGACGAGAAGGTGCGAAACCGCGAGGTCGTCGTCGAGGCGCTCGAGCTCCTCTGCTTCGCTTCGATGATCGAGCTCGCGACGGGACAGAGATCCGCGGCGCAGGTCGGCGAGCAGCTCCAGCGCGTCGCCCGCGTCGTGCTCGCGCCGCGCTCCGGCTAGCCTGCATTTCTCACCAGATCCCTACTGCGGCGGCCGATAGCACCGAATCTTCGCGAGCTTCTCCCTCCGGGCTCCTCGACGTACTGTTCAAGTACGCCTGCGTCGCCCTCCGGTCCGAGGCTCGCGAATCTTC
>VGTG01000090.1 GCA_016874795.1 Deltaproteobacteria bacterium | reverse complement strand
GTCCGAGAGGTCGAGGACGAGACGCTTCTCGCCGCCGTCGTCGGTCGAGCGCACCTCCCAGAGACGTCCCTCGTGCTCGAGGACGAGAATCGCGCCGCCTCTCGGCGACGGGACGGCGCTCACGGGTTCGCCGAAGTCGAGGGCCGGAAACGCCGGCTCGAGACGCCACGGGCGAGCGAGCGGGTCGTCGAGCGGAAGTCTCGAGACGTCGGGGGCCTCGCGCGTCCCCGCGAGGAAGGCCTTTCCGTCGAACGCCGCGGGGCGAAGCGCCAGCAACTCGGCCAGCCCGCCCGCCACGCAGAGAAGAGCCAGGATCGCCGAGACGCGACGCGCGAGAGGCTTCACGCCCTCCATTTCGGGCGCTATGTTAGCGCATCGCCGCGATGGGATCTCGTCCGATGGGGTTGCAACTGGGAGGCGGCGATCGTCCGGCGCTCGAGCCGCGAGAGAGCATCGCCGCTCGGGCGGGATCGCGCGGGCTCGGAATCGACCGGGTCTCGCACGGCGACGTCCTACTCTTCTACTTGATGAATCCTTCACGCTTCTGGTTCCTCCTCGAGAAGAGCGCACGCAGCGCGTTCGTTCTGATGGACGACTCCCTCGGGACGTTCGAGAAGGGTGCCGGCCATCCCCCCGGCGCGCAGAGCACGCGCTTTCGGATCTGGAGCGACTCGAAGCGCGACCTCGTCCCCGGAACTCCGTGGGCGCTCCTTCTCCTGTTCGGATCCGGGCTCGGCGCGTCGGCGTGGCTGTCGCGGCGCGAAAGCACGACGGACCGGCTGCGGCTCGGACTCGTCGCGTTCGCAGCGCTCAATGCGATGGCCTTCACGGCGTTTCTCGTCTGCACGCTCGGCGACAGCCTGTACGATCTGGCGCGGCACCTCTTCGCGTTCCACGCGACCGTGGACCTGATCCTACTGATCGCCGTGACCGCTTCGCTCGAGGCGATCGCGCGTCGCGGGCGCCGGCGAGGTCCGGCTTGAGTCGGCTTACGCCTCGCTCGCGGCTCCTTCGGCTCGCTCTCGTCGTCATCGGCGCGCTCGGTTCGATCGGCGCGCTCGTCGCGATCTCTGCCGTCGGATTGCGGCTCGCGGGGAAGGACCTCGGGGTCACGGAGAAGCTTCGGAAGCTCGCGGGCGCGCCCGAAGCGTGCAGGCCGCCGAGCGCGGGCCGCCGCGAGTGGCTCTCCGTCGAGCCGATGTTCGACGGCCGTCGCTTCCGGAAGCCGGTGCAGGCGATCCAGGATCCGAGCGATCCGGACGTCTGGTTCGTCGCGGAGAGCGAGGGACGCGTGCTCCGGATCGACGGCGAGGAGGCGACGGTCGCGCTCGACATCCGCGATCGCGTGAGTCCCGGCGAACAATGGGGACTGCAGGGCTTCGCGCTGCCGCCCGGCTACCCGGAGGACGCGCGCCTCTTCGTCACGTACACGGCGGAGGCGATCAACCCGGAGGACGCGCTCCAGGCGCGCGTCGCCGTCTTCCGGAGCCGGGATCGCGGCCGCACGTTCGACCCGAAGAGCGAGCAGGTCCTGCTCGCGGAGGGACAGAAGAACGTCTGGCACTCGATCGCCGGCTTGCGCTTCGGTCCCGACGGAAAGCTCTACGTCGCCTGGGGCGAAGGCAGCGCCGTCCAGTCGGACCACGAGGACGCGTACCTGCGCGGCATGATGCTCCGTCTCGACGTCTCGCCCGAGCAGGGCGGCGCCTACGCGGTCCCGCCCGACAATCCCTTCGTAAAGGGACCGTATCGGCCGGAGGTCTGGGCCGCGGGCTTCCGCAACCCCTGGCGCTTCTCCTTCGACACGAAGACGGGCGACCTCTGGGTCGGCGACGTCGGCAGCCGCCGCTTCGAGGAAATCGACGTCGTGAAGCGCGGCGCGCACTACGGCTGGCCGCGGCGCGAAGGCTTCGACTGCCTCTGGGCCGACGGCTGCCCGCAGGACACCCTGCCGGTGCACGTCCACCCCGCCCAGACGCTGTGCTCGATCATCGGCGGATGGGTGTACCGCGGGAAGGCGCTGCCGAGCCTGCAGGGAAAGTACGTCTACGGCGACTACTGCGCGCGCACGCTCTACGCGTTCGATCCGGAGACGAAGACGAGCGAGCTCGTCGCGCAGCTTCCGATCGAGCATCTCGCGTCGATCGAGACGGACCGCGACGGCGAGCTCTACGTCGTCGAGGCGAGCGGCCGCGCCGGCGATCCCGAGACGATCGAGGAGGAGCACCGCGTCTACCGCGTCGTCGCGACCGCCGATCCCGCGGAGGCGCGCGAGCCGCGCGCGGTGACTCTCGCGTCCCGCGGCTGCCAGTCCCCCGCGGGAGCTTCGAGCCCTCCGCCCGAGATGCTGTCCTATCGCCCGACGGTGGCAGCGTGGGACGAGGGAGCGAGCGCCGTCCGCTTCGTCGGCGAGGACTTTCGCCGGCTCGACGCGATCGACGACGCGCTCGTCGGCCGCCCGAAGGTCTACCTGAAGACGCTCTCGGTCGACGGAACGCCGGTCGAGACGCAGATGCTGTCGATCGGCTGGAAGGGCGAATGGGGCGCGTGGTCCTTCGCGTGGGACGACGCGGGCAAGACGGCGCGGCTCGTCACGAAGCCGACGACGCGCACGCTGCCGAACAGGCAGGAGTGGCGTTACGACACCGCTCCCGCGTGCTTCCGCTGCCACAACGAAGCGGCCGGACGCATTCTAGGATTGACTCCACGACAGCTCGACGGCGTGACCGCGAGCCCCTCGCAGCTCGAGCGCTGGCTCGACGAAGGGCTGGTGGAAGGCCCCGAGGACCGCGCGCGGCTGCTCGACGAGATCCGGCGCGGCGGACGCCTCGTCGATCCCGCGGACGCTTCGCAGCCTCTGGAGGCGCGGGTGCGGAGCTACCTGCACGTGAGCTGCGGTCCGTGTCATCGTCCCGGCGGCGAGACCGCCTCGGCCCGCATCGACCTGACGGAGGAGGGCTCTCTCGCGGCGCTCGTCGGCTTGCGCGCCTCCGCGGAGTATCCGGAGCTGCCCGAAGCGCGGATCGTCGACCCCGGTCGTCCGGAAAGCTCCCTTCTCTACCGGCGCCTCGCCGCCACCGACTCGCTCGCGATGCCGCCCGGCCGCGTGCGCGCCGACCCCGTCGGGACCGCGATCGTCGCGGAGTGGATTCGGAGCCTCGGCACCGGATGAGGCAGCGCCTTCGGTGGGGTGGCGCGATCGTCAAGTATTTGTTCCTCTACTTCGGTGCGGCGGCCGTCGCGGTTCTCGGCCAGATGAAGGTGCGCCAGCATCTCTCGATCGGTGAGGGCTGCGAGCGGCGCTCTATGCGGCCTCGACGATGCTCGGCTCGCCGTACGACCCGCGCATCGCGTGGGTCCGCGATCTCCTCTGCGTCCTGACGGTCGTCACCGCGATCGGGAGCCGGGGAGGGGCTCGCCTCGCTCGTATCGCGCAAAGGGATCGCTAGTGCACCGCTAGCTCGCGTCGAGACCGCGGATCCACTCGCCGAGGAGCCGCACCGCCGGCTCGTCGGCGCGCGTGCGCGCGAGCGGCGGCATGCGCATCGCGGGCTCCGTCGCGGCCGCGCGCGCCCAGAGGAGCGAGCGCGCCGGATCTCCCGGGACGACGAGCGCTCCACCCTGGACGCCGTGGTTGTCGCGGACCTGCCAGCGCAGCAAGTCGCCGAGCGGCGCCTGGAAGCGCAGGTCGAACGAGGCGCCTCCGCCGTGACAGTAGCTGCAGTTCGCGTCGAGCCAGCTCCGCGCACGCGGCGGCACGGGCTGCGCGCCGTCGCCCGTCGGAACGAGAGCCGGCGCCCTCTCGAGCGCACCGTCCGGGATCGGAACGAGGCTTCCGTTCGCGGCGGTGAACAGCCGAGCGCGATCCCACGCTTCGAGCTGCTCGAGCGGCCGCGCCACGCCCGGATACGACGCCTCGCGCTTGATCTGCTTCGTCTGCACGCCGAGGACCGATCCCGCCGACGGGTTGTGGCACGTCAGGCAGTCGGACGGCGACGGGTACGTCCACGTCTCCTCGACCGTCGAGCCGTCCTGGGCGCGGACCGTGACCTTCTCCTCGAGACCCGCCTCGAGCAGCTCGGCGTCGGTCTGCGCCTCGTTCCAGCGATACGTCACGCCGTAGGCGCCGCCGCCGCGCGTGAGCACGAGGACGCGCGTCTCGAGCCGCCGCACGCGCGACGGATCGGCGGCGTCGATCGGGAGCTCGAAGTGCTTGACGAAGGTCGTCCCCGCCGGGAAACCCCACGGGCCGGAGGGGCGCCACACGATGCGCTCGCTCTTGAAACGCGACTTGCTCCGCCCGTCGCCCGGTACCGCGATCCAGCGACGCTTCCGCGCACCGTCCGACCAGAACGGGACGTTGATGTCGTAGGGAACGATTCCCCTCGCGGGCGTCAGCGTCGCGAGGTCCGCGAAGAGCTTCGTCTCGGAGAGAAGCCGCGGCAGCGGCGCCGGCGCGCGATCCGTCGTCGCGACGAGATTCGAGATGCCGACGGGCGGCGGTCCGATCAGCAGCACCTCGCGCGAGCGAAGCTCGGCGAACGAGTGCAGCGCGAACGAAGGGACCTGCGCGAGCGCGGCGACGTCGACGGGTCCGCCGCGCTCGTTTCTCTGCAGAGCCCAGACGCGCCCCGAGTTCCGGTCGCCGAACACGTACCGTCCCGAGAGCTCCGGCAGGTCGCGTCCGCGATAGACGTGGCCGCCGATCACGCAGCCGTTGCCCGTGCCGTGCGGGTACGTGAAGAGCGGCTTCTGCTCGGATCCGGGATACGGCTTCGGCGGCTCGCCGCGGAGGTAGCTCTGCCGGTAGACCTCGTTGCCCTCGCGGTAGCTCCACTGATAGTTGCCGCCGGCGACGCCGAGGTTCACCTCCTCCGCGAGCTGTCCGCCGACGTCGGAGATCCAGAGCTCGTCCGTCTGGGCGTCGAAGCTGAAGCGGTACGGGTTCCGGAGTCCGATCGCCCAGAACTCCTCGAGGACGTTCGGCGCGCCGACGAACGGGTTGTCGTCCGGGATGCAGTAGCCCTGCGTCTTTCCCGTCACGGGATCGCGCGGCGGCGGATGGCTTCGTCCCGTCTGGCAGTCGACGTCGATACGCAGGATGCCGGAGAAGAAGTCGAGATCGATGCGCTGCGGGTTCAACCGCTCCGGGATCCAGCCCTCGTCGCCGAAGCCGACGTACAGGTAGCCGTCGGGACCGAAGACGAGCGTGCCGCCGAAGTGCTCGGTGAACTTCTCGCCCTCGTGCCAGTCGTGTCGCTGCTCGATCAGGAGCGTCTCGGAAGCGGGATCGAAGCGGCCGTCGCGCCATTCGAAGCGCGAGACGCGATCCCACACGACGTCGTCCCGCACGATCGAGTAGAAGAGGTAGAAGTCGGTGCGGCCGCTCCCGGGCGTCCCGAAGTCCGGATGGAACGCGAAGCCGATCGCTCCCGCCTCGCCGCGGAAGTACACGCGATCGGACACGTCGAGGACGAGCTCGCGCGAGGACCCGCCCTGCGCGATCGCCCAGAGCTCGCCCTTCTGCTCGAGGACGAAGAGCCGCTCGTCGGGGCCCTGCGGCGTCTGCCGCGCGAGGACCGGCGCCTCGAACGCGAGCTTCGGGAAGAGCGGACGCGTCTCGTACGCGGGCGCGAACGGGCTCTCGCCCGGAAGCGCCGTCAGATCCGGGCTCTCGCGCTTTCCCGCCGCGAACTTCGCTCCGGAGAACGCCTCGCGCGGCGGCGGCGGAAGGCGCCCCGGCACGAGGCTCCACGCGAGCGCGAGAAGGAGCAGAACGAGGAGCGTCAAGCGAGCGGACCGGCGGGAAGCTCCGACCCTCTCTGTGTCGCCCGTCAACGAACGCCGACCACGTAGACGAGGAAGCTCTCCTGCTGCTCGACCTCTTTCCCGGTGACGTCCTCGTACTCGCCCGAGCCGTAGATCATCTCGCCTTCTTCGACCTGGTCGTCGTCCGTGTCCTCGAGCTGCTCCCAGAACACGCGCACGTCGGAGAAGCCGACCTCGAGCAGCAGGTCGCGCAGCTCGGGGATCGACCAGAGCCGCCAGTCGTACGTGAACGCGCGCTCGAGCGTCGAGCCGTCACGGAAGCGGTAGTGGATGTGGCAGACCGTCTCGTTCGTGATCGGGTTGTAGCTGTGCTGGTCCCAGACGTACTCGTAGCGGCCGCACTCGCGGTCCTCCTCGGTGGCGATGATCGCCTCGGAGCCGCCGTAGATCTCGAGGAAGAGGAGGCCGTTCTGCTTCAAGCCCTCCTTCGCGAGCTTCAGGTACCGCTTCAGATCGGCGCGCTCCTTGAAGATGCAGAAGCTGAAGTTGCAGGCGCAGGTGACGTCGGCCTTCTCGCGGCGCGGATCGAGGACGTTCGCGCGGTAGAGCTTCAGCCGGTTCCCGAGCTTGCGGGCGTGCGGACGGATGTTGTGCTCGCGTCCCCACGCGAGCGTCGGCTCGTCGAGGTCGATGCCGATCGCGCGCCGCTTGGGATCGCTCAGGCACCACTGCACGGCGAGGTTCGCGGTGCCGCAGAAGTCCTCGCGGAGGATCATCGGCCTGCGGCCGCCGCGCAGCTTCCCGAAGACGCTCGTGTAGAACGTCACGTCCTCCTCGGGGCACTGCACCGAGTCCTGATAGAGACGATGGCGGTCGGCCCGCTCGGCGAGCGTCGGACCGCGCTTGATCCGCCGCCCTGGAGACTTTCCACCCACGCGACGCTGCTTGCGCCGCGACCCCGCTTCCGCCGTAGAGCTCGCTCTCATCGTGCCCCATGAAGCGGAAAGATCGCGGCTTCTCAAGCGATGCGAGGCGGCTTGCATCCGCCACGCGGGATGCCGATGCGTCACTTTCTTGCCGGCCGCGAAGGACCTTCACGCGGACGTCGCGCGAATTCCCTGAGGTTCTACGGGCATATTCCTTGCTCGCACGCAGACGACATGTCGGACGAGCCGCAGGAGGAGCTCCTCCGCAGGTTCCGCAAGGAGTCGCTCGGCCGCGCCCACTGGGGCGCACGCATCTGCTGCGGGCTCGCTATCATCCTGATCGTCGCGTTCGCTCTCCTCGACCTCGTTCTCTTCCCCGCGTGGGCCGGAGTGTTCATCGTCCTCCGGGCGATCTGCATCGTCGGCCTCACCGTCGCGATCCACGTGCTCGGCCGTCCGTGGGGAAAGCAGCATCCGGAGCTCCTCGCCTTCATCGTGATCGCGTGGATCTCGATGCTCCTCGATCTGATGGTCGCCCTCACCGGCGGTGTGACGAGCCCGTATTACGCCGGGATCAGCCTGACGCTGCTCGGCGTCGGGCTCCTGATGTCCTGGAGCGTCGGCTGGTCGATCGCAGCGTCGGTTCTCCTGATCGCCGGCTATCTCGCGGTCGTGCTGCTGGAGGGGGTGAGCGCACCACCCGTCCTCCTGAACAACCTCTTCTTCATCGTCGCGACCGCCGTGATCACGACCGTCTACGCGGTCCTGAACGAGCGGATGCACTGGCGCGAGCTCCGGGCGAGACACCGCGCGGAGCGCGCGAGCCGCGCGAGCCGCGCGAAGAGCGAGTTTCTCGCGAACATGAGCCACGAGATCCGGACGCCGATGAACGCCGTCATCGGGATGACCGGCTTGCTCCTCGACTCCGAGCTGACGCGGGAGCAGCGCGACTTCGCCTCGACCATCCGTGCGAGCGGCGAGTCGCTCCTCGCGATCATCAACGACATCCTCGACTACTCGAAGATCGAGGCGGGACGTCTCGATCCCGAGCGCCAGCCGTTCGAGGTGCGGCGCTGCGTGGAGGGCGCCGTCGACCTGCTCGCGTTCCGCGCCGAGCAGCGCGAGATCCTCCTGACGCACGAATGCACCGACTCGGTGCCGCACACGGTCATCGGAGACGTGACCCGCGTCCGGCAGACGCTGATGAACCTGCTCTCGAACGCTCTCAAGTTCACCGAGCAGGGTGAGGTGGCCGTCTCGGTCGACGCGCGCTGCCGCGACGGAGAGTGGGAGCTGCAGTTCTCCGTGCGCGACACCGGCATCGGCATCTCGCCGGGCCAGGTCGAGCGGCTCTTCGAGCCGTTCCAGCAAGCCGACGCCTCGACCACGCGCCGCTACGGCGGAACCGGTCTCGGTCTCGCGATCTCGCGCCGCTTCGCCGAGCTGATGGGCGGCCGTCTCTGGGCGGAGAGCAACGAGGGCGCCGGCTCGACCTTTCACTTCACGATCCTCGCGCGCGAGGCGACGCCGCCCGCGGTCAGCGCGGCCGAGACGAGCGGCGCCGCGGCAAAGCCGTCCTCGTCGGACAAGATCGATCCCGCGCTCGGAGCGAAGATGCCTCTCTGCATCTTGATCGCCGAGGACAACCGCGTCAATCAAAAGGTGGCGCTGAAGCTGCTCCAGCGGATGGGCTACGCAGCCGACATCGCGAACGACGGGCGCGAGGCGCTCGCCGCGCTCGAGCGCCGGCCGTACGACGTGATCCTGATGGACGTGCAGATGCCGGAGCTCGACGGCCTCGAAGCGACGCGCGAGGTGCGCGCGCGCTGGCCGAAGGAGCGCCAGCCGCGGATCGTCGCTCTCACCGCGAACGCGATGGCCGAGGACCGCGCGGCGTGCCTCGCCGCGGGGATGGACGACTTCCTCGGAAAGCCGGTCTCTCCGGCACAGCTCGCCGCGGCGCTCGAGCGCTGCGCACAGGCGCTCGACGCGGCGCCGCGCGAGCAGGCCGCTCGCTCGGCGTAGCGCTCAGTCGTTCGCCGGCGGGAGCCGCGCGAGGACGTCGAGAATCGCGGCAGCGGCATTCTCGCCGTTGCCGGCCTCCGCGATCGCCTGCGGCGCAGACGGGGGGACGAGGCTGCGCAGCCGGTCGCGCTCGGCGATCGAAGCGAAGACGAAGCCGCTCGCCAACGCGAAGACTTCGCGGATGTAGCCCGCCTCCCTCGCCGTCGCGTCCTCGTCGAGGGACACGAGGACGGCTTTTCCCGCGACGCGAGGGATCCCGAGCACCGTCGTCGCCGCCGCTTCCCCGAAGAACACGAAGGCATCCCGCTCCGCGCGCAACCGGTCGAGGTGGCGGAGGAGCGCCGACGTGTACGGCCCCTCCTCTTCGATCCAGCGCCTCTCGATCTCCGGGCTCGTCGCGGGAGAGAGCGCGATCGCGCGCAGACGCTCGGCGAAGCGCGGCGATCGGGCGTAGTCGACCCGATGACGCCACACCTCGACTTTGCCGATTCGCGAGACTCCCGGGTCGTAGTGGTCGCGCCACGACCCGCGATCGCGCGCGCAGGTGGTCACGATCTCGACCCCGACGTGCGCCGCCAGGAGCTCCACCAGCCGGCCGAGCGCGTCCGGGGTCACGCCGGGCGGCGTCACGCCGAGCGACGGCAGGACGAGGGTCGTTTTCATCCGAGAGCGGCTCGACGCTTGCGAAGAAAGAGAGACACCGAGGTTTCATTTCACAGAGCTTCGGCCTCGGCCATCGGGCGCCGCTCCGGCTTTCGGGAAGGGATGCGACGCGAGCGACGCCGCCCGCGATTCTTTCCCCCGTCGTCCCGTGTTACCTGCCGGACGGCAGGGCCTCGCGCGGCCACGACAACGACCATGCGAATCGAGATCGTCGTCCAGCGCTACGGCGCCGAGCTGATCGGCGGCGCCGAGCGGCATGCCGCGCTGATGGCCGGGATCCTCGCCCGTCACCACGACGTCGAGGTGCTGACGACGACGGCCGGCGACTACCAGACGTGGTCCTCCGCCTATCCGGTCGGAGCTTGTGAAATCGACGGCGTCCGCGTCCGCCGGTTTCCCGTCGCGCGCGGGCGCGCGCCGGACTGGCCGTGGGTCAGCCGCCTCCTCCACCACGATTTCGATCCGGAGGACTTCGCGCGGCTCCCCGAGACGGCCCGGCAGGCCTTCGCCGCGCGAGCGCGCGCCTGGCCGGAAACGCTGCAGGAGGAGTTCATCCGCGGCCAGGGACCGAGCGCTCCCGAGCTCCTCGCGCATCTCGCGAAGGGACTCGCCGATCGCGTGCTCTTCGTCACGTACCTCTATCCGACGACGTACGACGGCCTCCTCGAGGTCGATCCCGAGCGCGCCCGCGTCGTGCCGACGTTGCACGACGAGCCGCCCGCCTACCTCCCGGCCTTCGGGCGGAGGCTCGCGCGCGCGACGCTCCTCTGCTCGACGGAGGCGGAGATCCGACTCGTCGAGCGCCTCTATCCCGAGGGCACGCCCGCGGCGCGGCTCCTCGGCTACGGGATCGAGATCCCCGAGCTCTCGCCCGCGAGCGCCGCGAACGGGCACGAGTCGCCCTATCTCCTCTACGTGGGCCGCATCGAGCCGCAGAAGGGCATCGGCGAGCTGCTGCGCTGGTACGAGGTCCTGCGTCGCGCGGAGCCGCATCCGCCGCGCCTCGTCCTCATCGGCGCGATCGCGATGGACGTGCCTGCGATCCCGGGAGTCGAGGTGCGCGGTCCCGTCGCCGAAGAGGAGAAGCTGGCTCTGCTGCGCAGCGCGCTCGCCCTCGTGCATCCCTCCCCATTCGAGAGCCTGGGCATCGTCCTCCTCGAGGCGATGGGCACCCGTACGCCGCTGATCGTGAACGCGGCCTCCGTGGTGATGGTCGAGCACTGCCGGGTCGGCGGCTGTGGCCTCTGGGTCCGCGACGGCGCCGAGCTCGCCGTCGCCGTGCGCCGCCTCCTCTCCTCGCCCGATCTCGCTCGCTCGCTCGGCGCGAGCGGACGCGCCTACGTCGAGCGGACCTACGGTCTCGACGCGTACGAGCGCCGGCTCCTCGGCGAGTTCCCGCCGGACGCCTAGCCTACGCCTGGCGCGTCAGCCGCTCGGCGATGCGTGCGAGACGCGGCGCGAAGAGCGCCGGATCGAACGCGGCGAGCCGCTCGCGCTGGCCGCGAAGAATCGATTCGCGCACCGTCGGATCCGCGAGCACGCGGTGCGCCTTCTCCGCGATGCGCGGCACGTCCCTCTCGCGGAGGAGCACCCCCGCGCCGCCCAGCGTCTCCGCCACTCCCGCCGCGTCCCGCGCGAGCACCGGCACGTCGAACGACATCGCTTCGACGAGCGGTGCGCCGAAGCCTTCGTGCTCGCTCATGCAGAGAAAGAGGTGCGCGCTCCGGTAGTAGGCGACGAGCTCCGGAAGCGGCACCTTGCCGGCGAAGCGCACGCAGTCGGCGACGCCCGCCTCGCGCGCGAGCTCGCGGAGATCCGCGGCGTAGTCGCGCAGCTCGGGCGCGTCGCCGACGAGGATCAGGCGCGAAGCGCGCTCGAGGAAGCGGTTGTACCAGGCGAACACGCGGATCACGTCCTCCTGCCGCTTGTTCGGCGCGACCCGCCCGACGAAGAGGAAGCTCACGCAGCCGTCTGCGAGCGCCGCCATCAGGTCCGGATCGGGCGGCGTCTTCGCCAGGGTCTCGAGGTCGACCGGCATCGGCAGCACCTCGACGTCGGCGAAGCCGCGCTCGAGAAGCTCGGCGCGGTTGAACTGCGAAACCGCGATCGGAACGTCGATCACGGTGCGAAGCTCGTCGAGCGCCTCGCGCGCGCGCCGCGCCGAGTCGCGGAGGTCTGCGGCGTAGCCCGCGAAGAAGTGGTCCGGCGTGACGTTGTGGTAGATCATCGCGCGCCGGCCCCGGAGCGCGAGCAGGCGATCGCGTGTCGGCCCGGACCAGAACGAGTGGTGGTAGATCGTCGCGGCTCCTTCGCTCTCGTCGATCTCCTCGAAGGAGCGGCACTGCGCTTCCATGCGCGGGTCGTGGCGCTCGACGAAGATCTCCGACTCGTGCCCGAGCGCGCGGAGCGCCCGCTGCGTCGCGAGGGCGTGCGAAGCGACCGCGTCGGCATACTCCAGGCTGACGAGGAGCTGATGGATGCGCATCCGCGGGCGGCCCGAGTCCCGTTTCCGATGGACCGCTCAGGTCCGGCGGCGCTCGGCCCGGACGGCGAAGTCGGACAGCTCGCCGGCGTTCGCGTCCGCGAGCGCGTTCTGACGCTCGGCGAGGCTCGCGAGGCGCTCGAGGACGCGGATCGCGGCCTCGTCGATTTCCCGCTGCTGATCGATGTGACGCAGGATCAGCTTCCGGACGAACGACTTGACGGCGATCTCGATCCGCCCGCGCCAGCCGGACTGCAGCGTCTCGACGCGGCCGAGCCGCTCCGAGCGCGCGCGCAGCTCGGCGATCGCCTCGCGCAGCGCGCGCACCTCGCCGTCGAGCACGTCGCTCCGCACGAGACGCAGCGGCGGCGGGGCGGACTCGACACGCGCCGCCGCGGCCCCTTCGGGAGTCTCGCGATCGGCCGGATTCACGCCGTCCGTATACCCGCCTGCGTCGCAGCGGCCAAACGCCGTGCGATTGACTGGGCACGGCAGCGATGCGATCCCGGAGAGGTGGGTAGTCCGCGGTGGTGGTTCCTCTTCGCGACGATCGCGCTGCTCGTCGTCGCGAAGCCGTGCACCGCGCAGATCGGTCCGGGCGACGGCTTCCCCGACGCCGGCGACGCGCCGAGCATCGGCGAGGACTCGCAGCCGTTCGTCGACGATCCGGACGCGGGCGACGCCCCTTCGATCGGCGAGGATTCGAACGAGCTCGGGGACGATCCCGACGCCGGCGACGCGCCCTCGATCGGAGAGGAGCCGATTCCCGGTGAGGGCCCGCCGGACGGGCGCATCGAGCCTTTCGGCGGGGAGTGATCGGCTCGCGCGTCTCCGAAGCGGACGCGATTCCAGAGATTGACTGCCCCCGGCTGCGCGGAGTAACCCAGGCCGCATGATCGAGCAGATCGCCGACGCCGACGGCCACGTCATCGAGCCCGGAGACCTCTGGGTCGAGCGCCTCCCGAAGAACCTCCGCGAGCAAGCGCCGCACTTCTACCGCGACGAGGATGGCATCTTCCACCAGCGCATCTACGGCATCGACATCGCCGAGCTCGACATGATGTTCCACCAGATGTCGCCGAGCGAGATGCTGCGCAGCATGGGCCTCGCCGCGGCGATGGGAATGGATCTCGACGCGGTCTTCAGCGACGACCAGAGGAAGCGCTACACGATCCTCGACGCGCCGTCGTGGACCAAGGTCGGCCCGGAGCGGCTCGACTTCAACACGCGCCACGGCCTCACGCGCGCCGTGCTCTACCCGACGTTCATGCTCGCCGGCGGGACCTTCACGCCCGAGCTCGCCCCCGCGGTATGCCAGGTCTACAACGACTGGATCCAGCAGGAGTACTGTGCGGGCTCGCGCGGGCGCCTGATCCCGGTCGCCGCGCTGCCGATCGTCGACCCCGAAGCGGCCGTGCGCGAGGTGCACCGCACCGCAGAGCTCGGCTTCCGCGCCTGCTTCATCCGGACGAATCCGGTCGATCACAAGAAGTACTCCGATCGCGCGTTCGACGTCGTGTGGCAGGCGGTCGTCGACACGGGGATGAAGCTCGGCCTTCACCCGCTGCCGGTCTGGGACCAGGACGGCACCGCGCGCGGCTACCGGCTCGGCGACATCATGGCGAGCTCCGCTCTCGGCTTCCCGATGGACATGATCGCGACTCTCTACGACATGATGTCGGGCGGCATCTTCGATCGCTTCCCGACGATGCAGACCATGATCCTCGAAGCCGGGGCCGGCTGGATCCCGTCGTTCTTCGAGCGCTTCGAGGAGCACCGCGAGATGTTCGGCCGCTTCAAGGCGCCCGAGTGGCACACGCCGCCGATGGAGATCTTCGAGCGGCAGATGATGGTGACGATCGAGGCGTGCGAGCGCACCGACCTGAAGATCGCGCTCGATTTCCTCCCCGCGGATCACGTCGCCCTCGCTTCCGACTGGCCGCACTACGACGGCACGCCGCACCTCCTCGAAGGATTCCGGAAGGCCGCCCACGGCTTCGCGGAGGACGATCTCCGCATGATCGCGACCGGCACGCTCGACCGCTGGTTCCCGGAGAGCTGATTGTCGCCGCCGGAGAGCGGCGTCGAGGTTTCCCGGAGCGACGGAGTCGGCGGATTCGACGGATGGTCGGAGGACCGTGTCCTCCGCTGGCTCCTGCTCGCCGGCCTCGCGGTGCGCGTCGTCTTCACGTTGTGGACGGATCCGGTGAACCGTCTTCTCGCCGACGACCTGATCTACACGCAGCAGGCGAAGCTCTGGCGCGAGTCGGGCGTGCTCGAGACCGGCTACCTCGAGCGGCCGCCGCTCTACTTCGCGTTCCTCTACTTGACCTCCGCTCTCTGGTTTGGGCCGATCGGCTGGACGCTCCTGTCGAAGCTCGTCCAGTGCCTCGCGGGCGCCGCGATCGCGATTCCGGTCTACGCGCTCGCCGATCGCGTCGCCGGCCCGCGCGCCGGAAGGATCGCCGCGGCATTCGTCCTCTTCGAGCCGACGATGGTCGCGTACTGCGCGATCCTCTGGCCGGAGACGCTGTACGCGCTCTTCACCGCGATCGTGTTCTGGCGAGCGACTCTCCTCGCTCCTTCGCTGTGGGTACGACCGATCCTGCTCGGCGTGCTGACGGGGCTCGCGATGCTGCTGAAGCCGGCGTTCGGCGCGTTCACCGTGCTGCTCGCGCTCCACTGGTGGAAGCAGTTCGGTTTTCGCGGTGCGGTGCGCCTTTCGCTCGTGTTCGGGATCGCGACGGCGGTCGTTCTCGCACCGTGGGTCGTGCGGAACCAGATCCGCTACGGCCCCGAGATCCTGCTCGAGAACGAAGGTCCCTACAACCTCTGGATGAGCAGCCACCCGGGCGAGCCGATCGAGGTCTTCCGCGCCTGGCACGCCCTGCCCGATCCGCTGACGCGCGCACGCGTCGCGAGCGAGAAGGGCTGGGAGGGCATCCGGAACGATCCGGCCGAGTACCTGCGGCGCACGGCCGTGCGCGCCGTGAACCTCTGGGGGCTCGAGTACTTCGTCGTGCGGAACCTGACGCTCGAAGGGTTCGGCGCGATCGGCGTCGGCACGTTCCTCTTCTGGTTCTGGGTGATCCAGCTCGGCTACGTCGCGCTCCTCGTCGCGGCGGCCGCCGGCGTGCGGCGGCTCTGGCAGGATCCGCAAACGCGCCTCCTCCTCGTGTGGACGCTCGTGTTCACCGCGATCTCGGCGGGGCTCGTCGCGACGACGCGGTTCCGCATGCCGTTCGAGATCATCCTCGCGATCGCCGCGGGCGTCGGGCTGACGGGTGCGCTCGAGGGACGGCTTCGTCGCACCGATCTCGCGGCGATCGGATGTGCCGTCTTGCTGCTCGCGCTTTCGTTCCAGCGGCCGATGTTCCGCCTGATCGCTTCGGGAGGTCTCGAGACCCTCGACCAGCTGCGCGTCTCGCGGTGGATCTACTTCTGGTATTGATGCGGCGAAGGCACGTGACGATGAAGCGGACGGCTCCCATCGCGGCGACGGCAGCGCTCGTTTCGATCGCGCTCTGCGCGTGCAGCGGCGGATCCCGCCCCCATCGCGCGATGACGAAGGCCGCCGCGAGCGAGGAGAGCGTGCCGAGCCAGGCGCAGGACCACGCGATTCGGGCCCAGGTGCGCGAGCGTCTTCTCGAGGACGGGCTCGGCGTCGCGATCACGCCGTACGTCTACATGGGCCGCGTCTACCTCGTCGGGTTCGTCACCTCCGCGGAGCGACGCGACGTCGCGATCCACGCGGCGCAGGACGTGAGCGGCGTCCGCTCCGTGCAGGCGTACGTCCCGACGATCCTTCGCTCCTCGAGCGAAGCCGAGGACCGGGCGCTCGAAGCCGAGATCAAGGCGCGCCTCGCCGTCGAGGGACAGGTCGCGAGCCGGATCGACGTCGCCGTCGTCGGCGGCCACGCCGTTCTGATGGGCGTCCTTCCGACGGATGCGGACATCGCGAGCGCCGTCGCGACCGCGAAGGCCGTCGGCGGCGTGTCCGGCGTCACGAGCTTCCTTCACTCCCTCCCGACCGGAGGCAGGACGTCGCGGAACGCGTTTCCGTAGAGCTCCCACGCGGTGACGAACAGCGCCGCGACGATCGGCCCGATCAGCACGCCGACGACGCCGAAGAGCGAGATTCCGCCGAGCGTCCCGAGAAGGATCATCAGGTCCGACATCTTCGCATCGGCGCCGACGAGCCGTGGCCGGAGCAGGTTGTCGATGCTTCCGACGACGACCGCGCACCAGGCGGCGAGTAGCAACCCGGCCAGGGGGCGTCCGGAGATCATGAGGAACACGGCCGCCGGAGCCCAGACGAGCGGCGAGCCGATTCCGGGGATCACCGACAAGATCGCCATCACGGTCCCCCAGAAGAGAGCGCCCTGAATCCCCGCCACCCAGAACGCCACGCCCGCGAGCGTGCCCTGGATCGCGCCGATCACGATCGATCCCTTCAGCGTCGCCCGCGTCACGGAGAGAAATCGATCGACGACGGCGCGCTCGTCGTCGGAGTGGAGCGGCACGTAGAAGAAGATCCGGTCGAGGACCTCCCGTCCCTGGATGAGGAAGAACGCGAGCGCGTAGAGGAGGATGAAGAGGTTCAGCAGGAAGAGCGCCGTGTTTCGCGTCAACGAGGCGAAGCCGGTGACGACCATCGTCCCGACCGCGGAGATCGCTTCGCCGGCCTTCGTCATCAGATCGCCGCGCTCGGGAACCAGCGAGTCGAGCCGCGGGAGCTCTTCTCCGTAGGGCATCGCGTCGATCCAGCTCTGCACCTCCCCTTCGATCCCGCCCGACTCCGCGAGCTGAGCCTCGACCCAGGAGGGGATTCCCTGCGAGAGCTCGATCGCCTGCGTCGTGACGAGCCCGATGAAGATCGCGACGGGGCCGAAGATCACGAGCAGGGAAACGGTGACCACGATGCCCGCGGAGAGCACCGCTCGCCCGCCCGTCCGGCGGACGAGCCAGCGGTAGATCGGGTTCAGGAGCCCCGCGAAGATCGCCGCCAGGAGCACGGCGGCGAGGAAGTCGAGGATCATCCACAGGAACAGGACCGTCACCAGGATCACGGTCGCCAGGAGGAAGCGTCGCCGAAAGACTTCGGACTCCGCGCCGCGGCTCGCCATCGTTCCGATGATACGACTTCCCGCGCCCAGGGCCACACCTGCGGCACTTCGACCCGATGCTTCGGAAGGGCCTCGAGCTTTGACTCAACACCGGAACCCTGGTATCCCGGGCGCCACAGACAGGCCCGGGGAGGGTGATTCATGAGGACGTTGGGAAGAGAGGCTCTGGGGTGGCGGTCCGCGGTGATGGTTGGCGTCGCCGTGGTCAGTCTGTCGATGTGGGTCGCCGCGTGCGGCGGCGGAGACGACGACGGCGACAACTGCAACGACACGGTCCAGGCTTCGACCGCGACGATCTGCTCGAACATCGCCGCAGGTCTCGGCTGCTCGAGCTCGTCGTTCAGCGGCACGACGTGCTCGCTGAGCGACTGCATCTGCGATCAGTGCGGCGGGCAGCTCATGGCGACGACGCAGGCAGTCTGCGAGGGTGAAGCCGTCGCCAACGACTGCGGCGAGTTCATCTTCGATGACGGCGTCGACATCTGCACGTTCTACGACTGCGCTTGCGTCATCATCGACGATGACGACGACGTGGTCGACGACGTCTTCGACGACGACGACTTTTAGATAGACAGGGGCGCCGCCCCTCTCCTTCGCGCGCGGCTGCGGCGTTCAGTGGGACGCCGCAGCCGCAGCGCGGACGTCCTTGCCGAACCGCCATTTGATGCGGTTCGGATTCTGGTCGAGCGGGAGGCGCTCGACGTCCGGATCGAACGGCGCCACCCACCAGGAGCTCGCGAGGAGCGTCGCCTCGACGCTTGCGAGATCGAGCGAAGCGTCGACGAGCGGCTGTCCACGGCGCCGATTGAGCGAGACCTCCATCTCCGCGCGGATGATCGGCGACTCGATGCCGCCCGCGCGCAGGTCCTCCTTCACGTAGCCGACGTACTGCAGCAGCATGTCGGGCAGCACGCGGACGCGGCTCCGCTGCTTGACGTTGAGATCCTTCCGGTAGTCGATCTCCCACGTCTTGCCCGTCGTCGGGTCCGTCGCCCAGAGCCTCAGGCGGCCTTCCTTGTCGCGCAGCTTCATGTGCCACGAGAAGCGGTGGCCGTCCTCGTTCCAGCTCACCTCGCCCGGGTAGAGAAAGTGGCGGAACGGCACGAGGATCTGCAGCGCGAGATAGACGGAGAGGAAGGCGACGATCGCGCCCGAAGCGGGCGCGCCCTCGCGCGGAAGCGTTGGCGGAGGCTCCGCGAGCTCCGCCAACTCACGTCGGCCGAGGAGACGGCCGAGAGCCGCGAGCGCCCGCCGCGGCCAGTCCGGCTCGAAGAAGAGCGTCGTCGTCGCGAGCATCAAGAACGGGAAGACCCCGATCGAGAACATCCACGCGTTCGTCGCGTTGAAGAAGACGATCAACGCGACCGCGAGCCAGCGCGTCCGTCGCCAGAGGAGCAGGAACCCGATCGACAGATCGAAGAACAGCCCGCCGTACGTGAAGAACCACGCCGCCGCCTCGGTCGTGAAGAACGGACCGACGACTGGATAGCTCGCGCGCTTGTGCAGCCAGCCGCGCATCGGCTCGCCCGCGAGCCAGTCCGGATTGAGCTTCGCGATGCCGCCGTAGACGTAGACGATCATGATCTGCGCGCGCAGGAGGAAGACCGTCCACCACGGCACGACCTCCGGCTCGTTGCCGCCGCGCCGCCGCGCGTCGAGCGAGGCCCATCGATCCGCCGGAAGCAGGCAGAACAAGAGGCCCATCAACGTGATCAGGTAGTAGTGGTTGTTGTAGTAGGTCTTGTCGATCAGGAAGACCCACGCGTACGTCAGAAGGAAGACGAGCGCCGACCAGCGGTAGAGAAGCCCGAGCAGGATGCCGATCGCCCCGGCGGCCATGAGGGCGAAGTGGGCGTACATCCACGGCCCCGGCCAGGGCCGCACGAACGGGAAGAATTCGTACGGGAAGTGCAGCTTCGGCTCGAGGTAGTACCGCTCGATCCGGTTCGAATCGAAGTAGTGCAGAACCTCGAACAGCATGAGGCCGCCGAACAGCATGCGGAACGCGCCGAGCGACGCCGCGTCGATCGGCCTTCCGAGCCACACCGCGATCCGACGAAGAGAACCCATCCCGCTTCCCCCAGCCGAGCCTCGAACGCGCGCACGCTAGCGGAGGTCGGCGCGGACGACAAGAACGCCCTGCGCGATTGTAAGTCCTGCGCAGCGGAGTGTGTGACGCAGCGTTCGCGCGGTCGCACTCCGCGCGCCTTGCTACGCGCGCCGTGCCATTGCTCCAACGCGGACCCCCGGATAGCAAAGCCGGAGAGGGGGGATGGCGATGAGAAGCATCGCACGGTGCGGCGTGGTGGGGGCGTTCCTCTGGAGCGCGCTCGTCCTCGTCTCCGCCACGAGCGCTTCCGGCGCGACCTACTGGGTCTCGCCGAGCGGCGACGACGACAACGACGGGCTGTCGCTCGCGAACGCGTGGGAGACGCTCCAGCACGCCGCCGACGAGGTCGGCCCCGGCGACACGGTGCGCGTGCAGGACGGGGACTACGCCGGCTTCTACCTCGAGACCTCCGGCACCGCCGCGCAGCCGATCACCTTCCTCGCGGAGAGCCCGAACGTCGAGATCACCGAGGACAACGACACGACGCCCGACGGCATCAACCTCGAGGGCGCCTCGCACGTCGTCATCGACGGCTTCACGGTGAACGGAAGGACGCGCGCCGGCGTACGCGCGGTCCTCGCCGAGTTCGTGACCGTCCGGAACTGCCACCTCGGCCACAACGGCAGGTGGGGCATCCTGACGGGCTTCGTCGACGACTTCCTCGCCGAGGACAACGTCGCGCACCATTCGATCGACGAGCACGGCATCTACGTCTCGAACAGCTCCGACCGCCCGATCGTGCGGCGGAACGTCGTCTACTCGAACCACGGCAACGGTCTCCACTTCAACGGCGACGCGGAGATCCCCGGAGGCGACGGGCTGATCGAGAACGCGCTCGTCGAGGAGAACGTGATCTTCGAGAACGCCGCGAACGGCGGCGGGGGCTCCGGCATCAACATGGACGGAGGCGTGAACGGGATCATCCGGAACAACCTCCTCTTCAACAACCACGCGAGCGGCATCAGCCTCTATCGGATCGACGGAGCGGCGGGGGCGAGCGGGAACCTCGTCGTCAACAACACGATCGTCAACGCGGCCGACGGCCGCTGGTGCCTGAACATCAACAACGGCTCGACCGGGAACGTCGTCCGGAACAACGTCTTCTACAGCTACCACTCGTTCCGCGGTGCGATCGCGATCGACTCGTCGAGCCGGCCCGGATTCGTGTCGAACGACAACATCGTCAGCAACCGCTTCAGCACGAACGGCGGCAGCACCGTGATCACGCTCGCCCAGTGGCAGGCGCTCGGCTACGACGCGAGCTCGTTCCTCTCGACGCCGGCGGCGCTCTTCGTCGATCCGGGCGCGGGGAACGACTATCACCTGCGCGAGGACTCGCCGGCGATCGACGCGGGAGCGTCCACCGGAGCACCGGACGTCGACCTCGACGGTAACGAGCGGCCGCTCGGCGCCGGCTTCGACGTCGGCGCCTACGAGTACACGCTCGTCGCCTGCGGCGACGGCGACGCGGATCCGGGCGAGGAATGCGGCGAGCCGGGGCTTTCGTGCGGCCCCGGCAGCTCGTGCTCCGGCTGCACGTGCTCGAACGCTCCGGCGTGCGCGAGCGGCGTTCCGCTCGAGAGGCCGCTCGTGAAGCTGTTCGAGTCGGACGGACGCTTGACGCTCAAGGGCGAGGCCGTGATCCCGAAGCCGTGGTCGGGCGTCGATCCGGCGGCGAACGGCATCCGCGTCGTGATCGACGTGCCGTTCGGCTCGGACGGCCTCGACGTCGCGATTCCGGGCGGCTCGAGCTGGCTCGTCGGGACGGACGGGAAGCGCTGGAAGTACGTCGACACCTCGCCGTCGGACGGGATCACGCAGGCGATCGTGCGCGACCTCTCGGCGAAGGAGAACGGTCTCCTCCGCTTCACCGTCAAGATGAAGGACGCGGACCTGACGCTGCCCGATCCCGAAGCCGTCCGCACGTACGTCCGCCTCGGCGACGCGGACGAGTGCGCCGCGATCGAGTGGAACGCGCCCGGCGAGCTGCCGCCGCGCTGCACTTCGAAGCCGGGCCGCGTCGACTGCCGCTGAAAGACCGCGGTGCAGACGGGCAGCTCCGCTCAACCCTCCAGCGACAAGACGACCATCCCGCGCACGCCGTCGCAATCCTGCCCGCAGGTCGCACCCTCGACACGCTGGATGGAGATGGCCCCGCAGTCCGCGTATCCCGCTCCGGTTTCGACGAACACGATGGGGTTCTCGAAGTCGGGGCAGGAATCGACGCATCGGAGACAGATCGTGTCTTGGCCGGCCAATGCCTCGAGGCAATCGGCCTCGGAGAGGAGCTCGTACGCACACCCGTTCCCGGCCGAGCCGTCGTCGCCGGACGGAACCACCGCGGTCGAGCGGCCGGCCACGAGAAGATCGCCGCAGCCGGTCTCGGTCTGAGGACGGACGTCCATCGTCCCCACGAGACTCCCGCCGGGCGTCGACGGCGTCAGGTGCAGGTCGAGGCAGAACTCGCCGGTCTGCATGCCCAGCGTGAAGTTCGAGGCAAGCGCGGCCCCGCCGGGCGTGTCGAGGTCGCGCAGGAGGAACGCGGCGTCCGTGGGCGGATTCGTCGCACCGATCAGGACCGGGAAGCCGCCGACGGCCTGTCGCGCGGCGAGGAACTGGAGCCGGTACGCCTGGCTCAATCCGGGCGCTTCCGCGAAGAACACGTACTCGCCCGCCACGCCGAAGAGCGAGTCGTACTGGTTCTGGGGTAGTGTCGTGAAGTTGGTGGAAAAGTGAAGAAGGCGTCATCATCCGGCGCAGTTGGATTCAAGTCAGCTGCACGCCCGCTTGGCGGCGGGTGCCGGAGGATGACGCCGTG
>VGTG01000089.1 GCA_016874795.1 Deltaproteobacteria bacterium | reverse complement strand
TTGGCTGCGCTGAAAACCCTCGTCAAGCAAGGAGAACTGGACACGGAGAAGAAGGTCGCATAGGGATCATCAACCGAGCCGCCGCTCTCGCCGAATCAACAGCGACCGGGACATCCCCTCCGACCCCGCAGGCAACTTTCTGGTCGTCTGGCAGGACACGAACGAGAGTCAGGTCGAGGCACAAGGCTTCTACGCGACCGGGAACGCCCAGGGCCCGATCTTCCAGATGAGCGCGCCCGATCTGTACGTCACCGCCGGCAGCTTCGACTCGGACGAGCTTCTGAGCGTCGCCTCGGACGCCGCCGGGAACTTCGTGGTCGCCTTCAACGCCTACGACACGGACGCTGCCTATCAAGGACCCTGCTACGGCAGCCCGTGCGTCCTGACCCGCAGGCGCGACGCCAACGGCGTGCTCGCACCCGCCACCTTCATCGTCGGCGATCCGCGTCTGAACGCCTATTCGGGCGCGTACTACAACCAGACGGCCAACCCCGAGCTCGCGGCCGACGGCGAAGGGAACTTCGTCGTTGCGTGGGAAGGATACGACTCGACATCAGCGGGATCCGTGACCGAAGGTGTCTGGGCTCGCAAGCTGGTGAACTCCGGCCAGGTGAACGGCGGTCAGTTCCTCGTCAACGCCGTCAAGAACGGCTACCAGGGAGACACTGGCCGGCTCGACCTCGCGGCAGACGACGCCGGCAACTTCACCGTCGTCTGGCACGACGAGAACGACGACTATCCGCCGTACTCCGGCGTCTCGATCCGGCGCTTCGACAAGTTCAAGAACCCGATCGGCAGCCAGCAGAACGTCACCCCGGACTCCGCGAACGACGTCGCGGTCGCGTCGACGGGCGCAGGCGCCTCCATGGTCGTGTGGGGAGACGGACCGATTCGTGGCCGCGTCTACGACTCGCTCGGCGCCGCCGTCGGTGCCGAGTTTCAGGTGGCGGCGACCGGCTCGTACCCGGAGGTCAGCGCGGCGGGGCCGTCGGCGTTCGTCGTCGTGTTCGACGGACCCGCGGGGCTCGCCGGGCGCCTCTTCGACACCGCCGGAAGCGCCGTGAGCAACGAATTCGCGATCAGCCCGACCGGCTACACCCCTTCGGTCGCCGCGGACGGCGTCGGCAACTTCGTCGTCACCTGGAAGGAGGACGACTACGAGGCTCGCGCGCAGCGCTTCCAGGTCGAGGCGCCGCAGCCCGCCGACCACCCCCTGCTCGGGAAGGTGCTCGTCGTCACCAACAAGATTCCCGACGATTTCGCGAAGAGCAGCGGCAAGTGGAAGGCCGGCGGCAGCGTCGTGGTGCCGCAGCGAGGTTCGGCGAGCGATCCGCGCTGCAACGGGGATCCGGCCGGGACCGTCAAGGCGACGGCCCGGTTCTCGAGCGCGACCTCCGGGGAGGACACCGGGCCGATCCCGCTGCCCTGCGAGGGCTGGACCGCGACCGGCTCGAACGTGGTCTCCGCCGTGCTGGAGCGGGGCTTCAAGTACAGCGACTCCGGGGCCGTGCACGGTCCGTGCAGCTCGATCACGATCACGGGCACGAAGAGCCTGAGCGTGACGTGCAAGGGCAAGACCGGCTTCGCGGTCTTCTCCTACGATCTGATGGTCGGCGCCGGCCAGGGAGCCATGATCGCCTCGCTCACGCTCGGGGACTTCACCTATTGCGCCGAGTTCCAGCCGTTGCTGGACGGAAGCGACGGCAAGCAGTTCAAGGGCAAGGCACTGGCCGTACCCATCGCCTGTCCCTGACCCTGGCGCCGCCGTGCCCTCTGCGCGACGACTCCCCCGCGAGGAAGCGGTCGTTGCAAGGGGAAGCGATTCGCGTGCGATGCGCCGCCGGCGATGGCTCGATCATTTCGTGTCTCGTTGAGGGCAGCTCGATCCGCGCGACCGCGCGCAAGACCGACACCGGTTCAACACAGTGAGCTTCGGGTTCTTCCGCGCCGCCGCAAGGGACTGACGGAGCGCTCCGCCGCCGACGGACCTCGCCAACGCGGAGCACCCGCCGCGCGACATTCTCGAACCCTCTTCGGGTACGACGCGGCCGCACCGGATCGACCGTCACCGAAGCACCGTCATGTCTTCGCGACGGCGCCGACCTTCGTGACGGATCCGCGTTCGGAAGCGTGCATCGCCGCGACGAGGTCCTTCGCCCCGGACCCCCAGCGTGACACGGTCTGGATCGCCTGCGTGAACGGCACCTCGAGCGGGTGCACGCGCTCCGAACCGAGGACGTACACGGCGCCGGCGAGCGGCGTGGGGACCGACGGAACGAAAACGGTGAAGCCGCCGTCCTCGAGCTCCTCGATGATGAAGCCGGGGACGAGCGCATCCTCGATCTCGACGAGCGCCGGCTGCCAAACATTCTCTTGACTCTCGCCCGCGAGTCGCTGGCTCAAGCTCCGGAAGAGGCCATAGCCAGGGATCCGCTCGAAGAGCGACGTCTCGATGCGCTCTCGGACCGCTCGTCCCAGAGGAGCCCGAAGCAGCAGACCGACGAGGAAGCAGAACGCCAGAACGAGGAGCAGCGAGAGGATGTCCTGCGCCGGAATCGAAGCAGGCAGCAGAAGCGAAATCGGTTTCACCAGCCCCGCGACCGACTGCATCGCCTTCAGCAGCAGAAGAAGTGCGAGGTAGAGCGGCACGATGACGAGCAAGCCGCCCACGAGCGTGCTGACGACGAATTTTCCCGCCTGCCTCACGCGGTGCCCCCTCCGCGGTCCGAATGGCCGGTCCGATTCGTTCCCAGGCATTCCTCTTCTCCGACGAGGGTATCAAGCCGCGCGCGCGGGCCGCGCCGCTGAACCCGGCTGGTCAAGCCGAGAGCAGGTCGCGGCACTCTCGCACGACCGCGTCGATCGAGATCGCCGAGACCGGTTGTCCGTGCGGCGGGGTGACGACGCGGCTCGGCTGGTGCGACGGGCGCCATTGATGCGGAAAGTGCTCGTAGAGGCCGACGAGAGGCCCTCGCTCCGCCGCGGCGACGTGCACGACGGAGGTGTCCGGTGAGAGCACGAGCTCGGCTCCCCGCACGATCCCGACGAGCTCGTGCAGGCTCGCGGTAGGCTGGAAGTGCACGCACGGCGTCGGCGTCACGTCGAGGAATCGTTTCGCGGCGTCCGCGGTCCGGGACGAGGCCGTCCAGAGGACGGAGCGATCGGGATGAAGGGCGGTCAGCTCCTTCGACAGCGCGAGCGACCCTTCGACCCCGAGCTCGTGGAACGCGTCCTTGGCTTCGAGATGGACCTGCACGTAGCCCTTCGTGCCGTCGGCGGACAGCACGTCCGCCACGGCCGAGCGGATCGAAGCGACCCCTCGATCGTCCGGACGAAGCGACAGCTTCCACTCGTCGTCGGCGACGAGGAGACCGAGCGTCCGCTCGAAGTGCTCCCGCATCAGATCGAGCATGAGATCACGCGACGGGTCGTACGAGGTCGTGAGAACGACCGAGAAGAGATGCGCGTAGCGCTCGGACCGGTTCGCGCGCATCAGCACCATGCTCGATGTCGCCTTCGGCGCGAAGAGCTTGCAGAGGAGCGCCATCTTCGTCTTCTTGAAGTAGATGAGAGGCATCACGAGGTCCCAGGAGATGCGTCTCGTCTCGCGCGCGGCCCGAAGAAGGCTCGGCAGCTCGTTCCCGCGGCAGTCGTAGCGAAAGTCGACGTCGGGATCGCTCTCGACGATCGCGGAGTTCCGCGAGCTCGTCACGATCCCGATGCGGATCTCCGGATGGCGCTGCTTCAGGATGCGCCACATCGGCGTGCTGAGGACCATGTCGCCGATGCCGTCGTTGCGGAGGAAGAGAATGCTCCGAATCCGACCGGCCACGATCGGAGACTCGAGCGGGGGAGGACGGAGAAGCGCCCCGAAGGGAGCGACGGTCAGCCGCTTGCCCCACTCTTCGAGGCGCGGGATGACGCGTCTCCGTCGTGGCCCGTGGCCTGGCGTGCTCTTCGTCGTCGTCATCGAATCGTTCCCGCCGCCAAGAAGGGATAGCTTTGCCCGGCCGCTTGTCACCTCGCGCGGCGGATCACGATCGGCGGATCTGCGGTTGCTTCCCGCTCGAGCTTCGATAGAGTGCGCCGCCCAATCTCGGGTGCGCGTGGATGACGCCATCACGGTCGGTCGACTTGCCGCGGCTCCTTCTGCAGATTCTCCTGGTCGCGGTGATCTGGGTCTACGCGCGAAGCGGCGCCGCGTGGGGAAGCGCTTTTCTCGTCTGGGCGGTGTTCTGCTCGGTCTTCGACAACGTCGCGCGACCGATCCTGATCCGCCGCGGCGCGGACCTTCCGCTGCTGCTCATCTTCGTCGGCGTGCTCGGCGGGCTCATCGCGTTCGGGGTGATCGGCCTCTTCATCGGTCCGGTCGTTCTCGCCGTGGCGCACACGCTCCTCGCCGAGTGGGTCTTCCGAGGAGAGGAATGCTCGAGTGAGTAGTGCCTTGGCGAATCTCTTCGAGAAAATCGACCGTCGTCTGCCGGGGATCCGGCTCTACGGGATCGCGCCGCCGAAGCGGGCGAACGATCCCGAAGCGCTCGCGCGCATCGCCGCGCGACAGGCGGAGCGTGTTCGCGATCTCCCGATCGACGGGCTCGTCGTCTACGACCTCCAGGACGAGTCCGAGCGGACGAGCGCGCCGCGACCGTTTCCTTTCCTGCCGACCGTCGATCCGGAAGTGTACGCCGACGTCCACCTGCGCGAGGTCCGCGTGCCGAAGGTCGTGTACCGCGCAGTGCACGGCCAATCGCGAGCGCACGTCACGGAGTGGCTCGATCGCCTCGCGGCTTCCTCTTCGCCGCGTGCGAGCGTCCTCGTCGGAGCGCCGGCGAAGTGGTCCGCCGGCCGTGGGTTCGGCTTGTCCGAAGCCTACGCTCTCGTGCGCGAGCGTGCGCCGAAGCTCTACCTGGGCGGCATCACGATCGCGGAGCGGCACGGGCGGAGCCAGCGCGAGCACGAGCGCATCCTCGAGAAGGAGGACCAGGGCTGCCGCTTCTTCGTCAGCCAGGCGGTCTACGACGTGACGGCATCGAAATCCCTGCTGTCGGATCTGGCGCTCGCCTGCGAGTCCGCGGGACGCGCGCCGCCGCCGATCGTCGTCACGCTCTCGCCGTGCGGCTCCGTGCGGACGCTCGAGCTGATGCAGTGGCTCGGGATCGCGTTCCCACGGTGGCTCGAGAACGACCTTCGGCACGCCGGCGACATCCTCGAGAAGTCGATGCGGCTCTGCACCACCATTCTCGCGGAGCTGGTCGAGTATGCCGCCGAGAAGCGTCTGCCGCTCGGCGTGAACGTCGAGAGCGTCTCGATCCGCCAGGCGGAGATCGACGCCTCGGTCGAGCTCGTGGCGCTCACGCAGAAGCTTCTCGACCGTGCTTCCTGAGAGCAGAGCGACTTCGCTCCATCGCGGATCGGCGTCGAGAGCGGCATCCGCGTGTGACGAGCGAAGAGCTCGTTCATCAAGCTCGGAAAATCCGGGGAGAGGTGCTGGATGACGACGGAGGTCATCCCCCAATCCTCGGGCATGACTGGAAGAAGCGCTCGAGCGCTTCGAGGCCGCCCGCGGAGGCGCCGATGCCGACGACGAACGGTCGCGGACACGGCGACGTCGTCGTCCCCTCATCCGGCTCCTCCACCGCGTCTGTTCCGCGCATGCTCTTTCGGGCGCGGAACGACCGCGCCGAGCTCCTTGGAGCCGCGCCGTTCCGCACGATCGTCGCCACGGGGGAGCCGGATCTCGCACCGGTCCTCGGGCGTTTCCCGAGGGGAAGCAGGGGAGCCTTTTGCGAAATCTCCTCGCGTAGGAGGAATTTGCAATCGGCGTCATTCCGATGTTGCAGGGACGTCGAGAGGTATGCGCATCCAGGAAGAGGGGAGGCGAGGCGAGCTTTGATCTGGGTGAAGCGGGTGATCTGGCTGGTTCTCGCAGTCTTCTCGGCGACGATCATCGCGGTCGTCTTCTCGGGGGGCCTGGTCGACGATTCCCGGCGGAAGGAGACCGGGCTCGCGCCCGCGAACGGCGCTGCGGTCCCGAGCGAGCAGCGCGCCGCCAGCCCGGGCTCGGGCGCGGGCCCACCCGCGGGCTCGATGGCGTACGACCGGTACCTTCCCGGAGGCCGCCAGTCTCCCCCCGAGCCGTCTCCGGAGGTCGGCCCCTGATGGCGATGAAGCGCGAGGACATGGAGGCGCGCGAGGCGACCCTGCTCGCACCCTGGGCGATGCGCAGCGCCGAGAGCCGCGGCCGTCACTACTCGGAAGAGGAGCACCGCGTCCGCACGGCGTTCCAGCGCGACCGCGATCGCGTCATCCACTCCGCCGCGTTCCGCCGGCTCGAGTACAAGACGCAGGTCTTCGTCAATCACGAGGGCGACTACTACCGGACGCGCCTCACGCACACGATGGAAGCGGCGCAGATCACGCGGAGCGTCGCGCGAGCCCTCCGGTTGAACGAGGATCTCGCCGAGGCGATCGTCCTCGCGCACGACCTCGGCCACACGCCCTTCGGCCATGCTGGCGAGCGGGTCCTCGACGGTCTGATGGAGCCGTACGGGGGCTTCGAGCACAACGCGCAGAGCTTGCGGATCGTCGAGCGGCTGGAGGAGCGCTATCCCGACTTCCCGGGCCTGAACCTGACCTGGGAGGTGCGCGAAGGCATCGTCAAGCATTCCTCCGAGTACGACCGGCCGCTCGTCCGCCTCTTCGATCCCGCGGTCGCGCCGACGCTCGAGGCGCAGGTCGCCGACTTCGCGGACGAGATCGCCTACAACTGCCACGACATCGACGACGGCCTGCAGTCGGGGATGCTCGCTCCGGGAGAGATGGAGGAGGTCTCGCTCTGGCGCGAGCACTTCGCGGAAGCGCGGTCGCGCTCGCCGGAAGCACCGTTCTCGATCCTCCGTTACCAGACCGTGCGGCGAATCCTCGACGCGATGGTCTCGGACCTCGTCGGGACGGTGGAGGCAGGTCTCGCCACGCATTCCGTCGAGACGATCGACGACCTGCGCGCCGTGCGGCCGCGCATCGCGCGCTACAGCGACGAGATGGGAAGGCGCGTGCGCGAGCTCAAGTCGTTCCTGATGGACCACCTCTACATGCACGTCCGCGTGACCCGGATGGGCGTGAAGGCGCGCACCGTGCTGACGGGCCTGTTCCAGCAGTACTTCGAGGAGCCGCGCCAAATGCCCGCGCACGTCCACGCGCACATCGAGCGCGGCGAGGACAAGGCGCGGGTCATCGCGGACTACGTCGCCGGCATGACCGACCGCTTCGCCCTCGAGGAATACAAGAAGCTCTTCGATCCGCTGGAGAGGGTATGAGGCGCCGCGTCGTCCTCGAGATCCACCGGGAGGACCACAAGAACGACGCGCTCGGGCTCGTGTTCCTCGGCGCCCTCGAGCCGGAGCGGTGCCAGGACCTGCTGCGCACCTACCTCGGCCCGCAGGCGAAGCTCCGTCACGCCGAGCTCGACGACGCGATCCTTCACGTGGAGGCGGACGTGCGCGAGTTCGGTGCGGAGTGCCAGACCCTCGTCCGGATGGCGCGCGAGATGATGCGTGCGGGACGGCTGCGCGCCGCGCTGGGCCAGCTCGAGGAATCTCTCCGGCTTGCGCCCCTGAACCCGCAGGCGCTGAAGGCGCTCGGGCGGCTGCACTACCGGACGCGGCAACGCGAGGAGGCGCGGTACTACTTGACGCGCGCGCGCGAGGTCGCACCGGACGACGCGGACATCCTCCGGCTCCTCGCCGAGATTGCCCTCCACGAGGAGCGGCCGCTCGCGGCGCGCAAGTACCTCGAGCAGGCGCTCCGGCTGAACCCGTCGGATCGCCGCTCGCGCGCCGCTCTTTCTCGTCTCTTGCCCGAGGACGCGCGGCGGATTCGCGAGGCGGTCGCGGCGGGAGGAGAGGAGGACGAGGACGACGAGGACGACGGCGTCGCGGAAGAGGATCCGTCGACCGGCTGAGCCCCGGTGGGCTGAGCCTGGGTGCAGATGTGGCCTAACGAACCGGACCCCAGATCTGCAGGTCGTCGAAGGAGCCGACGAGCCGGAGGTCGGGGAGGAGAGGGGCGAACGCCGGGCATTGCTCCTCGCCGGGATAGAGCAGGACGTAGTCGGCACCGGCGTCGGTCAGGAGGCGAGCCGTCCGGATCGGATCGTCGCCGCAGGTCGTCCAGTGGAAGCCGCCGCGCTCGGAGTACGCCGCGAGGGCCTGGGCCTTCGTGCTGACGAAGCTCGGCTCCGGCTCTTGGTCATGCGCTTGCGTCGCGATCCACTCGACCAGGGCCGCCTCCTGGGGCGACGGACCCGCTTGCAGCCGAAGGAAGTGGATCGTGTGTGCGAGCGGCGTCGCGAGAGCGAACGCGCCCCACGCGACGACGGCGAGCCCGATCCGCCGGAGCGACAGCGGTGCGAACGCGGTCGTCGCGGCGAGAGCGAGCCCGAGCGGCGGGATCAGCGGAAGTCCGTGCCGCCAGTGGAACCACCATTCCCACGTGAGGGTCGCGTGGTGCTCGTGCACGGCCGCGAGGGCTCCGGCCGCCGTCAAGCATGTCGCGGTCACGGTCCGCGACCGCGGTGAGCGGAGCCACCTTCCGGCTTCGCGAAGCGACGGTGCGCGGAGCCCGAGCGCTGCGAGGCCGACGAGCAGGAGTGCCACCGCGGGACCGAAGGAGCGCACGTACCCGTTCGGGTGAGATGGATCGAACGCGACGGCGAAGCCGGTCGCGCGGTCGAGCAGAAAGTCGAGGAAGGTCGCGCTCGAGACGGTGAGAGGGAAGGGCGGAATCGATGCCGTCTCGCGATAGGCCGCGAAGTCCACGAGCGCCGCCGGCGAGAAGGGGTCGACGATCCGGGCGAGGTGCACGACCCAGGGGACGACGACCGCGAGCGCCGCGATCGCGGAGACTGCTCCGGCGCGAGCGGCGCCGGTCAGCGCGAGCGCGAGCGGGACCGCGACGACGAGCGCGATCATCTGGGGACGGCAGAGCAACGCGGCTCCCGCGAGCGCACCGGCGAGCGCGGCCGTGCCGAGAGCCCGCCGACCCGTCGCGTCACGCGTCGCGTCGAGAGAGACGAGTGCGCCGAACGTCGCTGCGTAGAGGATCCCCTCGGCGTACGGCAGCGACGTGTGCCGGAAGTAGATCGGGTTCAGCGCGAAGAGGAGCGCCGCGGCGTGTCCGACGGTGAACGACGAAGCGTGCGGCTCGAGAGTCGTCCGTCCGGAACCCAGCGCTCGCGCGAGTCGATCGACGAGCGCGAACAGCAGGACCAGCGAGAGCGCATAGAACACCGCGGGGAGGACGCGCGCTGCGAGAGGAAGCTCGATCGCGCGCGCGGCGTACCCGAGGACGAGCGGCCAGAGCGGGTAGACGTTCGTCTCGTGCGGAAAGCTCTGGAAGCCCTGGTGGTAGAGCGAAAGCCGCGTCACGAAGCCCTCGCCCGAGGCGACGTGGCGGGCCACCTGGTAGTAGTTCGCGCCGTCGAGAGCGTGGCTCCCGACCGGCTCGGGCCAGGCGACGGCCTTCAGGACGAGGCCGGCGGCGACGATCAGGCCGAGGAGGGCGAGGCGCGAAGCGCGCGTGGCGGCTTCGGCGCGCGCATTCGAGATCGCGAATGCGCGAGCATCTGCGCCCGCCGTGGCGCCGGACGGGCGTACGTCGGCTTCCGGTCCCATGGGTCCACCGGGAGTCTCGGCAGACCGGGCCGCGCGCTACAGCGCGGGCGCGACGGCTCAGGGAATGGGAGCGCTCACCGCTTCGCGGCGGATCTCCTCGCCGTCGGGACGTAGAAGGAAGCCCGCACGCTCCGCGGCCAGGGTCGCCGCGCGCACGCGGTTCACGTACACGCGGTGATCCGGATAGAGCTCGGCGAGATCCTCGTCGGAGAAGGGGAGCGTGAAGCCGCGGAGATCGCACCGGAGTGCTTCCGGTGAGCCGACGGGGCCGTACTGCGCGGTCGCCGCGACGAGCTGCGGAAGGCGGATGCCGCCGCGCGCGTTGCCGTACGCGTCGCGCTCGATCTCGGGGGGATTGCCGGAGACCGCGATGAGCGGAAGGCTCGGCGGCCCGGAAGCGTGGCGCGAAGCGATGGCTCGACGAGCCCCGTCCGGCGCGAGGGAGCCGACCGGCGACGCTACGGCGTCGGGATTCCAGCGGTTCAGGTGATCGAGAGCCGCATTCAGCACGTACTGGAAGGGCATCGAGTTCGCGGGCGGATCGCACGGCGGAAGGAGCAGGTCGAGATCCCGCCGGAGCTGCGCGTCGATGACGGCATCGACGTAGGTGTCCTGATGCGCGGCGGCGGCGACCTCCCAGTAGCGCAGACGATCCGTGTCGGGCTGACGCGCGCGGAAATGGGCGAGCGCTTCGCTCTCGCTGTTGACGGTGAAGACGGGGACGTCGAGGTCGGTGCGGATGCGAAGCGGATTCGGCGGGTCGACGCCCGTTGCGAGCGAGGCACCGCGGCCGAAGCGGCCGACGATCAAGTATCCATCGACGACGGGGGAGTGGTGGTGGACGCCGTCGATGTAGCTCGCGAGGCGATGCGCGGACTGTGAGGCGCCGATCGCGAGCACGCGACGCACCGGGAGCCCGCCGAGCGGGTCCGGCGTGCCGACGCGATCCGGTCCGACGAGGGCTGCGCCTTGCGCGAAGACGTCGTAGGAGGCCGCGTCGTCCGGGATGAGGAGCGAGCCGTAGCGCCCGGGATCCCAGTCGACGAGCGGCTGCGAGACGCCCGCGAGAACCGGAGGCCCGTTCACCGCGGCGCGTTGCGCGGAGACACCGACCCACGCGTAGCCGGAGCGGAGAGCCTCGGAGGAGACGCGAGCCCAGACGGCGTCGATGTCGTACCCGCCGGTGACGTTCATCCACTCGACGAGGACGGTGCCGTTGAAGAGGGCGGGGTCGGCGGGGCGGCGGACGAGGAGACGGCTCTTGAACGGCAGGCTGCCGGTCGGGACGGTCCGCCAGCGTCCGTTGATCGTCAGGGCGCGCCCGCCGGCCGAGCCGTACGTGACTGCTTCGCCGTCGAAGAAGAACTCCTCCTCGACGTAGCCGTACGGCGCGAGATCGAACGTCGCGGAGGTGAACGGTCTGCCGTGCTCGCCGCCGGAGATCGGCCCGGTGACGGCGGCCTGTGCCGGCAGCGCCAGCAGAAAAGTTCCGACGAGTGCAAGGTGGACGGGAGTCTTCGAGCTCAACGGCTGATCCTCCGGTGGGTCCTGCAGAGCGTCCGGCGCGAACGTATGGGATCGAGCGATTCCGCGAAAGGCGGCAGGGCCCAGCAGCGCAGGCCTTGGCCGCCGGACGACAGCCGAAGGATTTGGGAACGACGCCGGTGTCGAGTCCGGCGCAAGTCCCACTATTTGTCATAATCTATCTTATCGGAAGTGCACCCGTAGCTCCGAAATGAAAATGTCCGGTTTCTCTTCAGGCATCGCACGCGTCGCGTCTCGAGCGCTCCCGTTCCGTGCAGCGGATTCCTCCGGCGCACGGGGCCGACGCACGGCGAGTTGATCCACGCGACGCGCGCTCCGCGCGAGCAGCGATGTCGACGGCGAGCCGGTACTCGTCGAGGAGCCACTCGTCGAACTCGGGATCGCCCGGCCGCCGTACGTCCGACCAGCCGGGTTGACGGCGATCCGTGATGTCCCAGATCCCGGAGAGGATCACGACCACGTCCGGCCGAAACGCTTCGACGTTCGCTTCCCACGTCTCCGGCCAGGGATCGCATCGAACGGAGTCCTCTTCCGTCCGCTTGGGGCGCTCGCCGCCGCCCGCGAGCCCGCAGCCCGGCACGGAGCGATTCCACACGGTCAGCTCTCCGCCCGCACGCTTCGCGAGGCCCACGAAGCCCTGGCCGATGTGCCACGCGATCGAGTCGCCGAGCACCAGGATCCGCCCGAGCCAGCGGAGCCCTCCGATTCTGCGGGCGTATTCCCCCCGTGTGGCGCCGGCTCTCGTTTGCAGCCAGCGAGGTCTATGAAAGCATGCGCCGATGTTCCAGCGCGTGTCAGCGGCGACCGCGCGAGGCCGAGATCGCTGCGCGCTCGCGGTCTGCGCGTTTCTGTACCTCGCGGTATCGCTCTGGACGGTCGGCGACGCGCTCTTCGCCGACGAGCCGAGTCTCCTCGTTTCCTTCCAGGGCACGAAGATGGGCCTCGTGCAGATCGCCGATCAGCGGATGGTCCTGAGCGGCGTCGCCATGGATGCGTCGCGAATGCTGCACCAGCCCTTCACCGTGGGGGAGTACGGCCAGTGCTTCCCGATCGAGCGGCCCTTTCGACTCGGGGAGCACGGGTTCGGCACAGCTCTGGTGACGGCGCCCTTTCTCGGGCTCGGACTCGATCCGGCGCGAGCGCTGACTCTCGGGCTGGCGACGCAGAGGTGGCTCGGTGCGTTCGGAATGTTCCTCCTCGCACGGCGCTTGACGGGGAGCATGCTCGCGGGGTTCGTCTCCGGGTTTCTGTTCGGCTTCGGTCACAATCGTCTCGCCGACCCGGTCCATCCCTTCGTGTGGGGCGACCACTGGATGCCGTACGCGATGCTCTTTCTCCATCGCCTCATGGATCGGGAGCGATGGAGCGACGCCATCGCCCTCGCGGGATCGGTCTCCTTGATGCTCGGCGAGAGCATCTACGCTCTGATCCCTGGTGCGATCGTCGGCACGATCTGGTTCGGCTACCTGGCCTGGAGGGCGCGGGCACGTCTGCCGAGTCTCTCCCTCAAGATCGTCGCCGTGCTGATCCCTCCCGCGCTGCTCGCCTGGATGATCCTCGGCCCCTATCTGAGCGCCGAGGATGTAGTTCGTTTCCAAAGCGGGGTGCGCCTGTACGTTCTTCCGGAGGACTACGCGCCGGGCCGCGTCTTCTTCCCGGGTTTCGTACCGTTGGTGCTGGCTGTCGCGGGGCTCCTCGCTCGCCCGGGGCAAAGCGCGTTTGCGCGCTTCGGTGACCCGCGGCCATGGATCGCGCTCGCCGGGCTCGGCGTGTGGCTCTGCGCGATCGAGGGTGTGCCCATCCCGGGGACGTCGGCGACGGTGCCGTCTCCGCTCGTCGTCGGGCGGGACTGGCTCCCTTTGCTGGACGCGGTGCGCGCCCTTCCCAGCATCAGCTCCGGCGCCTACCTGAGTCTCTCGCTGCTCGCGGCGTTCGGCGTGCACGCGATCACGCGTCGCCTGCCTGCCGCGGGCGGAGCGGCGGTCGCCGCCGCGCTGTCGCTCCTGTGGCTCGGCGAGCTCTACGCGCCGGCTCTCGGGCGCACGAGCTTCGGTACGGAGATCACGGTGGAGCCCGTCCCCTTTGCCTTGAGCGACGGAGATCGCGCCCTGGCCGCTCGTGTCACGGGGCCCGTCGTCGAGATTCCGAGGGGCGCGATGCGGAACGTCGGCGATTCCCTTCTTCTCGCGGCGCACCATCGACAGCCGGTGGAGACCTGTCACCAGTCGCACGGCTCTCCTTATCTCCGCCGGATCGGTCGGCTCGCGGAGGCTCTTCCCGACCCGAACGCGGCGGCCGCACTCGCTGGCCTCGGCTTCGCGAACGTCCTCGTCCATCGTCACGACCTCCGCGGAGACGCCGAAGAGCGAATCGATCGGCTGCGAAGCGGGTCGTCGCTGGCCCTCGTGGCGGAGTCCGACGATCATCTGCTGTTTCGACTGCGCGCGCCCGACGTCCCGGCCGTCGAGGAGTGGAAGGCGCTGCAGATGAAGGCGGGCGACTTCGAAGCGGACTCGTCCGGGCGGGGGACTTCCCTCTCGATGGAGCTCACGAATCCGACCGAGCTCCCCTTCGTCCACCCGAAACCGCTCGAGCGCGTTCTCGTGAAGGTGCGCTGGCGGGACCGATCGGGGGAGACGACGGCGACCTTCGAGGAACGTGTGAACCTTCCCGCAGCCCTCCTTCCGGGAGCGACGGCACGCATTCGTGTGCCGATCGCGATTCGGCCTCCACCCGCGAGCGCCACCGTCGAAATCGAGATGACGGTCCCCGGACGAGCGCTCTCCGCGAGCGCGCCTGCGCAGGTCGCGACGGCGGCCTCGGCAGCGATCGAGCCCGCGAAGTCCGAGCGCCCCGTCCGCGCCGTGCGGGTGCAGACGGATCCGGCGAAGTGGGCGCGAATCGCGCCGCGGTGAGCGGCCTTTCGGGACCTCTAGGGCCCTTCTTCCTTCCTATCCGCAGGCGGGCTACGGCAGCTCGACGGTCGCACGCACGCACAGATCCTGCTCGCTCTTCGTATCGAGGATCATCTCGCCGAAGACGTCGTGCGTGTGGATGCGACCGACCACGCGCTCTTGCGGGGGATAGTCGGCCGCGTAGATCGCGCGATAGCACATCAGGTGAGCGTCCGGATTGCTCGCGACCTGGCCGTCGTACCCGGCGGCGAGGCAGAGACGAGACGGCTTGCGAAGGTCATAGCGTCGGTTCTCGAAGACGTCGGCGACCTTCGCCTCTCCCATGTCGCCCCATTCACCGGTCGTTTGATTCCCCCAGCGGGCGTTCGGGTCGGGAGTGCCGTCGAAGAGATCGATCGAGACGATCGCCGGCGTCGCTACTCGACCTGGACCTGCAGCGGATTCATGCCCGGTGGAAAGCCCTGCGGCATCTCCGGTGCGGGCGGCGTGCCACCGAGGGCCACGATGCGGCTTCGGGCGAGCTCGCGGTCGGGGCTCTGCTGCGCTTCCTCGAGGTAGCGCGTATAGAGCTCGATGGCGCGGTCCTTTTCGCCCGACTCGTCTGCGACCTTCGCGAGCGCAAACGTCACCTCGGGCCGGATCGGGCCTTCGAGGGCGTGCGCCTTGTCGAGCTCGGCTCGCGCGCGGTCGACGTCGCCGGTCTTCTGGAGGACGGCGGCCATCTCGAAACGTGCGAGTTGCTCGAGCGCCGCCGTGTGCGGGCCGTTGGCGAGGAAGCCCTCGTAGAAGGAGATTGCTTCGGCCGGCTTGTCGACCTTGGCAGCCGTCCGCGCGGCGTAGATCCGCGCGAGCTTCCCGTAGTCGGTGCTGCCGAGATCGTCGGCGAGCGTGCTGAACCCGTCGTAGGCTTCGTTCCACTGCTCGGCACGATAGAGCTCGATCGCGCCGTAGAACTGCTGATTCGCGCTGCGAGCTCGCGATTCCATCCACCAGCTCGCGACGCCTGCGATCAAGAGCACGGCGACGAGCCCTGCGGCCCCCCACGTGACGTAGGTCGGATTGTCACGGCCCCACTCGGCGACTCGCCTGCTCGTCGAGATGAACTCGTCCGGCTGACGCAGCTCCTTCCGTGAGATCCGCTTGGCGCGTTCGGTCATTGATCAGATCCTCGCCGCAGCGCGGAGCGTTACATCTTGTACTTGAAGTCGTCCGGGGTCATCCGGTCGAGGATCTCGGCCCACTTGTCGGGCGAGACGTTGGAGAGGTTCTGCTCCTGCCCCTCTTCCTCCTGCTGAAGGATGCTCGACTGCTCGAGCACCTTCTTCGCGACGAAGATCGGACACTGCATGCGCAACGCGAGAGCGATCGCGTCGCTCGGGCGCGAGTCGATCTCGATCGCGCGGTCACCGGAGCGGACGTGGATCACCGCGAAGAACGTGTTCTCGCGCAGGTCGCTCACCTCGACCGCCTCGACCGAAGCGCCGAGCTGATCGATCACCGACCGCAAGAGATCGTGCGTCATCGGGCGCGCCATCTGGATCTTCTCGAGCTCGGTCGCGATCGCGGTCGCCTCGAGGAGACCGATCCAGATGGGCAGATTGAGCTTGTTTTCCGCGTCGCGGAGGACGACGATCGGCGTCTTCGTCGCCGGATCGAGGGTCAAGCCCTCGACGTTCATCTGGATGGCATGAGCGAGATCCATGGCGCGCGGCCTTGCCTCATTTTGTACCCACCCGCCCCCGCCCGGTCAACGCCGGAGGACCGTCACACCAAGAGCTTGTCGATCACGCGATAGAGCTGGTTCAGGTTCCGGCACTCCTCGACCACACTGCAGAACGGCGAATAGCGGTCCATCTCGCTGTCGCCGAAACCCCAGGTATTGCGGCTTTCCGGGTTGAGCCAGAGCACCTGCTTGGCGCGGACCTGGATGTCGCGCAGCACCCACTCGTGCGGCAGGTTGTAGTTGTTCCGCGCGTCGCCGAGGATGATCACGGTCGTCCGCCGATTGATCGACGAGAGCCAATCCTGGTGGAAGGCCTTGAAGGCCTTCCCGAAGTCGGAGTGCGCGAAGACGTTGATGATGTCCCCGCGCAACGCCTGGTCGACGGCCGCGTTGATGTCGTTCTCCTCGAAGAGGCGCGTGACCTCGCCGATCTCGGCGACGAAGATGTAGCTCCGCACCTTCGAGTAGAGGTCCTGCAGAGAGTAGACGAACTGCAGCATGAAGCGCGAGACGTTCCGGACCGAGTCCGAGACGTCGCACAGGATGACGATCTGCGGCCGGTGACGCTTTCGCCGGTCGAACTGGACGTCGAACGGGACGCCGCCGAACTGGGTGTTGTGACGCAGCGTCCGCTGGAGGTCGAAGGTGCCCCGCTTCGCGCGCGTCCGCTTGATCGACACGATGTTCTTGAGGCGTTGCGCGAGGCGCGTCACCGCCTCCTTCATGCGACGGATCTCGTCCTCGTTGAGATAGTAGAAGCTCTTCTCGCCGAGCTCGCCGAGGCGCGTCGGGTCGCCCGGTCGGCGCTCCTCGCGCGAGGCTTCGAGCTTCGCCGCGCGCTTCAGGAGATCGGCGAGATCCGCGAGCCGCTGGCGAATGAGCTCCCGCAGGCGCGCGGCGAGCTCCGGGTCGAGGCCCATCGAGTCGAGGTCGTCCGCGAGCTGCCCGAGCTCGCGAGAGACGTCCGCGAGGCCGATCTCGAATCCGAGCGCGTGGCCGAGGCGTCCCTCCCTGCTCCGCCCTTCCCCGCCGCTCGAGCCCTTCGCGCGCTCGAGCGCCTCGCGGATCTTCCGCTCGAGCGTGCCGTCGTCGTGCTCGAGAAGGGCGCGCGCGATCTCGGAGAGCTCGCGCTCGTCCTGCCGGAGGAGCTCCTCCAGCCGCTCGAGGAGCTGCTGGTAGCCTTCGCTCGAGTCCGCGACGCTGCTCGCGCCTTCCTCGCCGACCTCGCGGATCGCGTCCCCGAGCCCGGTGAAGAAGACGTCGAAGAGCTCGTCGAACACGGGCAGGTCCGACGCGCGCTTGACCATCGTCGTGCGCAGCACGTCCTTGACGAGCGAGCGCGAGCCGAGTCCCATCTGCTCGAGCGCGCCCAGCGCATCGAGCGTCTCTGCGGTGGAGAGCCGGAGCCCGTGGTGTCGCAGGAGGGCGCCGAACTCGAGGATGCGGGCTTCCAGGGAGCCCCCTCAGTGCAGAGCGTCCCCGCCGTTGCCGCCGGAGGGCTCTCCCGCGGCGCCGCCGGCCGGACGGGCTCGCTGGCGGGCGACGTGCTCGCGCAGCTCCTTCTCCGCCTTCCGGATGTCCGCTTCGTACTTGAAGATCGCGGTCAGGGTGTCGCGCACCGCTTCGTCGCCGAGGTTCTCGACGTTCAAGAGCGCGAGAGCACGCGCCCAGTCGAGCGTCTCGCTGATGCTCGGCGCCTTCTTCAGATCGAGACGACGCACCTTCTGGACGACGGCGATGACTTCGGCAGCGAGCGCGTTGGGCACCTCCGGAACCTTCAGCCGCACGATCTCTCGCTCGTGCTCCGGGCTCGGAAAGTCGATGAAGAGATGGAGGCAGCGACGCTTCAGCGCGTCGGACATCTCGCGCGTGTTGTTGCTCGTCAGCACGACGAGCGGGAGGTTCCGCGCTTCGATCGTGCCGAGCTCGGGCACGCTCACCTGGAAGTCGCTCAGGATCTCGAGCAGGAACGCCTCGAACTCGGAGTCCGACTTGTCGATCTCATCGACGAGCAGGACCACCGGATGCTCCGAGGTGATCGCGCGCAGCAGCGGCCGCGGAAGGATGAATCGCTCGGAGAAGAAGACGCCGTCCTGGGCGGAGATCCGATCGACCGCTTCGCCGAGGGTGCTCGTGCCAGCGAGGACGTCGCTGATTTTGTCCTTGAGGATCTGCGTGTAGAGGAGCTGCTTCCCGTACTCCCACTCGTACAGCGCCTTCGCCTCGTCGAGGCCCTCGTAGCACTGGAGGCGAATGAGGTCCTGACCGAGACAGCCCGCGACGACCTTGGCGAGCTCCGTCTTCCCCACGCCGGCCGGCCCCTCGACGAGGATCGGCTTGTGCATGCGCGAAGCGAGGAAGACGACCGTCGCGATGCCCCGGCTGCAGATGTACTTGCGCTCCGCGAAGCGCAGCATCACGTCGTCGATCGACTCGAACATGAACGCCTCCCTCGGGTAACACAGGGTCTGTGGCAAGACAACGCAGGTTCGCGTAAGCGGAATCGACGTTCGTGTGTACCTTGGCGGTCTATAGCGCGACGCTTCCGTCGCTGCCGCTCGTGATCGCGGCGAACCGCGACGAGTTCCACGCGCGCCCGACGGACGGACCCGGACGCCTCGGGGCTTCGGGTCGTGCGTTCGGTGGACGCGACCTCGTGGCCGGAGGCTCGTGGCTGGCGATCGGCGAGAGCGGCGTCGTGGTCGGCGTGCTGAACCGCCGGACCGAGGGGCCGCCGGATCCAACCTGTGCTTCGCGCGGCACGCTTTGCGTCTCTCTCGCCGAAGCGCCGTCCGTCGAAGCGGCGCTCGCGCTGCTCGAGGCGGACGACGCGAGCCGCTACAACCCCTTCAACCTCCTGATCGCCGACCGAGGCATCGCCTACGTCGCGCAGAATCGCGGTGGCCTTCACGTCCAACATCTCGAGCCGGGCCTCCACCTGCTGACGAACCTCGACCTCGACGATCCGACGTGTCCCCGGATCTCTCGCTCGACGGGGCGCTTCGCCGAGGTCGGACGCCGCTTCGAGGCGAGTCGAGACCGCGACGCACTCGTGGACGATCTCCGTGAGGTGCTCTCCGACCATCAGGTGCCGCTCGACGACCGGCGCCCCACGGACCAGCTCTGCATCCACATGCCCGGCTACGGAACGCGCTCGTCGAGCGTCATCCTGCTCGACGAGGCGGGAGCGACGAAGCTCCACTACGCACCGGGCGCGCCGTGCGGCACGCCGTATCGCGAGACCCCCCTTCCCTGGGCTTGACGCAGACCCTGCGACCGCTCAACGGCGCAGGCGACGCAGGACGGCCTGTCCCGTGCCCGCCGCCGCGGCGAGGACCGGCGTTCGCGTTCGCCCGCGCGCGAGATCGGCGGTATCGAGTGGACGTCCTCGCGGCATGCTCAGGAGCTCCCCTCCCGTCGCCTCGAGGAGCGCGAGACCGGGAGCGAGCTCGCGAAGGTTCGCGGGTCCGACGATCGCGGCTTCCGCTGCTCCGCGTGCGACGAGGCAGATCGGATAAGACGTCGAGGTCGCCCCGTGCGGGCGGCGCCGACCGAGGCCGAGGATCGATCGGCGCTGCAGCTCGCCCGCTCCGAGAAGAAGCCCCGGCATCGGGACGCCGGCCGACGCGAGCGCCCTCCCCTGCCACCGCATCCGGCCGCCCGTCGCCACGTAGAGGTCGTTCAACGCGGGGACGAAGACCACGGCCGAGATGGGACGCCCTTCTCGCAGGAGGGCGAGCGCGACGGACCAGGTGGGGTGGCCCGCCTCGTACGCGAGCGGGTCGTCGATCGCGTCGACGGCGAGCTTCCAGCCGGCCGGGGAGATCGTGTCACCGTCGCGGCTTCCGAAGACCGTCAAGCCTGCGCTCCCGGCGCTCCGGGCGATCTCGGAGCCGATCCAGTCCTCGATCTCCTCGCGAACCTCCATCGGAGGCGTCGCCCCGCCGGCACGGCGCTCCAACGCGAGTCGCCCGGAGCGGCGCGCGAGGCGCGTCAGCGTCCGAGCGTCCAGCGGAACGGAGCCGCGCCGCTCGCCTCCCTGGGATTCAGGCGCCACGGCGTTCTCCGGCGCTCCGCTTCACGCGGGGCGCGCCTGATACCACTGCAGACCGCGGAGCACGTACTGCACGCCCGCGATCGCGGTCAGCGTCGCGGCGGCCGCCAGGATCGCCTCGACGAGCCCGAGAGGCGCGAATCCCGGCTGCCAGAGCAGCAGGAGCGCTCCACCGACGCCACTGATCTGGAAGAAGGTCGCGAACTTCCCGAACGCGCTCGGCCGGATCTCGATCTTGTCGCCCGTCAAGAAGAAGAGGATCAGGTATCCCGTGAGGCAGACGATGTCCCGCGTCAGGATGATCGTCAGCACCCAGAACGGGACGTGCCCCATCAGCGTCAGCTTGACGAGAAGCGTCAGCACCAGCCCCTTGTCCGCGAGAGGGTCGAGATAGGCTCCGAGCTCGGTACGGCTGTTCGTCATACGCGCGATGCCGCCGTCGAGCCCGTCCGTCAGCCCTGCCGCGACGAACAGCAGGAACGAGAGCCCGAACTGCCCGGAGTCGAGCGTGATCAGGATCGCGGGAATCGCCGCGATCCGGAGAAGGGTCAGGGTATTCGGAAGGTTCAGCACCCGGCTCTACTCTTCCAGAGACTTCCGGATCTGTCCCGCGAGCTTCTCGTTGACGCGGGCGGTCACGTGCGTGCCGGATTCCTCGTCGCGGCGCGTGAGCACGCGGCCCTCGCGGTGCAGCCGCGCCAGCACCTCGCCTCGCGTGAAGGGAATCCAGAACTCGAGCTCGCGCGAGCGCTCCTCGAGAGCGCCGTCGATCGCGGCGAGGACGCGGTCGAGCCCCTCGCGCGTTCGCGCGGAGAGGGCGATGCCGCCGCTCCGCTCGCATTCGCGGGCGATTCCCGCTCGCTCGTCCGGCGTCAAGCGGTCGATCTTGTTGCAGAGGAGGATGCGCGGCGTCTCCGTGATGCCGATCTCCGCGAGGACGCGCTCGACGACCGCAGCGTGCGCCTCGCGTTCCGGATCCGAAGCGTCCACGACGTGCAGCAGGAGGTCGGCGTTCCGCACCTCCTCGAGCGTGCTCTTGAACGCCTCGACGAGCTGGTGCGGAAGCTTGTGGATGAACCCGACCGTGTCGCCGAGAAGCGCCGTCCCGTTCCGGGGAAGCTCGATACGCCGGACCGTCGGATCGAGGGTGGCGAAGAGCCGGTCGTCGATCAGCACTTCGGCACCGGTGAGCGCGCGCATCAAGGTGGACTTCCCGGCGTTCGTGTAGCCGACCAGGGCGACCGTCGGGAACGGGACGTCGGCGCGCTCGCGCCGGTGCAGCTCCCGCGTGCGCGACACCTCGCGAAGGCGACGCCGCAGCATCGCGACGCGCTCGCGGACCCGCCGCCGGTCGACCTCGAGCTGCGTCTCGCCGGGCCCGCGCGTCCCGACGCCGCCGCCGCGCTGCCGGGAAAGGTGTGTCCAGTGCCGCGTCAGGCGCGGCAAGAGGTAGTCGAGCTGCGCGAGCTCGACCTGGAGCTTTCCCTCGATGCTCTGTGCGCGCTGCGCGAAGATGTCGAGGATGAGCTGGCTCCGGTCGATCACGCGGACGCGCGGCTCGACGCTCGAGCCGTAGTCGAGGCCGCGCTCGAGGTTCCGCTGCTGGGCCGGGCTCAGCGGATCGTCGAAGACGACGAGATCCGCCTCCGCCTCGCGAAGCGCCTCGCGGAGCTCCTCGACCTTGCCGGCGCCGATGAAGGTCCGCACGTCCGGCACGTTGCGACGTTGCCGCGTGGATCCGACGACCAGCACGCCCGCGGTCTCGCAGAGACGGCCGAGCTCGCCGAGGGAGTCCTCGATCGCCGCGGGACCGGTGCCCGCCGCGTTCGTCTCGAGGCCGACGAGGAACGCGCGCTCGGCTTCGGCGCGAACCTCGATCGGACGGCGGCGCGGGGTGCGGCTCAGGAGATGAACCTCGCCTCGACGCCGGCGTCGACCAGCGCCGCGAGTACCTCGTGGCTCGCGCTGACGCCGTGCTTCTCGAGCGAAATTCGCGTCTCGAAGCCGTCGCGTTGGACGTGCAGGTAGGTCGGGCAGCTTCCCGGATACCGGGCGAGAGTCTGGCCGAGGCGCACGAGGTCGTTCTGCGTGCAGCGCCCGCCGTCGACGAGGATCTTCAGCTCGCGGATCGCGCGGACCCTGGCGTCTTCT
>VGTG01000088.1 GCA_016874795.1 Deltaproteobacteria bacterium | reverse complement strand
AGCGAGAGGGAAGCGAGTGGCGCCGAAAAACGATACGCCCGGCCGGGCGAAGTCGAAACGGGATGGCGCCCTATTGGGCGACGCGCTAAACCGGCGGCACTCGCGCCGTGCCGGAAGCTCGAAAAGCCACCGCCGTCGGCGAACAGATCCGGATCTCCGACCTCGCCGCCCCGGAGTACACGCCGCTCCAGCGCGCCGCGATCGAGGGTGCGGCCTCGTTTCCCGTCTCCCTCACCGTCGAAGCCGTGCTCGACGCCGCGAGAAGGGAAACCGGCCTCTCCGACTTCGGCCCCGACGATTTCCGCCAGCGGCTCTCGGTCTGGCTCGAGAGCCTCGAGGAGGACGAGGGGCTCTCGCCGGGCGGCCGCATCGGGAACTTCCGCGACGCCGTCCGCTACGCTTCGCAGCGCCTGCGCTTCGAGGATCTGCTGCGTCGCCATCCCGAGATCGACGAGGTCGAGATCGACCGGCCGATCCTGATCGCCGGATTGCCGCGCTCGGGCACGACGCACCTCGTGAACCTGATCTCCGCGGACCGCCGGCTCCGCTCGCTGCCGTACTGGGAGAGCCTCGAGCCGATCCCAAGCCTTCGCGAAGGCCCGGGCGCGGACGGTCTCGATCGCCGCTTCCTGCGCTGCCGCGAGGCGTGGGAGCGCACCGAGCGCTTGACGCCGCTCCTGAAGGCGATGCACCCGATGCCGCCCGATCACGTCCACGAGGAGATCGAGCTGCAGGGGCTCGACTTCTCGACGTACGTCTTCGAGTGGAAGGCGCGCATCCCTCGGTGGCGCGACTACTACCTCGCGCACGATCAGCGGCCGCACTACGCGTATCTGAAGCGCGTCCTGAAGGCGCTCACTTGGATGCGCGGGCCGAGCCGCTGGATCCTGAAGTCGCCGCAGCATCTGGAGCAGCTCGTCCCGCTGTACGAGACGTTCCCCGACGCGACGATCGTCGTCACGCACCGCGACCCGGTCTCGGTGATCGCCTCGAACGTGACGATGCTCGCGTACGGTGCGCGCATGGGCCGCTCGAGCGTCGATCCGCCCGCGATCGCTTCCTACTGGATCGACCGGATCGAGCGCCTCCTGCGCGCCTGCGTGCGCGACCGCGACCGGATCCCGAGGGAGCGGAGCCTCGATTGCCGCTTCCACGAGTTCATGGCCGACGACGTCGCGATGGTCGAGCGGATCTACCGGCTCGCCGATCTCGAGATGACGCCGGGGGCGCGCCGCGCCCTCGACGACTACATGGCCGCGAACCCGCGGGGGAAGCACGGCCGCATCGTGTACGACCTGAAGGCGGACTTCGGCGTCGACCCGGACGAGCTGCGCGAGCGCTTCGGCTTCTACGTCGAGCGCTTCGGCGTGCGGCCGGGTGCTTAGGCCGAGTGGCCGGAGGCCTCGAAGCATGCCGCGATCACGCGCCTTCCTTCTCCTGCTTGCTGCGACGCTCGCGGCGTCCTGCGGCGGCAGCGGCAGCGGCTCGTCGGAGGCACCGCCGAGCGTCGTCGCTCGCTTCGACGTTTCGACGGACGCACCGACGGACTTCGGCGCGGCCCCGTTCCCGAGCGATCTCTACCGCGACGGCGCGGGCGTGATCCGGATCGGCGCGGTTCCGACCGCGTACTCGGACACGCCGCTCTTCGAAGCGCTCCGCGATCTCTTCGCCTCGCGCGACGGCTTCTGCGCGAGCTGCAACGTCTATTTTCCTATCGACGGCGGGATCGACCGCGGCTCGCTTCCGGCGGACGGCGGAACGGGAGACCTCGGCGAGCCGTCGCCGGAGGACGCCGTGGTTCTCGCGGACGTCGATCCGGCCTCCCCCGAGCGCGGCCGGCTCTTTCCCTTGCGTGTCGAGTGGGATCCCGAGCGCGGCCTCCTCGCGATCCGCCCCGTGCGCGGGATCGCGCTGCACCGCTCGCGACGCTATGCGGCCGCGCTGACGACCTCGCTCCGCGCGAACGACGGCTCGGCGGTCGGGGCGAGCGATCTCTTTCGCGAGGCGCGCGACCTGCGGTCGCCGGAGCGCGCGTCCGACGCGCTCGTCGCGCACGTCGCGACGGCGATCCAGCCGGCTCTCGACGAGCTCGAGCGGGCCGGCGTCGATCGCCGGAGCGTGATCGCGCTCGCCGCCTACACGACGGAGGACGTGACCGCCGATCTCCTCGCCACGCGCGCGGCCGTGCAGGGCGGTCCGCCGCTCGACGTGCGAATCGACCGCGTGCGCACGGGGAGCGAGATCGACGAGCTCCTCGGCGTTCCCTCCGAGGACCGCCCGGGAATCGACGTGCCGCCCGAGGCGGGCACGGACGGCAGCCGCTCGATCGTCCACGGCGCGATCGGCGAGGTGATCACCGGGACGTTCGCGGCGCCGCGCGTGATCGAGGGAGCCGGGACGGACGTCGGCCTCGCCCGGCGAGACGCTTCCGGCGCAATCGAGGCGGGGCCGCGCGAGGACGTGCCGTTCGTCCTGACGATTCCCGCGGGCGCCGACCGGTCCCGTCTCCCGATCGCGGTCGCGCACCACGGGTTCAACGCGAGCCGGGTCACGGGTTTCGCGACGGCGAACACGGCCGCGCGCGTCGGCGTCGCGGTGCTCGCGATCGATGCGTTCCAGCACGGCGACCGCGCGCGCAGCGCACGCGACGAGCGAAACGCGATTCGCGACCTGCCTGGGCCGGACGGCTTCGCGGAGACGGAGGCGGCCGACGTGTCGGCTCGCGTGTTCGGTCTCTCCGGCACCGCGCCCGATCTCGCGTTCTTCACGGGCTATCCGCTCGCGACGTTCCTCCAGTTCGCGGCGGACGTCGTCTCTGCCGTGCGCGCTGCGCGAGAGGGAGGTCTCGGCGCCGCCGTCGGCGATGCCGTGGGATCTCCCACCGGCTTCGACCCGGAGCGGATCGGCTACATCGGGAACTCGCTCGGCGCGGTCGTCGGCGTCTCGGCTCTCGTGATGGAGCCGGACCTCCGCGCCGCCGTGCAGAACGTGCAGCCGGGCTCGATCGTCGAGACGCTCGCGGAGTCGACCGAGTTCCGCCCGCTCGTCGAGGCGCTCTTCCTGCCGCGCCTCGGCGTCGAGGGGCCTTTCGACGAGGTCGAAAGGCATCTGATCCTCGATCCGATCGTCGACTTGACGCGCTGGGTGCTCGAGCCGATCGATCCGCTGGCGCTCGCGCCCTACCTCTTCCGGGATCCCGTGCACGGCGGTCCGTCGGCCGAGGTTCTGTTCCAGACCGCGAGCCTGGACGAGGTCGCCGCGACGCTCGCCACGGACTCGATGCTCGCGGCGAGCGGCGCTCCTCGTGCGACGGTGTGGGATCCCGCGGCGCACGGCATGCTCGAGGTGCTGCACCAAGGCTCGCGCTACGAGCCGCCGGCGGCGCCGCCGTTTCGTCTGCGTCCGGAGCCGATCCCCGTCGACAATCCGATCGCGGGCGTACACCTCGAGATCGAGGAGCTCCTGCGCGACTTCCTCGCTTCGCCCTGAGCCTCGGACGCGGGCTCGGCGCGGGCTCGGCTCGGACTCGGCTCAGGCGCGCTTGACGCCGAGCTGCGTGATCAGGAGCGCCGCACCGGTCATCGCGACGCCCTTCAGGAAGAACGACGTCTGGATCGCGCGCATGCGAGCATCGGGATCGGTCACCATCGCGACGCCGTGCACGCTGATGGTCACGGGGATCAGGAAGAGGACGATCAGCCAGCCGCTGAGGCGCGGCCACTGGTTCGTCAGGATCATCGTCGCACCGATCAGCTCGACGATGCCGGAGACGATCACCCAGAACGACCGGAACGGGATCGCCTCCGGCATGAGCGCCACGTAGTCGTCGACGCCGGTGAAGTGGGTGATCCCCGAGAGGAAGAAGATCAAGACGAACATCACGCGGCCCGTCGTCGCGATGGCCGGGTGAACGATCCGCAGGTCGCGCTGTGCCGCCATGCTCGCTCTTCCGCCAGAGCGCTGCGGATTGCAAACGGCTAGCGCGCTCGCGAGAGGCGCTTCCGCGTCTCCTCGACCAGCGGATCGATCGCCGAAGGAGGGAACGGCGCGACGCTGCTGACGTTGATCTCGCAGAGCGCGAACGGGTCCGCGTCCTCTTCGGTCGGGACCGCGTGGAAGAAGTCCATGTCCCAGAGGAGCGGGAGCTCCTCGGCGCGAAGTCCCACGCGCGAGGCGAGGCGGCCGATCCACTCCTCCTCGAGGCGACGCCGCAGGCTCTGGAACCTCTCGAGCTCGGGACCGTGATAGAAGCGCGGCCCCGGCGGCGGCGCCGGCTGCCCGGGGGAAGCGGGGTAGAGCGCGTTCACGGCCTGGTGCCCGAAGCCCGCGACGCGGTCGCCGACGAGGTAGGCCCGCACCATGCCGTCGACGAGGCGTGGCTGCCATGCCTGATCGACCAAGTGGCCGCCGTGCTCGGGCTCGAAGTAGGGTCGCAAGCGCTCGAGGAGCGTTTCGAGGTCGATCGTTTCTGCTTCGCTGCCGCGCTCGGCGTGGCGGAGCTCGAGTCGCGCGCCGCTCCGGCCGCGCGGATCGCTCTGGTCGAGCGCGACGCGCCAGACTCCGACGCCGCTCTGACCACGATGCTGCTTCAGGACGCGAGGGCCGGCGCGAAGCCGGCCTGGAAGCTCGACCCGCAGCTGCTCGACGCCGTCCACGCGGTGGACGTCGCTGCCGAACGGCAGGTCGCGCACGTCGAGGAGGACGTCCTTCGTGCCGAGCCTTTGGATCGTCTCGGGATGCGCGCTCACGAAGACACCCGCCTCCGCGACCTCGCGAAGGAGCGCATCCAGGCGGTCTCGCCGTCGTCCGCCCTCGATCGGGTTGTGCCAGACGAGCACGCCGTCGAGCCGCAGGAGCTGCGCGCGCACCTCCTCCGTGAAGTCGTCGTGGTAGATCGCCGGCTCGGCATGCAAGCCCGCGTTCGCGAAGGCGCGGAACAGCTCGGCGAAGCGGCTCTCGCTCGGATCGGAGCGCCGGCGCGCCCCGAGGTCGCCGGGATACAGGAGGCCGACGGTCGGAGCGCGCTCGTTCCTCACGGCTCGTCGATCTCGCCTTCAGGACGCCGAGCGACGCCGATAGGCGTCGGGGACGACGGTCTCCATCAGCTGATCCGGACGCGCGCACGGGCGGAAGCCGAGGGGCTCGTAGAGGCCGTGCGCGTCCCGCGTGATCGGCATCCAGCGACGCAGGCCCTGCAGCTCCTGGTGGGACAGGATCGTCGCCACGAGCCACTTCGCGAGGCGCGCGTACCCTACCTGCTCCTCGCCGTGATAGAGCCCGAAGTTCTCGGTGCTGACCTCGTAGCCGTCGCTTCTCCAGTCGTGATGCATCGCCCTTCCTTAGCGCGTTTCGCTCCATCTTTGCGCCCGGTCGCCACGCTCGTCGAAACCCGAGAGGAGGAGAGCCCGGGTTTGCGGCGGCGGAGGTCGTCGCGCATCATGCCGGGCGATGCGCGAGGACCTTTCGGTACGGATGCTGATCGGGCTCGCCGCCGGCATCGTCCTCGGCATCACCGCCCATCTTCTCGCCGGCGGCTCGTCCGCTCTCGAGGCCTTCATCGCCAACGTCACGGCGCCGATCGGGCAGATCTTCCTGCGGCTCCTCTTCATGCTCGTGCTGCCGCTCGTGGTCTCGTCCTTGGCGCTCGGGGTCGCGGGAATCGGTGACGTGCGAAGCCTCGGGCGGATCGGCATCAAGACTCTCGTCTACACCGTCGCCGTCTCGACGATCGCGGTGCTCGTCGGCGTCGGGCTCGTGAACGCGCTGCGGCCGGGGGCCGGGATGACGCCCGAGCTCCGCGCGCGCCTCACCGCGCAGGCCGCGAGCGCTCCGGCCGCGGCCCCCGCGCAGCAGGCGGAAGGCATCGACTTCCTCGTCCAGCTCGTGCCGGCGAACGTCGTCAAGGCGCTCGCCGACCAGGATGTCCTCGCCGTCATGGTGTTCGCCCTCTTTCTCGGCGTTGGCTTGACGCTGACGCGGACGGAAGCGGCGCGGAGCTTCGAGCGAGCGCTCGAGGGTCTCTACGACGTCGTGATGCGGCTCCTCGCCATCGTGATCCGGATGGCACCGCTCGGCGTCGCTTGCCTCCTGTTCACGACGACGGCGCGGCTCGGGTACGAGATCCTCTGGCAGCTCGGCGCATACGTCGGCGTCGTGCTGCTGGCGCTCGGGATCCAGCAGTTCGTCGTCTACTCCATTTCAGTCTCGTGGCTCGGCGGGATGAGCCCGGTCCGCTTCTTTCGCGGCATTCGCGCCGCGATGCTGACGGCGTTCTCGACGGCTTCGAGCAACGCGACGCTCCCGACCTCGCTCCTCGTCGCGGAGCGCGAGCTCGGCTTGCCTTCGCACGTGAGCCGCTTCGTCTTGACGATCGGCTCGACGGCGAACCAGAACGGGACCGCGCTCTTCGAGGGCGTCACCGTGCTGTTTCTCGCGCAGTTCTACGGCGTCGAGCTCTCGCTCGCGCAGCAGGTGACGGTCGCGTTCATCTGCATCCTCGGCGGCATCGGCACCGCGGGCGTGCCTGCGGGCTCGATCCCGGTGGTCGCGATGATCCTCGGCACGGTGGGGGTGCCCCCGGACGGAATCGGCATGATCCTCGGCGTCGACCGGCTCCTCGACATGTGTCGCACGACGCTCAACGTGACCGGAGACCTCGCTGCCGCCGTCGTCGTGTCGCGCGGCGAGCCGACGACCCCCGCGCCGGAGATGGGCGAGCTCACCTGATTCGTTCGCTGCCCGCGACTCTTGCGTCGCGTGCCATGGTTCCGGTCACGCGCAGCCCGTAGCCGCATGTCGTGCACGGTGATAGCGTCCAGGGACGATGGCGATGGAGACTGGATTCGCTTCGGACGAGACCTTCACGCAAGAGAGTTTCTGGAGGTGGGTGCGGGGGCGACCCTGGCGGGATGTCCACCGCTACGAGCTCATCGGCGGACACATCGTCATGAGCCCGCCCGCGAGCGCGCGCCATGGTGCGATCGGCGCACGTCTCGTCGCTCGCCTCGCGCGCTACGTGGAGGCGAACGGCCTCGGTCTGGTGTTCGACTCCAGCGCCGGCTTCGAGTTTCCTTCCGGCGATACGCTCGAGCCCGACGTCTCCTTCGTCTCACGCGAGCGGCTCGCGGCCGTCCCGCGACCGATTCCGGATCATTGTCTCCGATTGACGCCAGAGCTCGTCGTCGAGGTCCTCTCGCGCGGCGGAGCGCGACGCGATCGCGAGGAGAAGCGGTCGATCTACGCGAGGAATGGAGTCCTCGAGTACTGGATCGTCGACCCGGCGGGGGCCCGTGTCGAGATCTATCGGCTGCGCGCCGGCGCCCTCGAGCTGCAGTTCGTGTACGAGACCGGGGGAATCGTCTCGAGCGTGCTCCCTGGGCTCGCGATTTCGGTGGAAGAGCTCTTCGACGAGCTCGCCTGACGAGCGCGCTCCGCGCGGCCGCGACTGCGGACTACTCGGGCGAGATCTCGATCAGGACCTTCGCGCCGGCGGCGGGGTCCTGCGCCACCGCGAGCGCCGCGTGGAAGTCCTCGAGCGGGAAGCGGTGCGTGATCACCGCGCCGAGGTCGATGCGCGCGAGCATCTCGATCATCTGGCCGTAGTCTTCGGGGTAGGCGAGCGCTCCGACGATCGTCAGCTGCTTCGAGAGGACCATCAGGAAGCTCACCGGGATCTCGTCGCGATGGAGCGCCACGACCGAGAGCCGCGCGTTCTCCTTCGACTGCGCGAGGATGTCCTGCAGCACGCGCGCGGAGCCCGAAGCCTCGATGTAGACGTCGGTCCCGACCATGGGCATGCCGAGCCACGGTCCGGTGCCGTGCACCTCGCGAAGCCGCGCCCAGACGTCCTCGCGTCCCGCGTGGATCGTCGCTCGGGCGCCGAGCGTACGGGCGATCTCGAGACGTGCCTCCGAGAGATCGACGATCGCGACGTCGTCGATGCCGCGGTCGCGGAGCGCCGCGAGGCTCATGAGTCCGATCGGCCCGGCGCCGAAGATCGCGACGCGCTCTCCGTGCGCGACGCCGGCGCGGTTCACCGCGTGGACGCCGACGCCGAGCGGCTCCGCGAGCGCCGCGCGATCGAAGGGCAGGTCGTCCGGGATCGGGAACAACACGTCGCCCGCAGCCGCGTTCGGCACGAGGAGCTCGCGGCAGAAGCCGCCCTCGGCGGAGCCGTTGCCGATCCGGTTTCCGCCGGCCATCGGGTTCAGCACGACGCGCGTCCCCGGTGCGAGCCCGCGGACCTCGCTTCCGACGCGCGCGACGACGCCCGCGAGCTCGTGTCCGAGCGGCAGCGGCGCGTCGACGGGACCGGCGACGCCACCGATCTTCGCGTAGCCGACGTCGCTCCCGCAGATCCCGCAGGCGACGACGCGGACGACGGCGTCGCGTGGTCCCGGGTCCGGTGGTGCGACGTCGTCGAGGCGAACGTCGCCGGGACCGTGGATGCGGACCTGCTTCATCGCGGAGCGCCCGCGCTCGGCCTCGCGATCGCGCCGCTCGCGGCGGCTCGGCCGAGCTCGTCGTCGGACACTCCGGCTTCGCGGAGGACGGTCTCGGTCTCCTCGCCGAGCTCCTGCGCGGCGTGGCGCGCGCCGGGCGCCTCGCCGTCGAAAATCGTCGGAGCGGCGACGGCGCGAAAGGGTTCGTCGTCCCCGCGGTCGATCTCGAGGATGTAGCCGTTCGCGCGCACCTGCGGATCGTCGGGGATGTCGATCGGGCTCTGGTTCAAGCCCCAGATGCACTCGGTCCCCTTCAGCCGCTCGACCCAGTCCTCGCGGGAGCGCTCGGCGAAGCGGCGCTCGACCTCGGCGATGAGCGGCGCGGCGTTCTCGACGCGATCCTCCGGCGTCGCAAAGCGCGCGTCGGCGAGGAGGTCTTCCCAGCCCGCGGCGCGCACGAAGATCGGGAAGAAGCGCGGCTCGTCCTGCCACATCATCAACGTCACGTACTTGTCGTCGCGCGTGACGTAGGTGCGGGCGACCGACGAGATCGGCTTCGCGTTGCCGAGCTTCGGAAGGTCGCGCCCGTACTGCATCGCCGCGTTGACGTCGGGTGACATCATCCAGGCGGCGACGCCGAGGAGAGAGACGTCGACGACGGCCGCGTGTCCCGTCCGCTCGCGCTTCACGAGCGCCGCGGCGATCGCGCCCGCGAGCGTGAGCCCGCTCGTGAAGTCTCCCGTCGCGGGGCGCTGGCCGATCAGCGCCTGTCCCGGCGGCGTCAGGCGCTCCTGGACCGAGCCGCGCGCCCAGAACGACACCGCGTCGAAGCCTCCTGCGTCCGCCTCGGGTCCCTTCGCGCCCTGGCCGTGCCCGCGCGCGTAGATGATTCGTGGGTTGACGGCGCGCACCTCCTCGACGTCGATGCCGAGGCGCTGCCGGCTGCTCGGCAGGAGGTTCGTCAGGAAGACGTCGGCGGTGGCGACGAGGCGGAAGAGCAGGGCGCGTCCTTCCGGCTTCGCGACGTCGATCGCGACGCAGCGCTTGCTGCGAAAGAGCGACTCGGTCATGAAGCTCGGCTTCGCCGGATCGGTTCCGGGAATGATGCCCCACGACAGGAGGTGGCGCATCGGATCCCCTCGACCCGGATGCTCGACCTTGATCACCTCGGCACCCCAGTCGGCGAGCGCGGTCCCGGCGGAAGGAACGAAGCCGTGCTCGGCCACCTCGAGGACGCGAATCCCCGCGAGTACGTCCAGCATGGCGCACTTCTATCCCGGCGCGACGGCCGGCGACAACCGCCTTGCGATCATGTCTCGCGGCGCGGCTCTTCCTCGACGAGCGGATCGGCAGGTGGTTGACGGACGCGTCCTCGACCATCGTCGCCAGGGTGGCCTCGACGTCCTTCGTCTCGAGCTCGTGGCGGGATGTGCTCGGCCCAGAGCGTCTCCATCTCCTGCGGCGTCGTGCGGCTCCCTCCGTGCGGATGCGCGGAGGCGGTCTATATCAGGATCGGCCGGCGCCGGGAACCGCCGGGTGGCTCCGAGGCTCGGCTCGAAGCTTCTCGGCGCGCGTGCCTAGAATGAGCGTGGTGTCGGTCGAGGGTGCCGACCCTCGGGAGGGCGTGATGACGAAGGAAGCGGAGACGCTGGTGCAGATCGGGCTCGCCGCCGCGGTCGCGGACGGCCAGGCGACCGAGCAGGAGAAGGCGCGGCTGCGTGAGATCGCCCGCTCCCGCGGTGTCGACGCGAGCGTCCTCGACGCGACGAGCGTCGGTCTGCCGGCGGACCTCGCCGCGCGGCTCCCGTCGGACGAAGCGTGTGAAGCGGCCTACGAGCTCGCGGTCGCCGTCTGCAACGCGGACGGAGTCGCGAACCAGGCGGAGGAGCGCTTCCTCGCCGGGCTCCGCGGGATGCTCGGGATCTCCGCAGAGACGGCGGAGCAGCTGCGGCTCCGGGCCGCGGAAGTCGCGAGCGTTGCGCGCGTCGCGGACGTCGCTTCGACTTCGCCTCCGCCGTCGACGAGCGGATCCACCTCGCCAGCGACCGGGCCGAGCCAGCTCGACGATCTCATCTTGCAGCAGGCGAAGCTCACCGGCGCTCTCGAGCTCCTGCCGCAGTCGCTTGCTTCAATGGCGATCATCCCGCTGCAGATGCGGCTCGTCTACACGATCGGTCAATCCTACGGCCAGACGCTCGACGGCGGGCAGGTGACGGACCTCCTCGGCACCATGGGAATCGGGATGGCCGCGCAGGTGATCGACGACTTCGCGCGGAAGATCGTCGGCGGCGTGTTCCAGGGCGCGCTCGGACGTCTCCTCGGCGGGCTCGTCGGCGGCGTCGCGGGAGCCGCGACGGGAGCGGCGACCTCGTTCGCGACGACGTACGCGCTCGGTCACGCGGCACGGCAGTACTACGCGCAGAATCGGAACCTCAGCACGGACGACCTGCGCGCCCTCTTCGAGCGGCTGAAGAACGAGGCGACGGAGCTCTATCCGAGGGTGCGCGGGCAGATCGAGACGCAGGCGCAGGGTCTCGACGTGCAGCAGATCCTGCGTTCGGTCGGGAAGGCGTGAGCGCGTAGCGATCAGCCGGCGCGTGCGCTCTGCCCGCCGTCGACCGCGAGAACGATGCCGGTGATGAAGCGCGCCTCGTCCGAGACGAGGAAGAGCGCTGCGTAGGCGACGTCCCACGCCGTTCCCATCTTCCCACCGAGAGGAACGGCCGCGTCGCGCGCCTCGATCAGCTTCTCGCGCGGCACGCCGCTCGCCTGCGAGATCGTCTCGATCGCCATCGGGGTGTTCATCAAGCCGGGCATGATCGCGTTGACGCGCACGCCGTGCTTCGCGTTCGCGATCGCCATCTGCTGCGTCAGCGCGTTCACCGCGGCCTTCGACGTCTTGTAGGCGGTGAGGGGCGTCGCGCAGACGGCCGCGATCGACGAGATGTTGAGGATCGCGCCGCTCTTTTGCGCGCGCATGACCGGGAGGGCGTGCTTGCTCGCGAGCATCACGCTTTTCAGGTTGACGGCGAAGATCCGGTCCCAGACGTCCTCGGACATCTTGAGGACGCTCGTGTCGCCGTCCCCGATGCCGACGTTGTTGTGCAGGATGTCGAGCCGGCCGTAGCGCTCGACGCACGCCTGGACCATCGCGGCGCACGCGGCCTCGCTCGTGACGTCGGCCTCGAACGCGGAAGCCTCGCCGCCTTCCGCGGCGATCGCGGCGCGCGTGTCTTCCGCGGAAGCGAGCCGGCGGTCGACGAGGAGAACGCGCCCGCCCTCGCGCGCGTACAGGATCGCCGCGGCGCGGCCGTTCCCGATCGTCTCGCCGGGAGTCTGCCCGGCGCCGACGACGATCGCTACCTTCCCTTCGAGCCGGCTCAACCGCTCACTCGTGCCGCCGGAGCGGGTTCATGCGGCCGGGGAGGAGGACGATCTCCTCGAGGTCGACCGTGACGCTCGCGCGATGGTCGTTCCACGCTCGCACCTTCGCGTCGGACGCCCCGGACAAGCGTCCCAGCGCCGCCCACTCGTCGAGCGCCCAGAGGATCAGCGCCTCGCGCGGACGCCACGCGACGCGGTAGGCGCCGACGAGCTCCCAGCCGAGCGCTCGCGCCGAGGGCAGGACGTCGCCGAGCCGCTCGAGGTACTGCGGCACCGCGCCGAGGTTCAGCTTGACGATCTCGTGGACGAAGAGGCGGCCGCGCACGCCGTCGCGCTCCAGGCTCGCGCGGTCGCGCGTGTACGCGGTCGGCAGCAGGACGCGGTCGTGTCCGCCGCTACGGAGGTCGGTGTTCGCCCGCCACCAGTCCTCCATCTTCGCGTCGCGCGCCGTGTCCTGGAACTGCCGTGCGAGCGCGTGCGTCAGCGTGCCCCAGTCGGTGTGCTCCCAGACGTTGACGACCGCTGGCCAGCGCCCCGAATGCTCTGCCGCGCGAAAGAGGCCGAGCTGGCCCAGGTGGCCGACGCGCTCGCGCTTCCGGTCGGGGATGAACGAGAGCGAGAGGACGCTCGCCATGTAGTCCTCTTCCCGGCCGGGGACGACGCGGATGATCTCGTGCAGGTAGATCATCGCTCAGGTCCGGAGCGCTCCGCTCGGCGGCGGAGCGAGAAGCCATCCTTCGACGTCGACGAGGAGCTCGGCCTCGCGCACGCGCCACGCCGCGAGCTCCGCGTCTGAGTCCTCCGCGTTCATGTGGTCGCGGACGTGATCCCAGTCGCGGAAGGACCAGAGGTTCATGCCGCGGTTCGGCCGAAGCGCGTGCGCGTACGCGCCGACGAGCTCGAGGCCGCGCGACTTTGCGAGCGGCGCGTACTCCGAAGCGAGGGCCGCATGATACGCGTCGATCCCGCCCGCGCGCGCGACGACGCCCTCGCGCAGGATCACCTCTCCGGCGCGAGCCTGCGCGCGAACCTGCTCGCGCTTCGGCGAGAACGCGGCGCCGACCAGGAGGTCGTGGCGCCCGCCGGAGCGAAGCGGCAGCGAGTGGCGCCTCAGCTCCATGCCGTAGGGGTCCTTCTCCTCGACCGGGAAGCGGGCCTGCTGCGAGAGGCCGAACGCGTCCCAGTCGTCCATCTCCCAGAGGACGTTCACCTCGGGCCAGCTCGCGGTGCTGCCAACGGTCGCCCACACGCCGACCATGCGCACGCCGAACTCCTCTTCGAGGTGCACCGACCAGCTCGAGCGGATGCGCTCGATGAGCGCGCCCCGGCCGGCGCCGATCACGTCGATCGTTTCGAAGACGTAGACGGGCATGGCTCGCCCGACCTCAAATCAGACGCGCCCCGACGTGACAAGCGAGGGTCGTGCTACGGGACCTCGACCGACGCGCGCACGCAGAGATCCTCCTCGCTCTTCGTGTCGAAGAGGATCTCGCCGAAGCTGTCGTTCGTATGCACGCGGCCGAGCAGCCGCTCGTGCGGCGGGTGGCCCGCCGCGTAGATCGCGCGGTAGCACATCAGGTGCGCGTTCGGGTTCGCGGCGGTCTCCTCGTTCCATCCGGCGGCGAGGCAGAGCCGCGAGGGCTTGCGCAGATCGTACTTTCGATTCTCGAAGGCCTCCGCGACCCTGGCCTGCAAGCCTCGCGGCCACTTCTCCAGGCTCTTCACCGCGTAGCAGACCCGGTGCTCTTCGAGGTTCGGGTCCGGCGTCGGTGCCGGCTCGTCGAGCGTCCAGCGCGCGGGTGCCAGGATCTGCTTCGCACCGGTCAGCTCGAGCGTCTTCGTGCCGAAGCGATCGGTCACGCGCAGAGCAGCCGGCAGCGAGCGACGGCTTCGCTCGCTTGCGACGTAGCCGACCAAGCCGCCGGTGGAATCGGCGATCGTGCCTTGCTCGACCGCGCCGGGAATGCAGAGGAGGTTCGCCTTGCGAGGGACGAAGGTTCCATCGCCCGCGAGATCCGAGAGGCTCGTCAAGACCGGCGCGAACGCCGCCGAGCTCTCGTTCGGCTTGACCTGGTAGCAGAGGTAGTCGTTCTCGCAGCCGAGCGGCATCGTCTCGCCGTCGATGCACGCGCCTGCTTCGCAGAGGTCGCCGATGGAGCAGCTGTTGCCGTCCTCGCACGACATCCCGTCCGGATCCTGCACGCAGCTCGCGGAGCAGCAGTCGCCGTCGAGGCGGTTGCCGTCGTCGCACTCCTCGCCGGGATTGACGACCGCGTCTCCGCACGTCTGACCGATCGCGTGCGGGATCATGAAGCTCGCGCGCCCCTCGGTGCCGCACGCGTCCTCGACGGTGAACTCGACGTCGTTGGCTCCGAGCCGGAGCGGGATCGAAGCGGTCCAGCCGGCGCTGCCCGCGGGGCTCATGTAGCCCCACTGGCCGAGGGTCCGGTTCTCCCAGCGCGCGTTCGGGCCCGGCGAACCGTCGACGAGCTCGATCGTCACGGTCGCGGGAGACACGGCCGAGCCGCCGATCGGGGAGACCAGCCGCGCCTGCGGCGCACGCACGTGCGGTCCGAAGAGAACGAGCCGCGGCGCGAGCTCGAATTGGTCGAGCCCGGAGGTGCCGCTCGCCGTTTCGGCCATGAAGCGCGCGCCGTTGCTCTGATACAGCTTCACGGCACCGGCGCCCTGCGCCTCGTCGGCGACCTTCAGCAGCCAGCTGACCGGTGCCGCCTCGCCGCGGACGTCCGCGGTCACCTCCCAGTCGACGGATTCCTGCAGTGGGTCGGCGTAGAGGACCTCGGTGCCCGGCGTCTCGTAGCAGGGAACGCCGCCGCAATCGTCGCCGCCGCTCCAGCGATCCGTCGCCGAGCAGTTGCTCGAGTTGCCGTCGGCGAGGTCCAGGTCGACGCGGCAGTCCCAGGTCGCGCCCTGCCCGGTACCGGGGAACGGCCCGAGCTGTCCGCCGCCCCACGCGAAGTCGTTGAATGCCTGATTGCCTTCGACCCAGGGCACGTTCATGCGATGCGCGGCGAGATAGGTACCCGTGTCGGACGGGCTGCCTTCGTTGATCGAGAGGCCGAGGACGGCGCAGCCGAGCGACGCGGTCGCCTCGGGATGACAGGAGAGATCGAAGCCGACCAGCCCGCGCACGCTCGAAGCGCGCTTCAGCCACATGAGCCCGGCAGCGCCGTCGTTCGAGCTCGCGTGCGTTTGCATGAGACGCGTGTCCTGATGCGGCCGCACGATGACGCCGCCCTCGGCGGGCGGGACGTCGGCCGGACACGCGCCGCCCGGAGTGCCGGGGCAGCTCTCGCTCGCGTTGCAAACCTTCAGCACGGGATCCCAGCCGAGGCCCGGTCGGCAGATCGTCTCGGGGGGCTCGATCTCGTTGGGAGGACAGACGCCGCCGCCGACGCCCGGGCAGATCTCCTCGGGATCGCAGAGAAGTCCGCCGTTCGGGGTGCCGGAGCCCGGGTTGCACACGGTGCCCGCCGGCGAGAACGAGTTCGCAGGGCATGTCGAGAGGGCGACCCCGGTGCATCTCTCGGGTGCGTCGCACTCGAAGCCCGTGCCGTTCGGATCGCCGCCGCCGGCGCGACAGATCGTCGTCGCAGGAGCGACCCCGTCCACCGGACACGCTCCGCCGATCGTACCCGGACACGTCTCGGTGGGATCGCAGACGTCGCCCGAGCCGGGCCGGCAGACCTTGGTCGGCGGCTCGCGCACGTCGACCGGGCACGCCGCGCCGGCGACGCCGTTGCAGCGCTCGGCCGTGTCGCAGATCACGCCCGAGCCGTTCGGATCGCCCGAGCCGGGGCGACACACCGTGTTCGCCGGCGTGATCGTGTTCGCGGGACACGCGGCTCGCGCGACGCCCGTGCACCCCTCGCTCGGATCGCACGAGTCTCCGGAGCCGGTGCGGCACACCGTCGTCGACGGAAGGATCTGGTCGGAAGGACAGGTGAGGCCGGCCGTGCCCGTGCAGCGCTCGGTCGGATCGCACATGTCGCCGGAGCCGGTGCGGCAGACGGTCGTCGAAGGCGCGACGACGTTCGTCGGACACGCCTGGTTCGGCGTCCCGCTGCACGTCTCCGACGGATCGCAGAGGTCGCCGGAGCCGGTGCGACAGACGGTCGTCGCCGGCGAGACGACGTTCGTGGGACACGCCTGGTTCGGACTCCCCGTACAACGCTCGGCGGGATCGCAGACGTCACCCGAGCCGGCGCGGCAGACGGTGGTCGCGGGCGCCACGCCCGTCGTCGGGCACGTCTGCCCGGCGACGCCGCTGCAGTTCGCTCCGACGTCGCAGAGGTCGCCCGAGCCGGCGCGGCACTGCGTCGTGCTCGGCGTGACGACGTTGTTCGGGCAGCTCTGACCGGCGACTCCGGTGCAGAGCTCGTTCGGATCGCAGAGATCGCCGGAACCGGCGCGGCACACGGTCGTCGACGGCGTGATCACGTTGGCGGGGCACGCCTGTCCCATGACGCCCGTGCAGCTCTCGGAGGGATCGCACGAGTCGCCCGAGCCCACGCGGCAGACCGTCGACGTCGGCGCGACGCCGGTCGTCGGACACGTTTGACCGACGACGCCGGTGCACGTCGCTCCGACGTCACAGACGTCACCCGAGCCGGCGCGGCAGGTCGTTGTGCTCGGCGCGACGACGTTGTTCGGGCATCGCGCGCCGGCGACTCCCGAGCACATCTCGTTCGGATCGCAGAGGTCTCCGGAGCCCGTGCGGCACACGGTGGTCGTGGGCGTGATCACGTTCGCGGGACACGTTTGTCCGGCGACTCCCGTGCAGACCTCGACCGGATCGCACATGTCGCCCGATCCGGCGCGGCAGAGCGTGTTGACGGGCGTCACGACGTTCGTCGGACAGGTTCCGCCGATCGCTCCCGGGCAGTGCTCGGCGGGATCGCAGACGTCGCCGGAGCCGGGACGGCACACCGTCGTCGACGGCGCGAAGGAGTTCGCGGGACACACCTGTCCAGGGACTCCGGTGCAGCTCTCCGCGGGATCGCACAGGTCGCCCGAGCCCGCGCGACACTGCGTCGACGTCGATCTCACGACGTCGGCTGGACAAGTCTTGTCGCTCCCGTTGCACGTCTCGGCCGGATCGCACATGTCGCCGGAGCCGGCGCGACAAAGGGTGCCGATGTCCGCGAGCTCGTCCGCGGGACAGGGGAACTCCGGCTGGCCCGAGCAGAACTCCGCGGGATCGCAGGCATCGCCCGAGCCGGCGCGACACATCGTCCCGGCCGACGAAACGACGTCGTCGGGACAAGTCTCTCCGACGACGCCGCTGCACGTCTCCGTCGGATCGCAGGCATCACCGCTGCCCGCTCGGCAGACCGCACCGACCGGCTGAACGAAGTCGGCGGGACACGCCGCGCCGACGACGCCGTTGCAGAACTCCGGCGGATCGCACGCGTCGAGCGAGCCGGAGCGGCACATCGTCCCTTCGGGTGCGACCACGTTCGCCGGGCACTGGGCCGACGTGCCGGAGCACCTCTCGCGCGGATCGCAGATGTTGTCCGGAGTGCCGAAGCGACAGATGCGCGACGGGCCGCGGAACCGGCAGTCCGTCGGACGGCAGCAGGGCCCGAAGGGCGCCTCGCATTCCTCGCCCGTTTCGATCACGCCGTTGCCGCAAACGGCGGCCTCCGCCGGCAGCGGAGACGTCAAGAATAGGAAGGCGAGGAGGACGAGGAGCAGTCGGCTCGGGCCGGGCGTCTCGGGCAAGCGAACGGGCATCCAGTGCGTCTCCAGTGCGAGCTGGGGGACCCATTCCTAGCTGCCCGGCGGGGGGCCCGACAAGTCTCGAAAATGGGGTGCAGTCTGAGGCGTCCGCCGCGGCTCTTGCGAGGGTCGCGTTTCGAAGGGTGCACTTTGTCTGAACTTGTCACTCTCCACTTTGTCTGTTGCGAGTCGCGAAACGCCGCGCCATCATCGCCCAACCGATCGAAACGTTCCCGTCCGTCCCTCCCCAGGGATCCGGCCCCTCGAACCAGCCACCTCCCGTTCCGCTTCGAAACCCCTCGCTTCTCCTCAGGGTGGGAATCACGACGACCGGCAGACCGCGCCCTTCGGCGCTGGACAGACTCACCCAAGGGAGAAGCCGCTTCATGAACACTTCCAACCGCTCGGTCCGGTTCGCCCGCCGCGTTTCGTTTCTCGCGCTCGGGGCGATCGCTCTCGGGACGAGCCCGGCGGTCGCCGGCCTCGACAACTCGGTCTGGCCGATGTTCCAGCACGACCCGCAGCACTCGGGCCGCGCCACGGTGAACGGCCCGCAGGGCCCGACTCCCCAGGTCGACTGGGACTACCGCTCCGACTCGCGCGTCAAGAGCTCCCCCACGATCGGCTCGGACGGCACGATCTATCTCGGAAACGGGAAGCGGCCCCTGACGGCGCTCGACCCGGACACCGGCACGGAGATCTGGAACGCCAACGTCCAGCCGTTCACGGGCAAGCCAAAGGCCGGTCTCGCCGACCACTCGCAGCCCGCGGTATCCGATGACGGCCGCGTCTTCATGGGCGCTCGCGACAACAACTTCTGGGCGTTCTTCACCGGCACGGAGCCGGGCGACACGGCAGGCGACGTCGACTGGACGTACCACGTCCCCCACGACGGCGACGTGACCGTGTCGGCGACGATCGCGCAGGACGGAACCGTCTACCTCGGATCGGAAGCGCTCGGCGCCGGCTGGTTCTACGCGATGAATCCGGACGGCACCTTCAAGTGGCCGAACAGCGCGGAGGTGGAGGACGGCAAGGTGATCCTCCGGGGCAGCCTGAAGAACATCTCGCCGGCGCTCAATCTCGACGAGTCGATCGTCTACGTCTCGACCAAGAGGGACGCGATCGCCTACAGAACCTCGGACGGCCACGAACTCTGGCGGCGCGAGATCGCCGACAAGGGCTTCGGCAGCCTGGCGCCGAACTACACTGCGACCGTCTCGAACGACGGGCAGGTGGTCTACTTCATCTCCAAGGAAGGTCTCTGGGCCTTCGACGCGGAGACCGGCGCCGACGTCTGGGACGAGCCGTTCGTGCCGCCGTTCCCGGAGGGCAGCAGCAAGAGGGAAGAGCTGAAGTCGGCTCCCTCCATCGGCGCGGACGGGACGATCTACGTCGGCGCCTCGAAGGCGAAGGCGTCGAGCCACTTCTACGCGCTCAATCCCGCGGACGGCAGCGTCGAGTGGGCGTACGCCCACACCACGCCTGGTGCGTACATCAACAACCAGGCGGCGATCGGCGCGGACGGGACCATCTACGTCGGCCTGGGCATCACCGTCTTCGCCTTCAACCCGAACGGCACGCTCAAGTGGTCGATGCTGCTGCCGGGCAAGATGGAGTCGGGCCCCGTCATCGGCGGCGACGGAGTGCTCTACATCGGCGCGAGCAAACGTCTCTTCAAGATCACCGACTAGTGCACTAGCTTCCCTCTGCCGTCTCGAGGAGGCGCCCGGGGAGCGCCTTCTCGACGACTCGAATCCGGGCCTACCCCGACGGGAGACCTCGACATGACCGGTGGAAGGACGCTTCCGATCTTGATCTGCGCGTGGACCGGCCTCGGGGGAGGCGCCGAAGCGGCGCCTGCCTTCGCCGGCCTCGCCGACTCCGCTTGGCCGATGTTCCATCACGATGCGCAGCATTCCGGCCGCGCGAGCGTGACCGGTCCGCAGGGCCGCGCGCAGGTCGCCTGGCAGGCGGGCACGCCGTCGCGGATGCGCGCCGCCGTCTCGATCGGCGCGGACAGGACGGTCTACGTGGGCTTCGGAAACACGTCACCGACTGACCGAACGCTCGTTTCACCTGCGCGCGTCGGTTAGCGTGTCGGATTCACGTGATCGGCAAGTTCGGAACGCTCCTCGGCCACACCCTGATCTACGGTCTCGGGAATTACGGGATCAAGGTCGTCGGCTTCCTGCTCATACCGCTCTACACGCGGTATCTGTCGACGGAGGACTACGGGCTGATGTCGCTCGTGTCCTTGTACACGCAGGCGCTCTTCATCCTCGTCAACATGGGGCAGAGCACCTCGGTGTTCCGCTTCTACTACGAGCACGACTCGGACGAGGAGCGCGACAAGGTCATCGCGTCGTCGCTCTGGATCCTCGTCCTCTTCTCGCTGCCGATCGCGGCGATTCCGCTACTTCGGCCAGGAGTGATTTCGGGATGGCTGCTCAACGACAGCGCCTACTCGTACTTGATCGTCATCGCGACGCTGGCTGTCCTCTGCAAGGTCGTCTTGCGCATGCCCTTCCAGATGATGCGCGCCGGGGACGAATCGAAGAAGTACGCTCTCTGGTCCGTCGCCCGGAACGGCCTCACGACGCTTCTCGCCGTCGTCTTCATCGTCGTGTTCTCGATGAAGGTCGAGGGCGTGATCCTCTCGCAGTTCGTCGGCGAGTTCGTGATGTGCCTGATCCTCACGTGGCCGGCGCTCCGCGCCTTCAAGGCCGGCTTCCACTGGGATGGCATCAAGGACCAGATGATCTACGGGCTCCCGCTCGTGCCGGCCGGCGTCGCGGCGTTCGGCCTCGACCTGATGGACCGTTGGTTCATCAAGCACTACTACTCGGTGAGCGAGGTCGGCATCTACTCGCTGGGCTATCGCTTCGGCGAGATCATGACCTTCGTGGTCACCGCGTTCCAGCTCTCCTGGCCGCAGTTCATCTTCCAGCACAAGAAGCAGCCCGATGCGCCGCAGCTCTATGCGCAGATGGGGACGTACTACGCCGCGTTCCTGATGACGCTCTGGCTCGGTCTCTCCGTCTTCGCGGACGACCTGATCCACATGATGGCGACGCCCGATTTCTATGCGGCGGCGAGCGTCGTTCCGATCATCGCGTTCGCGCTCGTGCTCGACGGCATGACCTTCATGGTGAAGATCGGGATCCTGATCACCAAGAAGACGTACTACCGCACCGTGACGATCTTCATCGCCGCGGGCGCGGCGATCATCCTGAACTGGCTCCTCATCCCGCCGTTCGGGATCATGGGCGCTGCCTGGGCGACGCTGCTCGGGTTCGCGCTCCAGGTGTCCGTCACGCTCTACTACTCGCAGAGGCTCTTCTACGTCCCGTTCCCATGGGCGCGGATCGGGATGATCATCGGCGGCGGCCTCGTGACGTACTTCCTCGCCGAGTCGATCACGTTCGAGTCGCGCGTCGCCTCGATCGCGTTCAAGGTGATGTTCCTGCCGATCTATCCCGCGGCTCTCCTCGCGAGCGGACTGTTCGCGCGAGACGACATCGCGAAGGCGATCACCTGGGCCGGAGGGCGCGTGCCGAAGGCCCGGCCCGCCCTCGAGCGGCTCCGCCCGCTGTTGCGCTTCGTTCCGTCGTCATCCTAGATCTCCTCCGGTAGGAGGAGCGGATGGCCGAACCGATCGTCGTTTGCCTCGGATTCCCCGCGTTCCACGACGAGACCTTCTACGCGGCGCTGCGCGCGATCGATCCGCGCATCGAGCCGGTCGCACTTCCGGTCGATCCGGCCGGAGCGTGGCTCGGCTCGCCTCCCGCGGAGCCCTGCGACGAGCCGCCGCCGTGGGCGACGACCGTCGCGCCGGAGCGACGCCGGGTGCTCGAGAGGGCCGAAGTGCTGATCGCGCTGCACGCGCCGAAGGACCTGCCGGCGCTCGCGCCGCGCCTTCGCTGGATCCACTGCGTCGGCGCCGGGACGGAGCAGTTCGTGCGCGTCGGCGTCTCCTCGGCGCGCACGGTCGTGACGAACTCGTCGGGGATCGGCGCGCGGACGATCTCCGAGTTCGTTCTCGGCAGGCTCCTCTCGGTGTGGAAGAGCTTCCGCACGCTCGACGAGCACCAGCAGGCGCACCGCTGGGCGCCGCTCTACGGAAGGACGTTCGCGGGCTCGACGCTCGGCATCGTCGGGCTCGGCGCGATCGGCATCGCCGTCGCCGAGCGCGCGCGCGCCTTCGGCGTGAAGATCGCCGCGATCCGTCGGAGCTGGAAGCCGGGCTTGACGTCGCCGCACGCGGACGAGCTTTTTCCGCCCGAGAGGCTGCACGAGATGCTCGGACGCTGCGACGCGGTCGTCGTCTGCGCGCCGCACTCGCCGGAGACGGAGCGGCTGATCGACGCGGCCGCGCTCGCGGCGATGCGGCCCGGCGCGGTCCTCGTCAACGTCGCGCGCGGCGCGCTCGTCGACGCAGCGGCGCTCGCGGACGCGATGCGGCGCGGTCATCTCGGGGCCGCGGTCCTCGACGTGTTCGACGAGGAGCCGCTGCCGGCTTCGAGCCCGCTCTG
>VGTG01000087.1 GCA_016874795.1 Deltaproteobacteria bacterium | reverse complement strand
CTCGGTTGGCGCCGAGGGCCTCGTGGTTTGGGATTCACAAGGAAGGGTACGCCGCCTTTTTCACGCCATCCAGGATCCACAGGTTTCGGTCATATCTCGTCCCCCGCCAGCGCGTTCGCGAACGCGTTCGGATGCGGGACCGAGACGGCCGTCAAGCTCACGATGCGCTCCGGCACGAGCATCGCGACCTGCCACGCGATCGCGGCGCCCCAGTCGTGGCCGACGACGTGAAAGCGGCGTGCACCCAGTGCATCGGCGATCGCGATCGCGTCGGCTGCGAGCAGGTCTTGCCAATACGCCTCGACTTCGACGGGACGCGCGTCGCGCGAGTACCCGCGCTGATCGGGAGCGACGGCCCGATACCCGGCCCGCCCGAGCGCCTCGAGCTGCGCCTCCCATTCGAGCGACGACTGCGGAAACCCATGCAAAAGAAGGACGAGCTCGCCGCTCTCCGGCCCCGTCGCCCGCGCATCGAACACGAACCCCGAGGCCTCGATGCGCATCATCGAAACCTCTCCGGATCCGCTCGAAGACCCCCCGCCGCACGCAACGACGAGCAACGAGAGCACGGAGAGCAGAAAATGGCCTGGAAATGGACGTCGGTTCACGCCCCGACGTTCCCAGCCCGGGGCGCCGAAATCAACGCGCACCGGTCGACCGGTTCAAACGCGAGCCAGAACGATCTCGCTGGCAGTCCCAAGTCCTTCTGCACGGCGTGAGCGTGAGGTGCGCAGCGCGCTCCGGGGCGCCTCGCTTGGTCCGCCCATCGTGAGGCGCGAACGCCGTCGTCCTCGACGGCGGTCCTGAGCGCCGAGACACCCTCCGCGAGCACGTGCGCCCCGGAGCGCGCTGCGCACCCCGCGCGTCGAACAGCACCAAGCCCGAATCAGTCGCCGCCCGCGTCCCGAGCCTTCTTCTCCGCAACCCGCTCCGCCACGAGCGCGTACACCCCCTCCACCATCTTCGTATCCCCGATCGCCTTGAACGCCTCGGCCATTCCGCCGTACACCTCCCACGCGTACGGCTCGAGAGCCACCGCGTTCGAGAAGTACTTCGCCGCGACGCGCGGCCGCCCACGCTCGAGCAAGCAGTGGCCGAGGTTGTTCCACGCCATCCAGGCGCGGTCGTTCCGCGTCAGCGTGTCCTTCCAGAGACCTTCCTCCTGCGTGAAGACGTGCGAGCGCTGCCACGTGAGGACGGCGAGCACCGCGACGACGACACCTCCGAGGATCGGCCGAAGCGAAGCCGGGCCCTCCGGCAGCGTGCGCTCCGCGAGCCGCGTCGCGGCGGCGCAGACGAGCGCGATCAACGCCGCGCTCGCGAAGTACTGGAAATGGTCTCCGACGAAGGAGTAGCGCATGAAGTAGAAGTCGATCAGCCCGAGTGCGGGCGCGAGCAGCACGAGGAAGAGGAGCACGGCGACGGCAGGCCCCGGGCCGATCGAGCGTCGCGAGAGCCACAGTGCGGTGACCGCGAGCAGGATCCCGGCCGGGTAGAGCCACTGGGCGACGTCGCCCGCGTCGATCTCCCAGCGCGGGTAGATGAAGATCAGATTCGCGGGCCAGACGAGCTTCCCCGCGTAGAAGGTCGCCGCGCGCCCCGCGAGGACGACGCGCTCGATCCACCCGAGGCCCGAACCACCTTCCTGGTCGACGTAGGCGCTCTCGATCCAAACCGTCAAGAGCGGAAGCGAAGCTGCGAGGACGAAGAGGGGCGCGAGAGCGATCGCGTCCGTGCGGTCGAGCCGTCCCGCCTTCCACCAGGTGACGAGGAGGAGAGCGACCGGCAGGGTACAGGTCGCGCTCTTCGCGAGGAGCGCCGCCGCGAACAGCGCGACCGCGGCCGCGAGCCATCCCCAGCGCGGCGTGGTGGGCGAAGGCGAAGGAGTGGGCGGACGGAAGCGCAGGTACGCGAGCGCCGTCGCGAAGAAGAAGACGCCGGAGAGCACGTTCTTCCGCTCCGCGATCCATGCGACCGACTCGACCTGAACGGGATGGAGCGCGAACACGAAGGCCGCGAGCAGCGCGCCCGGCACCGCGAGCAGCACGAGCACCCGCCAGAGGAGGAACGCGCTCGCCGCCTGCAGGAGGACGTTCACCACGTGATAGCCGAGCGTGTCGTCGCCGAAGACGCGATGCTCGATCCAGTACGAGGTGAAGACGAGCGGGTAGTACTGATCCGTCGCTCCGGGCTCGAGCCAGATGCGGCCGAGGCCGCCCGGCTCGCGGAGCGTCTCGTTCAGGACGATGTAGTCGACGTCGTCCCACACGAACTCGCCGCGCAAAGCCGGCTGGTACGCCGCCAGGGTGGCCGCGACGAGCAGGAGCAGGACGGCCACCGGCGAGCGCAGAAGACGCATCTTTGGCGGATTCTGGTCCGTCGACCCGGGATCCGCAAGCGTCCGCAAGCGTCGCGAGCTGCCGCGAGCACACGACGTCCATCAAACATTGCGCGCTTGACGCGGATTCCGGGTGGCGTCGGTCCGGCGTTCCGGGTAGGACGTTCGAGACGCCGCAGCGCGCACGCGCAAGGCCGGCGAGCGAACGCCAGAGCATGTGTGGAATCGCAGGCGAGGTCTTTTTCGACGGCTCCCCGATCTCGCGCGAGTGGATGCGGCACGCCGGTGAGACGCTGCGGCACCGCGGTCCCGACGGCGACGGTACGTACGCCGCGCCGGGAGTCGGTCTCGTGCACCGGCGACTCTCGATCATCGACGTCGAGGGCGGCCGCCAGCCGATGTCGTGGGCCGGCGAGCGCTACTGGATCACGTTCAACGGCGAGATCTACAACTACGAAGCGCTCCGCGGCGAGCTCGAGGGACGCGGCGCGCGCTTTCGCACGCACTCCGATACCGAGGTCCTTCTCGCGGCGTGGGAAGCGTGGGGCCTCGACGCGCTCCGCCGGCTGAGCGGGATCTTCGCGTTCGGTCTCTGGGACCGCGACACGCGCTCGCTCCTTCTCGCGCGCGATCCGCTCGGCGTGAAGCCTCTGCTGTTCCACGAGAGCGCCGGCGGGATCCGCTTCGCTTCCGAGTGCAAGGCGCTCCTCGCGCATCCCGCCGTCGCGCCGGAGGTCGACGCGCAAGGGCTGCGCGATTACTTGACGCTCGGCTACGTGCTCGGACCGCGCACGATCGTCGCGGGCGTGCGGAAGCTCGAGCCCGGGCACTACCTTTTCGCGCAGGACGGCCGCGTCCGTCGCGGGGCGTACTGGGATCTCGCCGCGGTGATGCGCGCGAGCGACGGAGGCGAGGGCGCGCGCTCCCGCGGCACCGACCAGGAGCGCATCGAGGCGTTCGACGCGTGCCTCGACGCGGCGGTACACCGCCAGATGGTGAGCGACGTTCCGCTCGGGTCGTTCCTGAGCGGCGGCCTCGATTCCTCATCGATTGCCTACTACGCGCAGCGCCACGCCCGGGGAGCGCTGCAGACGTTCTCCATGGGCTTCGACGAGGCGAGCTTCTCGGAGACCGCGTATGCGAGGGAGGTCGCGTCGCACCTCGGGACCTCGCATCACGAGGGGACCGCGACCGGGAAGACGCTCGACGAGCTGCGCGATCTCGTCTGGTACTACGACGAGCCGCTCGGCGACACGTCGATCGTGCCGACCTGGGACCTCGCGGGGCTCGCGCGCCGTCACGTGAAGGTCGCCCTCTCCGGGGACGGCTGCGACGAGATCCTCGCCGGCTACGACACCTATGTCGCGGATCTCTTCCAGCGCGCCTATGCGCGCTTGCCGGCCTCGCTGCATCGCGGAATCGTACGACCGCTGACGTCGCTGATCCCAGCGACGGACCGCAAGGTCGCGCTCGACTTCAAGATCCGTCAGTTCGTCCTGCACGCGCACGCTGGGCCGGAGCGGGCGCACTTCGGCTGGCGGACGATGTTCGACGACGACGACGTGTGCGCGCTCGCGGGGCAGAGGACCGCAGGTGCGTCGGACCCGTTCGACGCCTACGTGCGGCACTACGATGCGGTGCGGAGCGCGCCGCCGCTCGATCAGTCGCTCTACGTCGACGTCAAGACCTGGCTCGTGGACGACATCCTGACCAAGGTCGACCGCGCGACGATGGCGTGTGGTCTCGAGGCGCGCGTCCCGTTCCTCGACGTTGCGGTCGTCGAGGCGGCAATGCGGCTGCCCGGCCGTCTGAAGCTCCGCCGGCTCGAGCGCAAGGTGGCCCTGCGCCGGATCATGAGCGGCCGGCTGCCCGATTCGATCCTTTCGCGGAAGAAGCGCGGCTTCAACGCGCCGGTGACGCGCTGGCTCCGCGGGCGCTTGCGCGAGGACGTGAGCGATCTCTTCGCAAGCCGTGCGAGCACGCTCGTCGATCTCGGCGCGCCCGCGCTGCAGAGTCTGTGGCGCGAGCACCTCGATGGTCGCGCCGACCACGGCTTCAAGCTCTGGACGATCCTCTGCCTCGGCCTCTGGGAGGAGCGCGTCCTGAACGGCCGGTCGCGCGCAGGCGCAACCGCGACTTCGACCGTGCCGGTCGCCGCGGCTCCGGGAGCGGCGTAGCGCCGTGGAGCACACCGCCACGCAGGAGAAGCACCCGGAGTGGGCCTGGCAGTGGGCTCGCTACGAGGACGACGCGGCGTTCCTCTTCCGCGACTGGATCCTTCCGAACCGCCTCGAGGACTTCCGCGGCAAGCGTGTGCTCGATGCGGGCTGCGGACCCGGGCATCACATCCGACTCGTCGCGCCGTTCGCAGCGCACGTGACGGGGCTCGATCTCAACACCGCGGCGCTCGCCCGCGAGAGGACGGCGGACCTCGCGAACGTGACGATCGAGGAAGGCGACATCGCGACGTGGCGCGCCGCCGAGCCGTTCGACGTCGTCTACTGCGTCGGCGTGATCCACCACACCGACGATCCGGACGCGACCTTCGAGAATCTCCGCCGGATGTGCCGTCCCGGCGGCCGGCTCGTGATCTGGTGCTACTCGGAGGAGGGCAACTGGATGGCGCGCCGCCTCGTCGAGCCTCTGCGGCGTCGTCTGCTCGAGGGAAGCGGGCGTGCGTCGGTCGAGCGTCTCTCCGCCGTCCTGACGGCTCTGCTGTATGCGCCCGTCCACACGGTGTACAGGCTCCCGTTGCGCTCGCTCCCGTACCACGAGTACTTCGCGAACTTCCGCCGGCTCGGGTTCCGGCGAAACATGCTGAACGTCTTCGACAAGCTGAACGCGCCGCAGACCGACTTCATCTCTCGCGCGCGCGTCGAGCGCTGGTTCGCAAGCGGCTTCGAGGACGTCTCGATCACGCCGTACGCGGGCGTGAGCTGGAGGGGGTCCGGTTCGTTACGCCGCATCTGCACCCAGGCTCGAGTGAGCCGGAACCCGATCCGATGCTGAGCGTCCTCGTCCCGTCCTACAACGAGAGCCGTTACATCGCGGAGACCGTTGGCCGCGTCCGTGCCACGATGGACGGGGCCGGAGTCCCCTACGAGATCATCGTGATCGACGACGGCTCGAGCGACGACACCGGCGCCAAGGCGGAAGCGACGGGCGTCACCGTCCTCCGCCATCCGACGAACCTCGGCTACGGACGCGCGCTGAAGACCGGCATGCGCCGGGCCGCGTACGACTGGTGCGCGATCCTCGACGCGGACGGCTCGTATCCGATCGAGCGGCTGCCCGATCTCCTCGCTTGGGTACCGCGCTTCGACATGGTCGTCGGCGCGCGGCGTGGCAAGCATTACTGGGGCGGCGCGAGCAAGCGGTGGGCGCGGACGATCCTACTCCGCCTCGTCACCTTCGCCGTCGGCACGCGCGTTCCCGACGTCAACTCCGGCATGCGGATCTTCCGGAAGGACATCGCGCTCGCGCACGTCGCACGGATCAGCTCGGGCTTCTCCTTCACCACGACGCTGACGCTCGCGATGCTGCTCGACGAGCACTTCGTCCGCTACGAGCCGATCGACTACTTCGAGCGCGTCGGCGAGAGCAAGGTGCGGATGGGGCGCGACTCGCTCCGCATGCTGCAGATCGTCACGCAGGCGATCCTCTACTACAACCCGCTGAAGGTCTTCCTGCCGATCTGCTTCGCGGCGCTCGCGGTCGGAGCGTCTCTCGGCCTCTTGCTCGCGGCCGTCGGCGCGCCGGTCGCCGGTGTGCTCGCGCTCGCGGTGAGCGGCATCGGCGCGATCGTCGTCGGCGCTCTCGGGCTCGTCGCGGAAGCGATCCGGCTGCACCGGGCCGAAAAGACGTGAGCGTCGTCGCGCGGGAGCGACTCGGAGGGTGGGATCTCGTCGCTCTCGCCCTCGCGGTCACAGCCTTCTTCGTCCTCTTCTCGATTCCGATGAAGCTGACGGCGAACTCCGACTCGACCGAGTACATGACCTTCTCGGCGGCGATCCGGAGCGGCGAGCTCTTCGCTCCTTCCGTCGACCAGCCGCTGTCGCGCGGGCTCGGCACGCGGACGCCCGGCTATCCGCTCCTCCTCGCGATCGCCGAGTCGGTGACGCCGGACACGGTCGTCGCCGTGCGGGTCCTGCACGGACTTTTGGCGGTCCTGGCGCTGCTCTACGTGCCGATCGCGCTCCGCGGCGAGGTACCGGTGGTCAGCAGCGCGGTGTCCGTGCTGTTCGGCCAGACTCTGATGCAGTTCTACTACACGACCGCGATCACGGAGTGGGCCTGCTTCAACCTGCTCCTCACCGTGTTCGCGCTTTCGGCGCGGGCGGTCGACGAGCCGTCTCTCGGAAGGCTCTCTCTTCTCGGCTTCCTCTGCGCGTACTTGATCCTGATCCGGCCGGCGATGATCGTCGTCGCGGCGGTGCCGCCGCTCCTGGCGCTCGTGCAGAGCCGTTTCGGGCGCGTGCGCGCGCTCGTCGCCGCGGCGGCGCCGTTCGTTCTGATCCTCCTCTGGGCGACGTTCAACCTCTACCGGCTCGGCAGCTTCACGCTGACGCCGTTCTCCGGGATGAACGTCTTCGGCGTCGCGACGATCGTCGGGACTCCGGAAGCGCGTCCAGACGATGGTCCCGAGCTCGCGATCCTCATCCGCGAGGTGAACGCGCGAAAGCTGCCGCCTGCGGGCGAGACGCTCGAGTCGCCGCGGATGGCCGCTCTCGGCACCGCGAACATCTACAACTGGAACGTCCACCAGATCGGCGAGGTGGTCCGCCGCCAGAACGGCTGGGACTGGGTCCTCTACAATCGGATCCTGATCGAGTACGCGTGGCGCGCGATCCGGAGCAACCCGTCGGGCTACGTCGCGTACGTCGCGGGAGAGCTCGGGAAGCTCTCGCGGACGCTGGCGATCTTCTTGCCGGCGATCCTCTTCGCGTCCTTCTGGCTCTGGCGTGGCCGGCACCGCGGTCTCGCGGTAGGGCTCCTCGTCGTGGTCGCGATCCACGTGCTGCACATCGTCCTGTGCGCGCTTGTGGAGGTCGTGATCCCGCGTTACGAGGACCTCACCTCGTACGTCGTGCTGACGGCGTTGCTCGTCTCGGTCGGCGTGCTCGAGCGGCTCCTGCCGTGGAACAGCCGGCCGCCCGAAGCCGCGACGACCTAGGCGCGGCTCACCGCCGCACGCGACCGCGCAGCACGTCGCGCTCGACCGTCGGAATCACGTCCTGCAGGAGCGAGTCTCGTAGCGTCCCGAGGTCACGGCCGGCGCGTCCGGCACCTGGCTCTCCGGGATGGTCTGATTGTCCTTACAAGAGGGGGTCCGGTTCGTTACGACCCATCTGGACCCAGGCTCCGTGCGTGAGCCCAGGTGCAGATGCGCCGTAACGAACCGGACCCCCTTCCGGCGGGAGCCCTGATCCTCGCTGGTCTCGGCGCGGCGTTCTTTCTCCTGCCGATGCTCGGGCTCGTGGCGCGGACGCCGTGGAGCACCGCGTGGGACGAGCTTCGCTCGCCCGAGGTGCTGACCGCTCTCCGTCTGTCGCTCGTCTGCTCCCTCTCCGCGACTGCGCTCGCCGTCGTGCTGGGATTGCCGCTCGCGTGGGTACAGGCACGGCTCCACTTTCCCGGTCGCGCCCTCCTGCGCGGCCTCACGACGCTTCCGATCGTGCTGCCTCCGGTCGTCGGCGGCGTCGCACTCCTTCTCGCGTTCGGACGGCGCGGACTCGTCGGCCAATGGCTCGAGGGCTTCGGCATCACGCTTCCGTTCACGACCGCGGGCGCGGTCCTCGCGGAGACGTTCGTCGCGATGCCGTTCTTCGTCTTGACGATCGAGGGGGCCCTCCTCGGCGTCGATCGGCGTCTCGAGGGCGCGGCGCGCACCCTCGGCGCGCGGCCCTGGACCGTGTTCTGGCGCGTGACGCTCCCGCTGATCCGTCCGGCGCTCCTCGCGGGCGCGGTCCTCTGCTGGGCGCGCGCGCTCGGGGAGTTCGGCGCGACGATCATGTTCGCGGGGAACTTCCCCGGACGGACGCAGACGATCCCGCTCGCCGTCTACGTCGCGCTCGAGTCGCGGCCCGAGGCGGGGATCGTCCTGAGCCTCCTTCTCCTGGTCGTCTCGCTCGCGCTCCTCGTGCTGCTGCGGCGGCGCTGGATGGCCGCTCTGTGAGCCTCGCGGCGTCGATCACGGTCGTGCAGGGCGAGCTCCGTCTCGACGTCGAGATCGTCGTCGAGCCGGGCGAGGTCGTCGCGATCCTCGGACCGAACGGCGCCGGCAAGACGACGCTGCTCCGCACGCTCGCGGGGCTCGTGCCTCTCGAGAGCGGCCGGATCGCGCTCGACGACCTCGTCCTCGACGACCCGGCGGCCGGGAGGTTCGTCCCGCCCGAGGAGCGTCCGATCGGCGTCGTGTTCCAGGATCATCTCCTGTTCCCGCATCTCGACGCGGCCGAGAACGTCGCCTTCGGCCTTCGCTGTCGCGGCGTCCGCCGCACGGAAGCGCGCGAGCGCGCGCGCGCTTGGCTCGAGCGCGTCGGCCTCGGCGAGCACGCGGGCTCGAAGCCGCACCAGCTCTCGGGCGGACAGTCGCAGCGTGTCGCGCTCGCGCGTGCTCTCGCGGTGGAGCCGCGCGTCCTCCTTCTCGACGAGCCGCTGTCGGCGCTCGACGTGCTGACGCGCGCCGAGACGCGGCGGACGCTCGCCCGGCACCTCGCCTCGTTCGAGGGCGTCCGCCTCGTCGTGACGCACGACCCGCTCGAGGCGATCGCGCTCGCCGATCGCCTCGTCATCCTGGAGGAAGGACGCGTCGTGCAGTCGGGGACGGCCGCCGAGATCACCGCGCATCCGCGCTCGACGTACGTCTCGAGCCTCGTCGGCGTGAACCTCTACCGCGGGCGGGCGGACGGCGACCGCGTCGTCCTCGAGGACGGCGCCGCGCTGAGCGTCCCGGCCGCGGGCACCGGCGAGGTGTTCGTCGTGATCCACCCGCGCGTCGTTTCGCTGCACACGAGCGCGCCTTCGGGTTCGCCGCGCAACGTCTGGCAGGGCCGGATCGAGGGCGTCGACCACGAGGGAAGCCGCGTGCGCGTCGGCGTCGGCGGTCCGCGCCGGATCGTCGCCGAGGTGACGCCGGCCGCGACCGAGGCGCTCGGCCTCGCCGAAGGCGAGCCCGTCTGGGTCGCCGTCAAGGCGACGGAGATCGAGACCTACTCGAGGTAGCCGAGCGCCCGGAGCTTCCTCTCGACGCGGTTGCTCTTGTCGATCGTCTCCGCGTGGCCGACGACCTCGCGGTTCTTCGCGAGCCACGCGTCGAGCGCCTTCCGCAGACGGTCGCGCTCCGCGGGCTGCTTCGCGGAGACGTCCTCGCGCTCGAGCGGGTCGGCGGCGAGGTCGTAGAGCCGCGCCCGCCCCGAGTCGATCTCGAGGATCAGCTTGAAGCGACCGTCGTCGACGCTGCGGAGAGTCGACTGCGAAGCGAACGCGAGGCCCGGGGCGCTCGCCGGCGTCGTTCCCTCGAGGTGACCGCGGAGGCTCTCGCCCTCGAATCCCGCCGAGGCCGTCTTCGGCAGACCGAGGAGATCGACGATGGTCGGCACGACGTCGACGTTCTCCGCCGGGCTCGTGATGCGGCGGCCTCCCTCGACGCCCGGCACCCACAGGACGAGCGGCGTGCGCGACACGGAGTCCCAGAGGCCGCGGCAGTGCTTGATCTCGTCCTGCTCGAGGAACATCTCGCCGTGGTCCGCGGCCAGGATCACGATCGAATCGTCGAGCAGACCGCGCTCGTCGAGCGCTTCGAGGAAGCGATCGAGCTCCGCGTCGAACGCGAGGATCTCGTCGTCGTAGAGATCACGCAGGTACGGCACCTGATCGAGGCGTGCCCCCGCGTCGCCGGGCTCGGGTCGGCCGTGCAGGAGCCGGCCGATCGGATCCGGGTTGCCGTCGCGGAGCCACGGCGGCTCGCTCGAGACGTCGGCGAGCGCGAAGCGGCGCTCGTGATCGTCCGGCGGACGGTACGGGTGGTGCACGTCCATGTAGTGGACGTAGAGGAAGAACGGCCCCTTGCCCTCGCCGAGGAACGCCAGCGCGCGCTCGTTCAGGCACGTCGCGCCGCGGTTCTCGCATTCCTCGTCGAAGACGTCGAACCCGCGTCCGAAGCCGCCGGTGCGATTGACCTTCGACGGCGTGTTCCGGACGACGCCGCTCGCCGAAAGGCCGATCGTTCGATAGCCCGCGTCGCGCAGGATCTCGGCGAGGCTCCGCACGTGCGGCGGGATCCCGAGCTCACGGGCGAGGAAGTGCGCGGGATACCGCGAGGTGAGGAGGGAGGCGACCGAGGTCGGCGTGCACGCGGTCTGGCTCCGGTTTCGCTCGAACACCGTCGCCGTGCGTGCGCGGCGCTCGAGCGCCGGCGTCGTCGGACGCGCGTAGCCGTAGAGGCTCGTGTGGTCGGCGCGCAGCGTGTCGGCGAGGAGGAGGATGACGTTGTGCTTGACGTCGTGCTTCGGCCGGGGCGATGCGGCGGGCACCCCCAGCGCTTCGGCCGTCTCCGCCGCCGCTTCCGCCGCGCCTCCGCTCTCGCGAAGGCCGACGAGCGGCAGCATGGCGAGCGAGGCGATCGCCAGCGCGCCGGCTCTCCTCCGCTTTCGACGGGCGCCCACGCCTCAGAACGCCGCGAGCAGCTCCTCGAACGCCTTCATCTGCCCGCCGGAGGTGGACGACGGCACGAGGATCGGCGTGCGTACGCCCGCGTCGATCCAGGCCTCGATGCCCTCGCGGACGCGCGAGGCCGGTCCGAAGAGCGTCGTGTCCGCGAGCCAGCGCTCGGGCAGGAGCTCCGGGAGACGATCGCGCTCCTTCGCGGCGAGCGCGCGCTCGACCGCCTCCATCTCCTCGACGTAGCCCGCCGCCTTCCAGTACTCGCGGTAGTTCGGCAGCGTGACGTACCCGGTCAGCGTCTTGCGATTGACGGCCGCCGCGGCCGCGACGTCGTCGGAGATGCAGACGGGGATCATGTTGCCGAGGAAGAACGACGGGTCGTTTCGCTTCTCCGCCGGAAGGATGCCGAGGCTGTGCGCCATGTGCGAGCGCGCGACGTTCGCGAAGACCACGCCCTCCGCGACCTGGCCGGCGAGCCGGATCATCGGATCGCGGAGCGCCGCGAGGACGAGCGGCGGCAGCTCTCCCGCGCGTGGCACCTCACGCCACTCCTTCACGAACTGCCGCATGTCGGACACGGGCTTCCCGGTCGCGAGGCCCAGCCGGTGGTTCAGCGCGTGGTGGCTCACGCCGACTCCGAAGTGGAAGCGTCCGCCGGAGAGCTCGTGGATGAACGACGACGACTGCGCCCACTCGGTCACGTGGCGGGTGTAGATGTTGACGATCGCCGTCCCGAACGGGATCCGCTCCGTCGTGAGGGACAGCGCCTCGCAGAGCCCCATCCCGTCCGCGAAGCTCGCGCAGTAGATGCCGGCGGAGCCGCGCCTCTCGAGCTCCTTCGCGAGGTCGAGCGTCGCTCGGCGGCGGCCGGGCATCGCGGCGAGGGCGACGGCGGGCATTCTGGATTCGGGCATGGCTCTTCCTCCGGTCGGGCTCGGTGGTTCGCTCTCCGTCTCAGCTCTTCTTCGCGGCAAGCTCGACGACGAGACGATACAGGAACTCGATCGCCGGCTTCAGCTGATTCGCGGGAATGCGCTCGTCGACGCCGTGCGCGCGGCGCTCGTCTTCCTCGGTCGTTCCGATCGGCTCGATGCCGTACGCAGCCATTCCCTTGGCTCGGAGGAACCGCGAGTCGGTCGCGCCGCGCGACATGAAGGGAACGATCGGCAGGCCCGGCCACATTTCCTCGACGACCTTGGCGATCGCCTTCGGTCCCGGGCCCTCGAGCGGGGAGGGCTCGCCGAAGCCGAACTCGTCGCTCATCTCGATCTCGATGCCGGGGTCGTCGATGATCTTCTCCAGCTCGGCGCGCACGTCCTTGGGCGTCTCGTCGGGAAGGATGCGGCAGTTGATCGTTGCGCGGGCCTCTGCGGGCAGCGCGTTGACGCGCGTTCCTCCCTCGATGAGCGTCGCGACGCACGTCGTGCGGAGGTTCGCGGCGAGGGTCGGATCGCGGTCGAGGACCGCGCGCGCCATCGCGGGCGGTCCACCCGGCGCCTCGGCGACCGCTCGCATCGCCTTGCCGGTCTCGCCGCCTTCGAGGTCGGCTCGCGCCGCGAAGTTCGCACGCGTCACCGGAAGCGTGCGCGCCGGGAACGAGCGCTCCGCGATGCGCCCGAGAGCGCGTGCGAGCTGGTAGATCGCGTTCTCCGGCAGCGGGACGGAGGAATGTCCGGTCGGGCCGCGCGAGATCAGGACGAAGTCCTGGTACGTCTTCTCCGCGGTCTGGAGATCGACGCGGACGGGCTTCCCGTCCTTGCCGAGGACGAGGCCACCGCCCTCGTTGAGCACGACTTCCGCTTCGATCGTCTTCGGCTCGTGCTCGAGGATCCAGCGCACGCCGGCGCCGCCGCTCTCCTCGTCGCCGGTCCACGCGAGGATCACGTCGCGCGCGAGCGGCACCTTCTGCTTCTTCAGGAGCTCGAGGACCTCGAGCTCGACCGCGGCCATGCCGAGGTCGTCGCCGGTGCCGCGCCCGTAGAGGAAGCCGTCCTTCTCGGTCAGCTCGTGCGGCTTCGTCGACCAGTCCTGGCCTTCGGCGCCGACGACGTCGATGTGCGCGATCATCAGCACGGGCTTCGCCGAGCCGTCGCCCTTCAAGCGGGCGACGAGGTTCTGCCGTCCCTCCGCGAAGGTCGAAACTCTGTAGTGGATGCCCGCCGCTTTCAGGCGCTCGACGCCGATCGCGACGGCGCGCGCCTCGTTGCCGGGCGGGTTCGTCGTGTCGGCGGCGATGAGCTCGCCGAGGAGCTTTCGCGCCGAGGTCGCCGCCGCGGCGTAGTCGGGAGCGGCTTCGGCGCGGGATGGCGCAACCGCGCTCGAGCCGAGCGCGATTGCGATCGCAGCTGCAGTCGCGGCGGGAAGGACGACCCTCGAACCCCTCATCGCGCCGCCTCCGCCTTCACCTCGGACTCACCGAGAAGGACGCTCGGCCGCACCGGCGGCGCCTGTCGCACCATCGCGCCGCCCTTCGCCGCGAGCACCACCTGCAACGCTTCCGCGGGAGAATCCGTCACCACCATCAATCCCAGGTCGTCCACCGCGATCGTTCCCTCCGCCACCATCTTCTGCTCGAGCCAGTCGAGCAGCGGCTGCCAGTACGTCCGGCCCATCAGCACGACCGGGAAGTCGGTCATCTTCTGCGTCTGGATCAGGGTGAGCGTCTCGAACACCTCGTCCATCGTACCAAGCCCGCCGGGGAGGGCTACGAACGCGAACGAGTACTTGAGCAGCATCACCTTCCGCACGAAGAAGTGCCGGAGCTCGATCATCAGGTCGAGGTACGGATTCGGGCGCTGCTCGCGCGGCAGGACGATGTTGACGCCGATGCTCCGTCCGCCGGCTTCGCGCGCGCCGCGGTTCGCCGCCTCCATGATGCCCGGGCCGCCGCCGGTCATCACCGTGAAGCCCGCCTGCGCGAGCGCCGCGCCCGTCGCGCGGCCGAGCTCGTAGTAGGGATGCGACTCGGGGAAGCGCGCCGAGCCGAAGACGGTCACGCAGGGGCCGGCGAAGTGGAGGCGGCGAAAGCCGCGGATGAACTCGAAGAGGATGCCGAGCGCCCAGCCGAGCTCGCGGAGCCGCCGTTGCGGGCCGCGAAGGAACGACCGCTCGGCCGCGCTCGGCGAGCGGCGCGGCCACGGGTCCCCGGGCTTCGCCGCGTGTGCCCCGTCCGCGCCGTCCGCGCCTCTCTGGGCGTGCGCTCCGTTCCGGCCCTGGACGGAATCCTTCGTCTCTTCGCCGTCGCTCATTGCGCCGCCAGGATCTCGTCGATGCGAAGAGCGATCTCGTCGGCCGTCCAGACGTCGCCCCGAGGCGCGCAGCCGCTCGGGATCGCCGGGATGGCGACGACGCCGAGACGGCCCTCTGCGGTGCGGAAGACGTGGCCGCTGACCGGAGCGCTCTCCGCGGAGGCGAGGTACACGACGAGCGGCGAGACGAGCGCCGGCTCGCCTCCGTCGCTTCGCCCGGCGAAGAACGCAGCGCTCATGCGCGTCCGAGCGAGCGGCGCGATCGCGTTGCAGGTGATGCCGTGCGGCTCTCCTTCCGCGGCGGTGACGCGCGTCAGCGCGGCGATCGCGCCCTTTGCCGAAGCGTACGCGGCGGACCCGAGGTAGGCACGGAACAGCCCCGCGCCGGAGGTGGTATTGACGATGCGCCCGCCTCGCCCGGCTGCGCTCATCGCGCGGAACGCGGCTCGCGTGCACGTGAAGGTGCCGCCGAGATGCACGGCGAGGATCCGCTCCCAGAGCGCGTCGTCGAGCTCCGCGAGAGGCACGTTCCTCGAGATGCCGGCGTTGTTCACGAGCACGTCGAGACGCCCGTACGCGTCGAGCGCCGTCGCGACGAGCGTTTCGGCGGCCTTCGTCGAGCCGACGGCCTCGGTGCTCGCGATCGCCTCGCCGCCGGCGCCGCGGATCTCTTCGACGACCGCGGCTGCGACACCCTGCTCTCCGGAGCCTCCGTCGAGCGCCTCGCCGGTGTCGACGACGACGACGCGCGCTCCGGCGGCCGCGAGTGCCAGGGCGTGTGCGCGCCCGAGGCCGCGACCGCCGCCGGTCACGATCGCGACGCGTCCCTCGAGAGAGATCGGGCGCCCCGGATTCGGCATCGGCGGAGACTGTAGCAGAAGCGCTGCCGATTTTACTGCTTGCCTCCCGCTCGTCCGGGGCCCCATCCTCGTCGGACCCACCGTCCCGTCCCCGACTCCTTTCCACCTCCGAACGCCTCTCCTGGAGCGTCCCATGTTCGACCATCCCGCCCTCCGCTGTCGCACGTCCCTTCGTGTTCTCCTGTTCGCCACGCTCGTGCCGGTCGCGACTCTCGGCCGCGTGCGCCTCGCCGTCGCCGAGACGACGGAGCGCGTGAGCCTCTCCAGCGTGGGCGTGCAGGGGACCAACCACAGCGACACGCCGTCGTCGTCGAGCGACGGTCGCTTCGTCGCGTTCCTGAGCGAGGCGAACAACCTCGTTCCTGCGGACACGAACACGCGGAAGGACGTGCTCGTCCGCGACCGCGAAACGGGAACGACGACGCGGGTCAGCGTCGATTCGGCCGGCGTCGCGGCGAACCAGGATTCCGAGAACCCTGCGATCTCCGGCGACGGCCGCTGGGTCGCCTTCGATTCGAGTGCCTCGAACCTCGTCGCCTCGGACACGAACACCATTCGGGACGTGTTCCTGCACGATCGCGACACCGCGACCACGATCCGGGTGAGCGTCGACGGTGCCGGCGCCGAGCGGACGCGCCCGAGCAGCCGGCCCGCGGTCTCCGAAGACGGCCGCTTCGTCGCCTTCGAGGCGAACCGCTCGAGCAAGATCACCGACATCCTCGTCTGGGACCGCGAGAGCGGCGTCTCGACGCTCGTCAGCACGGATTCCGCCGGCGCCGCCGGCGACGGGACGAGCGAGAATCCGGTCCTTTCGCCGGACGGCCGCTTCGTCGCGTTCGAGAGCGCCTCCGCGAACCTGATCCCCGGCGACGCGAACTCGCGCTCGGACGTCTTCGTCGTCGATCGCGACGTGGACGAGGACGAGACGTTCGACGAGCCGGGAGAGATCGAGGTCGTGCGCGTGAGCATCGGCGCAGGCGGCGCCGAGGGCAACGGCCACAGCCGCGATGCGCGGATCTCGGACGACGCGCGCCAGGTCGTCTTCGCGAGCCTCGCGACGAACCTCGTCCCGGGCGACCTGAACGGCGACCGCGACGTGTTCGTGCGCGATCGCGACGCCGAGATCACGTTCCGGGTGAGCGTGAGCGAGCTCGGCGCCGAGGGCAACGCGGAGAGCACGACGCCGGGCATTTCCGCGGACGGGCGGATCGTCGTCTTCCAGACCGCCGCGACGAACCTCGTCCCCGACGACACGAACGCGCGTCGCGACGTGCTCCTCTACCACCGCGACCTTGACAACGACGCGATCTTCGACGAGCCCGGCGAGGTGAGGCTGCGGCGCGCGAGCGTCGACTCGACGGGGCTGCAGGGAAACCAGGACAGCGGCACGATCGGGCGGCCGGTCGTCTCCGCGGACGGCGGCTTCGCCGCGTTCGACAGCGTCGCGACGAATCTCGTCGTCGGGGACTCCAACGGGCGGCGCGATGTCTTCGTCCGCGAGGTCGACGCTTGCGGCAACGGAGCGGTCTCGGCGAGCGAGTCGTGCGACGACGGCAACCTCCTCGAGGGCGACGGCTGCGACTCGAACTGCACGCCGACCGGCTGCGGCAACGGCATCCCGACGGCCGGCGAGGCGTGCGACGACGCGAACGCGAACGCCGGAGACGCGTGCAAGAACGATTGCACGCTGAACGTCTGCGGCGACGGCGCGATCCGGACCGGGATCGAGTCGTGCGACGACGGCAACCTGACGAGCGGCGACGGCTGCGACGCGAACTGCACGCCGACGGCGTGCGGCAACGGCATCGTCGCCGGCAGCGAGGGCTGCGACGACGCGAACGTGCTCGACGGCGACGGCTGCGACTCCAACTGCACCGTGACCGGCTGCGGAAACGGCGTCCTGACGGACGGCGAGTCCTGTGACGACGCGAACCTCGTGAGCGGCGACGGCTGCGACGCGAACTGCACGCCGACGATCTGCGGAAACGGCATCGTGACCGGCGGCGAGGACTGCGACGACGGGAACGACGACGACGGCGACGCCTGCAAGAGCGACTGCACGCAGAACGTCTGCGGCGACGGCTTCTTGCGGGACGGCTTCGAGGGCTGCGACGACGGAAACGCGGTGAGCGGCGACGGCTGCGACGCGAACTGCACGGCGACGGCTTGCGGCAACGGCGTCGTCACGACGGGCGAGTCGTGCGACGACGGAAACCTCGTGAGCGGCGACGGCTGCGACGCGACCTGCACGCCGACCGGCTGCGGGAACGGCGTCGTCACCGCGGGCGAGGAGTGCGACGGCGGCGCGGCGAACGGCACCGACCAGTGCTGCTCGGCGACCTGCGGGCGGGTCGACTTCGACGCGGACGGGACCTGCGACGCGACCGATTCGGCCGATCTCTCCGGGCTCGCGCTGAAGAGCGCCACCGTGAAGGCGTCCTCGCGCGGCGACGCGAAGCCGAACGGGAGCTTCTCGTGGAAGGGCACGCTCGCGATCGGAGCGCCGTACGGCTCGCTCGGCGGCCTGGCGGCGGGCGCGCAGACGTCGGGCTTGCAGGTCTCGCTCTTCGCGACGAGCGGCGTGCCGCAGGTCGGCGATCCGTCAATCTTCGCCTTCGACCTCGCGCCATCGGACTGCCGCTTCCTCGCGGACGCGAGCGGGACGAGCCGCGTGCTCTGCAGCCGGACCCTCCCGGGACCGGAAGGAACGCGAGTCTCGTTCACGCTCAAGAAGAAGAAATCGCAGGTCGAGGCGAGTGCCGTGGTCACGCACCTCGCCGTCGTTCCTCCCGCTTCCGGACCGCTCCGGGTCGCGCTCCGGGTAAAGGACGGGCAGCAGCTCGACTACCACGGCTCGATCGGGGCGTGTGCGGCCTCGACCACGGGCCGGGCGGCTCTCCGCTGCGGGTGAGAGCTTCGCGCGTGCGCCCGGCAGCGGACCGCCGAAATTCGACTTGACCCGCGGACCGGTCGCACCTACAAGGTGCCGGCCTCGAAGGTCCGAAGGGCATGGCGATGGAGAACGGTCCACCCGAGGAGGCGCGCGCCGGCTGGAGGCGCCTCCTCGGCGCGATCGTGCTCGCGGCGCTCTTCGGCTCGTCCGTGTGGCGTCTCGCGACGGTCCCCACGCTCGAGAAGCCGCCCGTCGACGTGGTCTCGCGCTCCCTCCAGGGAGCACACGACGACCTCGCGCGCGCCGTCGCGCAGATCCCGGAGGAGGTCGACGTCCGTCTGGTCGACGAGACGTCGCCGCGCGGGAACCGGAAGATGCAGCGCGCGGTCGTCCTCGGCTACGTGCTGATGCCCCGTCGGCTCGTCCGCGAGGAAGGCGCCGACTGGGTGTTCGTCGTGCTCGACGTCCGGCCGGGCGCGCCTTCGCCCGAGCGCGAGCGTGCGCTGTCGAGGGCGGGGTTTCCGCCGGCGGAGTGGGAGCGACTCGGCGTCTACGCCGGCGACTTCGTGCTCCTGAGGCGCGCGCGATGACCATGCTCGGCTGGGCCTACGGCGTCGCCGAGACGTGGCTCCTCGGCCTGGCGCTCGTCGTGCTGGCGCTCGGGCGCTCCACGCTCGCGCGAGGGGACGCGGCTCCCGTCGTCCTCTCGCTCTGGCTCGGCTTCGTCGCGAGCTCGCTCGCACGCTACGGCCTCCAGGCTCTCTCGTGGACGTCGCCGTTCGCGGTCGTCGCGGTCGACCACCTCCTGCTCGCGGGCGCCGCTGCCGCAGCGATTCTGCGCTGGCGGCGCACCGCGCCCGAGCGCGCTTCGGCTGGCCCGTCGCGCGCGGATCTCGTCGCGGCGGCTCTCGCCGCGTGCGTCCTCGGGCTCGCGCTTCTCGCGGCGAGCGCCGTCGCGCAGGCGCATCCGTTCGGGCTGTGGGACGCGGTCTCGATGTGGAACCTGAAGGCGCGCGCGCTCGCCGCGGGCGGCGAGCGATGGATCCCTCTCCTCGACTCGACGAGCTGGCCCGACTACCCGCTGCTTCTTTCGCTGAACGTCGCGCGGCTCTGGGCGTACGCGGGCGGTGCGCCGGCGGCGGACGTCCCGCGCTGGACGGCGTTGCTTCTCCTCGTCGCACTCGCTGGGCTTCTCGCCGGAGCGCTGCATCGCGCGCGCGGACCGTGGATCGCGCTCGTCGGGCTCTCCGTTCTCCTCGCGGCGGAGCCGGTTCACGTTCTCGCGGCGAGCCAGTATGCGGACCTCCCGCTCGGCGGCATGGAGCTCGCGTCGCTCGTCTGCCTATGGCGCTCGTGGCGAGGCAGGGAATCGACTGCCCTCGGGTACGCCGCGCTCGGCGGCGCCTTCGCCGCTGCGGCCGTTTGGACCAAGAACGACGGGATCCCGTTCTTCGTCGGTGCGACGGCGGCCGTCGTCGCGGGCGCGATGCTCGTACGCTTCCGCGGCGACGCGCCGCGCGATCCGCTTCGCGTGCGGCGGCTTCTCGCGTGGGGCGCCGGAACGCTGCCGGTCCTCGCCGCGGTCGTCCACTTCAAGGCGCAGGTCGCGAACGAGCCGTGGCTCCTCGCCGGCCGCTCGCTGGGCGAGGTCGCCGCGACGCTGACGACCCTCGACCGCTGGAAGGGGATCCTCTTCGTCTACGGGATCGAGGCACGCGACTACGTGACGCCGGCGACGCTCGTTCTCTGGCTCCTCGCGGTAGCGGCGATCCCGGCGTCGCGGCGCGCCGGCTCCCGCGCCTGCTTCCTGCTCCTGGTCGGCGTCGTGGTGTTCCAGCTCACCGTCTACACGCTCGTCTACGTCGTGACGCCGTTCGACGTGCTCTGGCACACTCTCTCGTCGGCGAGCCGTCTCGCGCTGCACCTCTGGCCGGCTCTCGTCTGGCTCGCGTTCCTGCTCGTCGGCGACGATCGGGGTCCGGACGACGCCGGCGCTTCGTCCCGGAAACCGTAGCGCACGAAGTTCGCCCGCGTGCTACGCTCTGCGGCGCACGATGGCATCCGAGAACGGTAGGCTCATCCCCCTCGTTGCCCCGTATGGCGACGAGATCACCGTCTACGTGAAGGGCTTCCTCGCGCCCGGCGAGTCGCCCGAGCATTTCGACAACTGGCGCGCCGCCCACGAACGGCTCGTCGAGTCGCACGGCTGGGGCCCGGGGGCGGTCGGCTGGGCGTGGTCGGCCGGAACGCGGCCGGCGCTTCCGCTGCCTCTCGCGAGCGGCGCGAAGCTCGCCTGGGACGTGTACCGCGCCGTGCGCCACGCGCGCGTCGCGGCGCTCGGCATGACGGTCGGTCTCGCGGTCGCGGAGATCGGCGCGCGCTACGCCGCGCAGTACGTGCTCGCCGCGCAGCGCGCGCGAACCGAGGCCCGCGCCCTCGCGGGCGCCCTCGAGGACCTCGCGGTCCGGCATGCTCGCGTTCGCGTCGTCGCGCACTCGCTCGGCTGCCGGCAGGTCGTCGAGGCGATGCGCTGGCTGCCTCCGGAGAAGCGGCCGCACGAGATCCACCTCTGCGCCGCCGCGGTCGTCGAGGAGGAGGTGTGCGAGCATCTCGACGATCTCGCGCGCGAGAAGACCTACCTCTACTTCTCGTCGAACGACTTCGTCCTCGGGCTCGCCTTCCCGCTCTTCGCGTGGGATCGCGCGCTCGGCAGCGTTCGCCCCGCCGGCGAGTACGCGGGCCTCGAGGTGATCGACGTCAGCCGGCACTTCGGCTTCCGCGTGCACGCGGAGTACAAGCATCGCTTCGCGGAGTTCGCGGCGCGGCACGCCGAGCTGGCGGCTGCTTCCCCGGCTTCCCTCGCGGCCGAGGCGATCCTCCCGGCGCAGACCCTGGCTCCGTCTTCGCCCGCGGAGCCTCTCGAGCGCTCCGCGGAGCTCGCGTGAAGCTCCCCGCGCGCGGAACGCCCCTCGTCGAGCTCCGCGCGAAGATGGCGGAGCGGAAGCAGCAGGACGCCGACTGGCGCGGCGGCCGCACGTGGAGCCTGATCTATCCCGCGGGCGAGGCCGTCGACGAGGTGCTGCGCGCCGCGAACGAGCTCTACGTCTTCGAGAACGCGCTCAATCCGTTCCGCTTCCCGAGCCTGCGGCAGATGGAGGGCGAGGTCGTCGAGATGACGCTCGGCCTCCTGAGCGCGCCCGAGAACGCCGGCGGGACGATGACTTCGGGCGGCACCGAGAGCATCCTGATGGCGGTGAAGACCGCGCGCGAGCGCGCGCGGGTCGAGCGCGGCGTGACGGCGCCCGAGATGATCGTGCCGCGCTCGGCGCATCCGGCGTTCGCGAAGGCGGCGCACTATCTCGGACTCGAGCTGAAGCAGGCGCCGCTCGCGAGCGATCTCCGCGTCGACGTCGCCGCGGTGCGCGAGCTCGTCACGCAGAACACCGCATTGATCGTCGGCTCGGCGCCGAACTACCCGCACGGGATGATCGATCCGATCCCGGACCTCGCGGCGATCGCGGCGGAGCGCGGTATCTCGTTCCACACCGACGCCTGCGTCGGCGGCTTCCTCCTGCCGTTCCTCGAGCGGCTCGGGGAGCCGATCCCGGCGTTCGACTTCCGCGTCGAGGGCGTGACGACGATCTCGGCGGACGTGCACAAGTACGGCTACGCGACGAAGGGCGCCTCGGTGATCTCGCACCGAGACCGCTCGACGCTGACGCACCAGATCTTCCTCTACGACCAGTGGCCGGGCGGCTTGTACGGCTCGCCGGCGCTCGCGGGAGCGCGCCCCGCGGCGCCGATCGCGGCGGCGTGGGCGGTGATGAACTTTCTCGGCGAGGAGGGCTACGTCGCGCTCGCGCGACGCGTGCGCGACACGGTCCGCGTGCTGCGTACGGGGATCGAGTCGATCCCCGAGCTGCACCTCTGGGGGAACCCGCCCGCTTCGCTCCTCGCGTTCGGCTCCGAGAAGGTCGACATCCTCGCCGTCGGCGACGTGATGGACGACCGCGGCTGGCACCTCGACCGCCAGACGGGCCCCGACGCGCTCCACATGATGGTGTCGCCGGAGCACGACCGGATCGCCGACGCGTTCCTCGCGGACTTGCGCGAAGCGGTCGCGCACCACGGCCCGCGCCGGGGCGGCGCGGCGCGCTACAGCTGAGGAGCGCCCGGTCGCGGTCTTGCGGCGGCGTCGCGTCCCGGTCGCGGTCTTGCGGCGGCGTCGCGTCCCGGTCGCGGTCTTGCGGCGGCGTCGCGTCCCGGTCGGCCCTTTCGTGGCCACGGCGCGGCCTAGCCTGCATTTCTCACCAGATCCCTACTGCGGCGGCCGATAGCACCGAATCTTCGCGAGCTTCTCCCTCCGGGCTCCTCGACGTACTGTTCAAGTACG
>VGTG01000086.1:5000-22546 GCA_016874795.1 Deltaproteobacteria bacterium | reverse complement strand
GAAGCCGCGCGCGAGCCGGCCCGGGTGGCCGCGCGCGCCACCGAGCCTCGCGTCGCCGCGCCCGCCGTCGAATCCGGCGTCGCTTCGCTCGAGCCGCAGGAGGGCGCCGTCAAGCAAGCGAAGGTGCCCCGCGAGCTCCGCGAGCGCCCCGAGTTCTTCATGGATCTCGCGGTCGTGATGCGGCTCGAGCGACTGCGCGAGCTCGATCAGGTTCTCCCGGCGAAGCACCAGGGGAAGGGCGCCGAAGGCTCGGGTCAGAGCTGATGGCCGAGCGGCGGCTCGGCGCGATCGTCGCGACGATCGCGTGCGCGCTCACGATGCTGATGCCGGCGGCTCATGCGGGCGATCGGATGCAGCTCGCGCAGGGATGGGACCAGCTCACTCCCGGACAGCGACAGCGCGCCCAGGAGAATTACGACCGTTGGAAGAAGATGCCCCAGTCCCGCCAGCAGCAGCTCGAGCGCAGCTACCAGCAATGGCAGGGCATGCGCCCGTCCGAGAAGGAGCGCATGCGCCGGAACTACGACGCCTACCGCCAGATGAGCCCGGACCAGCGACGGCAGCTCCTCCCTCCCCAGGGGGGCAAGGGGAACAAGTGATCCGCGAGCCCGCCTGGTAGCATGGCGGGCATGTCCGAAGGCGCGTTCGAGCTCGAGGCCCCCTTCGAGCCGCGCGGCGATCAGCCCGCGGCGATCGAGGAGATCAGCGCCGGCCTGCTCGCCGGCGAGAAGCACCAGACTCTCCTCGGGGTGACCGGCTCCGGGAAGACGCTGACGATGGCGAACATCATCGCCCGCGTGAACCGCCCGACGCTTGTGATGGCGCCGAACAAGACGCTCGCGGCACAGCTCTACGCGGAGTTCCAGACCTTCTTCCCGAAGAATCGCGTCCGCTACTTCGTCAGCTACTACGACTACTACCAGCCGGAAGCGTACGTCCCCTCGACGGACACGTTCATCGAGAAGGACTCGTCGATCAACGACGAGATCGACAAGATGCGCCACTCGGCGACGAAGGCGCTGCTCGAGCGTCGGGACGTGGTGATCGTCGCGAGCGTCTCGTGCATCTACGGCCTCGGCTCGCCCGAGAAGTACTTCGAGATGCTCGTGTTCCTCGAGCGCGGGGTAAACGTCGACCGTGACGCGGTGCTGCGGAAGCTGGTCGAGATCCAGTACGCGCGCAACGACGTCGACTTCCACCGCGGGACGTTCCGCGTACGCGGCGACGTCGTCGAGATCTTCCCGGCCTACGAGGACGCCTCCGCGCTCCGGATCGAGTTCTTCAGCGACACGATCGAGTCGATCACCGAGTTCGACCCCTTGCGTGGCCGCGCGCTACGCACCCTCGGCCGCGTCGCGATCTATCCGGCGAGCCACTACGTGACGACGCGAGATCGCCTCGACGATGCCGTCGCGGCGATTCGCCGAGAGCTCGAAGAGCGCCTGGCCGAGCTCCGCGTCGCCGGCAAGCTGCTCGAGGCGCAGCGCCTCGAGCAGCGGACCTACTTCGACCTCGAGATGCTCGCCGAGATGGGCTTTTGCCACGGGATCGAGAACTACTCCCGACATCTCGACGGCCGCTCGGCCGGCCAGCCGCCGTCGACGCTCCTCGACTACTTCCCCGACGACTTCCTCCTCTTCGTCGACGAGAGCCACGTGACGATTCCGCAAATCGGCGGGATGTACCGCGGCGACCGCGCGCGGAAGGAGACGCTCGTCGAGTTCGGCTTCCGTCTGCCGTCCGCGCTCGACAACCGGCCGCTCAACTTCGCGGAGTTCGAGTCTCGCGTGCACCAGACGCTCTACGTCTCGGCGACCCCAGGCGACTACGAGCTCCAGAAGAGCGGCGGCGTCGTGACGGAGCAGGTGATCCGTCCGACGGGACTGATGGACCCGGAGGTCGAGGTGCGGCCGGCGCGTGCCCAGGTCGACGATCTTCTCGAGGAGATCCGGAAGCGCGTCGATCGCCGCGAGCGGACGCTCGTCACGACGCTGACGAAGAAGATGGCGGAGGACCTGACCGACTACCTCCAGGACGTCGGCGTCAAGGTGCGCTACATTCACTCCGACGTCGACACGATCGAGCGCGTCGAGATCATCCGCGCTCTCCGACGCGGCGACTTCGACGTCCTGGTGGGAATCAATCTTCTGCGCGAGGGGCTCGACATCCCGGAGGTGTCGCTCGTCGGCGTGCTGGACGCCGACAAGGAGGGCTACCTGCGCTCGGCGCGCTCGTTGATCCAGACGATCGGGCGTGCGGCGCGGAACGTGAACGGAAGAGTTCTCCTCTACGCGGACGGGATCACCGATTCGATGCGCCGCGCGATGGACGAGACGGAGCGCCGCCGGGACATCCAGCGGCGCTACAACGAGGAGCACGGGATCACCCCGGAGTCGGTGCAGAAGGCGATCGGGGGATCCCTCGTCGACGTCTACGAGGCCGACGATACGGCGGTGTCTCTCGCGGATCTCGATGGCTCCGAGGTGGAGGTTGCGAAGGACGACCTTCCCCGGGTGATCGGGGAGCTGCGGCGCGAGATGCGCGAGGCTGCCGAGCAGCTCGAGTTCGAGCGCGCGGCGGACATCCGCGATCGGATCCTTGCCTTGACGGGGGCCGGTGGGCCCACGGGCGAGGCCGACGCCGAGACGAGACGTCCGGCCGGAGCGCGGCAGGGGCGGTCGCGCCCGGCGCCGAAGCGGGTGGGGCGGGGGGCTCGGAGCGGGCGGTGAAAGAGCCGTCGGTCGGCGAAGCCGGCGAGCGCGAGCCCGAGGAGGCGGATCTCGAGGTCCGGCTCGAGGCCGTCCCGCCACGGCCGGGCGTTTACCTGCTGAAGGATCGTGCGGGTGCGGTCATCTACGTCGGGAAGGCCAAGAGCCTTCGCTCGCGCGTCCAGAGCTACCTCCGTGGCGGAGACGGTCGTCACCAGATCGAGTTTCTCATCAAGCGCGTGGCGGACGTCGAGTGCCTCGTCACGCGGAACGAGAAGGAAGCGCTGATCCTCGAGAACAACCTGATCAAGCAGTACCGGCCGCGCTACAACGTCCGGTTGAAGGACGACAAGTCCTACGTCAGCGTCAAGATCACGACTCCCGACCCTTGGCCACGCGTCGTGGTGACCCGCCGCATCGTGCAGGACGGTGGGCGCTACTTCGGGCCGTTCCACTCCGCTTCGGCGGTGCGCGAGACGATCGACGTCATCCGGAAGGTCTTCCCGCTGCGCACCTGCAGCGAGACCGTGTTCAAGAACCGCGCGCGACCCTGTCTCGAGTACCAGATCAAGCGCTGTCTCGGACCGTGCGTCTTGGAGGTCGATCGCGACGAGTATGAGCAGCATCTGCGCGCGGTGGCTCTTCTGCTCGAGGGACGCGACTCGCAGCTCGCCGGGCTCCTCCAGGAGCGCATGCGACAGGCGTCCGCGGAGATGCGCTTCGAGGACGCGGCGCGCCTTCGGGATCAGATCCGGGCGATCCAGACGACGGGCGAGCGCCAGCAGGTCGTGGCGCACGCGGGCGTCGACCAGGACGTCTTCGGGCTCTATCGCGAGGGCGGGTTCATCGAGGTCCAGGTGCTGATCGTGCGGGGGGGGCGGCTCACCGCGAACCAGTCATTCGGATTCGCGGACTGGGAGTTCCCGGACGAGGAGGTGCTGAGCGACGTCCTGACGCAGTTCTACCAGGGAAACCGACCGGTCCCGCGCGAGGTTCTGCTCCCCGTTTCCCTGGAGGACGAGGACGTGCGTGCGGAGCTGCTCCGGGAGCGCCGCAGCGGCGCCGTCGACATCCGTACGCCGCGCCGCGGAGCGAAGCGCCGCTTGATCGAGCTCGCGACGGAGAACGCACGTCAAGCATTCCTGGAGCGTCGCGATGCACAGGAGCGGCTCGCGCAAACGGCGGAGGAGCTGCGGCGCCGTCTCCATCTGCGAAACGCGCCGAAGCGGGTCGAGTGCGTCGACATCTCGACGTTCCAGGGCGGCGAGACGGTGGGCTCGATCGTCGCGTTCGACGAAGGGCGGCCCGACACGTCCCGCTACCGTCGCTACCGGATCCGCTCCGTCGAGGGCACGGACGACTTCGCGAGCCTTCGCGAGGTCCTCTCGCGCCGCTTCGCTGCGGAGCGCCGGGGCGAGGGTCTGCCGGATTTGCTCGTGATCGACGGCGGGCGAGGGCAGCTCGCGGTCGCCGTCACGGCGTGCGCCGAGGCGGGCATCGAGGGGCTCGACATGGTCGGGCTCGCGAAGGCGCGCACGCTCCGCGACGCGCGCGCTTCGGAGATCGAGCGTCTCGAGGAGCGCGTCTTCCTGCCGGGACGGACGAACCCGGTCGTGCTGCCGCGAAACTCGAACGCGCTGTTCCTGCTGCAGCAGGTTCGCGACGAGGCGCACCGCTTCGCGGTGACCTACCACAAGAAGCTTCGCGATCGCGCTCGCTTGCGCTCTCCGCTCGACGAAGTCCCCGGGATCGGAGCGAAGCGGCGGCGCGCGCTTTTGCGGCGGTTCGGAAGCGTGACGCGCCTGCGCGGGGCGAGCCTCGAGGAGGTGGCCTCGGTTCCGGGCATCGGATCTGCGCTCGCCGAGGTGATCGCGAAGGCTCTCGCGGATCCCTCGACTTGATCGAGGGAGCATCACCCGCGCGGTTTCGCGCGTGGCCCGCCGCGGCGATCCTGCGAAGGGGGCCGATCGGGGCTCTTCTGCGCCTTGGTGCGCGCCGCGGAAGGCGCGCTTCGCTTCGGCACGCATGGCGAACGTCCCGCAGGGTGCGTCGGAAAGGCGTGCGCGATCGTGAAGCGGCTTTCGCGTCTTCGCCCGCTCCCGTGGCGCTGGCTTGCGCCAGCAGCCGCCGCCGGTGTGATCGCTGGAGCGCTCGCCGTGACCTGGATCGGGGCGACGCTTTCGCTGGTCGCGCTCCCTCTCTTCCTCGCGCCGTCCTTCCGGCTCGCGCACCGTCGTCTCGGTACGCTCGTCGCCGTGGCGGGGATCGCGGCGCTGGCGGGTGGGATGCGAGCCGAGGACCGTGAGCGCGTCCTGTGTGAGCCCGGCCTCCCGGCGGAGCCGGGCCGCTCCGAGATCGAGGGCTGGGTTCGCGAGGTGCGCACCGGCTCCTGGGGTGCGGCCGATACGGACTGGGCGCGTCTCGAGGTCGAGATCGTCGACGCCCTGCCACGAGAGGGTCCGCTTCATGGCGGCGACCGCCTTCGCCTCTCGGTCGGGCGCGCCGCGCGTGCCTGGGAGATCGGCGACGGCCTGCGTGTGAAGGTCGCGCCACGTCTCGCGCGCGGCTTCTGCAATGCGGGCCGCGATTCGTTCGCGCGCTGGCTGCATCGGCGCGGCGTGCGCTGGACCGCGTGGATCGCCGACGACCGCCTCCTCGAGCCGACGGCGGCGCCGCCCGGCGCTCGGAGGGGTCTGGCACGGCTCCGCGGCCGCATCGGAGCGGCGATCGACGGCGGCGCTCCGGCGGGCTCGGCGGCCATCCTGCGCGCTCTCGTGATCGGCGACCGGAGCGATCTCTCGCGGACGGCGAACGAGGCGTTCACGCGAAGCGGCACCGCGCACCTCCTCTCGGTCTCGGGACTTCATCTCGCACTCGTTTGGGGTGCGGGCTTCGCGCTCGCGCGCCGTGTCGTTGCGCGCGCTCCCGGCCTCGCTCGCGCCGCAGGCTGGCTGGCCGTCCCACGTCTCGCGGCTCCCGTCGCCTTCCTACCGGCGGCCGCGTATGCGGCGCTCACCGGCGGCGAGGTCGCGACGCTGCGTTCCCTGGTGATGGCCGCGGCGTTTCTCGGTGGCACGGTGCTCCAGCGACGCGCGCGGCCGCTGATCGGGCTCGTCGCCGCGGGAGGGGTCCTCGCGTGGCTCGATCCCGATTCGCTCGGAGACGCTTCGTTCCAGCTCTCGTTCGCGTCGGTTGGGGCGATCCTTCTCGGCGTCGCGGCGATCGAGCGGAGCGGCTGGAGAGAGTGGTTCGCTCCCGGCCGCTCGAGATCGATTGCGCGGCGCGCCCTCGGCTGGACGCTGTCGAGCATCGCGGTCTCGGTCGTGGCGAGCCTCGCGACGGCGCCACTCACGGCGCATCACTTCGGGCTCGTCTCGCTCGTGTCCGTGCCGGCGAACCTCGTCGTCGGTCCCGTCCTCGGCGCCGGCGCTCTCGGCATCGGCCTGCTCGGTGCGCTCGCGCTCGCGCTCGCGGAGCCGCTCGCGAGCCTGCTCTTCGCGGCAGCGGGTGGTCTCGTGCTTGCGTCTGCGTGGATGGTCGAACGGATCGCGGCGTGGCCGTGGGCGGCGGTGCGCGTCTCTCCTCCACCACTGCCTCTCGCCCTGGCGATCCTCGTCGCGCTCGCAGTGCCGGTCCTTCCTGACCGCCCCGAGAGGCGAGCGGTGCTCGCTTTCGCATTCCTTCTCGCGATGCTCGGCCTCGCTTGGCGACCGCCGCCGTTTCGCGTCTCGTTTCTCGACGTCGGACAGGGGGACGCGGCAATCGTCGAGATCGGCCCCGCGCATCGCGCCTTCGTCGTCGACGCCGGCGGTCTCGGCGGCAGCTTCGACACGGGCGCGGGTGTCGTCGTGCCCGCGTTGCGCGACCGACGAACCAGGCGGCTCGAGGCGATCGTGCTCTCGCACGCGCAGCGCGATCACTACGGCGGGCTCGTGGAGGTGGCGAAGCAGGTCGGTGCCGCCGACCTCTGGTGGAATGGGCGCGGCTCGACGGCGAGTGGCTTTCGAGCGCTCCACGACGCCGTGCGCGAGAGCGGAGCCCGCGCCCGAACGCTGGATGCGGGGACTCCGCTTCGCCTCGACACCGAGTTCGCCGGGATCGAGGTCGTACACCCGCCCGCGTCGAGTGCCGCGCTCTCGATGAACGACGCGTCGCTGGTGCTCGGCGTGCGCTACGGCGCGCTTCGGGTGCTCTTCACGGGTGACGTCGAGAAGGCGGGCGAGCGAGCAATGGTCGCGTCCGGGAAAGACCTCGGAGCGTCCGTCCTGAAGGTTCCGCATCACGGCAGCCGCACGTCGAGCAGCCATGCACTCCTGCGCGCGGTGCGACCCGCGCTCGCGGTCGCCTCTCTCGGGCATCGCAACCGGTTCGGCTTCCCGGCGCGGGAGGTCGTCGAGCGGCATCGCGACCTCGGATCCGAATGGCGCGACACTGGAAGCGCGGGCGAGATCGTCGTCGAATCCGACGGTCAGCTCGCGGAGATCGAGAGCTGTCGCGACGTCGATGCTGCGCGGGCGGCGGATCCTCGCTCAGCGCTGCCTACGAAACTCCACGCGCGCGCGCCTCAATGACGCTGCTCGACCTTTCGCCCGAACGTGACCTCCCCCTTGTCGATGCGAATCGAGAAGCCGCATTCCGGATGGGTGCAAACCCACGCCTTGAAGATCACGGTCGCGCCGTCTTGCCCATAATCCGAAAGCGGGATCAGCAACCCATTGTTGCACTTCTGGCACTTCGGCAACTCCATCGCACCACCTCCCTACTGGGCAAGCCCCGGCAACGGAGGATATAGGACTGGGCCATGTCCCAAATCAAGGACGGCGGGCTTGCAATGAAGGGCCGGGGTGCGGATCGAGCGGGCATCGATGCGAGGATCGGGACGCTTCTGGCGCGCCGCGCACGCCTCCTCGAGGTGCTCGCGCGAGTCGACACGGAGATCGTGGACCTCCGCGCGAAGGCGGCCCGAGCGGCTTCCGCGGACGAAAGCCAGAGCGGCGCGGCTCGATGGTTCCCGCTGCGCGGCGAGCAGATCGGTCATATCGCGTTCGCGCTACCGCCGGGACTGGATCGAGAGGACCTGCACCGCCGCCTCGAAAAGATCGTGCTTGACGAACGACGCGACGGGCGCCGGGTCGACGGCCTCGAGGTCCTCGTCGGGTTTCAGCCGGCGAGCGGCCGGGTCCTCGCGGTGCGCACGCGCCGCACCGGCGACGGCGCCTGGCAGCCTCGCTTCGAGGCGGATGCCGCCGAGTAGCCGCGGCTACGAGCCGTCCGCGGCCGGCTCCGGCTCGATCGACAGGATCTCGATCTCCCACTGACCGCGAGCCAGGTTCCGATCCGGAGCGACATCGATCTCGAGCTCGAGGGTGTCGCCGAGCTCGCGGACCCCGTTGAGGAACCGCCCCCGGAGCGCCTCCGCGAGCTCGAGCGAGACGCGGACTCGCATGGAGCTCGCCGTCCCCGCCGTCGCAGCCCGCCGGCGCGCGTCGCGGATCACCTGGGCAGCGAGCGATTCGATGGAGCGGAGCCGCCCGTCCCCCGAGCACGTCGGGCAGGGCGAGGTGATGAGCTGCCGCAGGTTGTCGCGGGTGCGCTTCCGCGTCATCTGGACGAGGCCGAGCTCCGAGATCCGCAGCACGTTCGTCCGTGCCTTGTCGCGCTTGACGGCCTCCGCGAGGGCCTCGCTGACCTTCTTGCGATTGGCCGGCTTCTCCATGTCGATGAAGTCGATGATGATGATGCCGCCGATGTTGCGCAGGCGAAGCTGGTCGATCGCGATCCGAGCCGCCTCCAGGTTCGTCTTGAGGACCGTCTCCTCGTGCGTGCGCTTCCCGACGAAGCGGCCGGTGTTGACGTCGATCGTCGTGAGCGCCTCGGTCTGATCGAAGACGAGGTAGCCGCCGGACTTGAGCCAGACGCGCCGCTCCAGGGCGCGCTGCACATGGGATTCGAGGCTGAACGCGTCGAAGATCGGTTCCGCGCGGTTGTAGAGCTCCACCCGGGACTTGAGCTTCGGCTGCAGCACCCCGTCGATGAATTCGATGATCCGCTGGTGATCGGAAAGGCGATCGACGACGACCTTCTCGACGTCGCCGGTGAAGAGGTCGCGGATCGAGCGCAGCACGATGTCGAGGTCCTCGTGCAGGAGTGCGGGCGCGGGCGAAGCAGCGTTCTTCTTCAGGATGTTCCGCCAGAGGCGACCGAGGAAACGCATGTCGGCGAGGATCTCGCGCTTGCTGACGCCCTCGCACGCGGTGCGGACGATATAGCCGCCGCTCTTGCCGCGGCCGGCGGCCACGATCTCGCGCAGCCGCTTTCTCTCCTCCTCGTTCTCGATGCGGCGCGAGACGCCGATGTGGTCGGTCGTCGGCGTGTAGACCACGAACCGCCCCGGCAGAGAGATGTGCGAGGTGATGCGCGCACCCTTCGTCCCGATCGGCTCCTTCGAGACCTGGACGAGGATCTCCTGGCCCTTGCTGAGGACCTCTTCGATCGGCGGCGGAGGCGGTGCGTCGGAGGCCTTCGCGTGTGCCTCGGCAGTCGTGTCCGTCTCGGACCCCGCCATCTCGGGAGCGTCGGGATCGGCTTCGGCGTCTGTCGGAGCCATCGGCGCGGTCTCGTCCTCTTCGAGCTCGGCGAGAGCGGCTTCCGCGGCCCCGCGGGGAACGCCCGCTTCCGAAACTTCGCCTTCCTCGACGTAGGCGGCGAGAGACTCGGACCGCGGCGTGTGGCCGTGCTCTTCGTCGGCCGCGCTGCCATCGTCGTCGGGCTCGGTGCCGGTCCGGTCGTCCGGACCCGCCTTCCAGAAGTCCGAGACGTGCATGAACGCAGCCTTCTCGAGCCCGATGTCCACGAACGCCGCCTGCATCCCGGGAAGGACACGCAGGACCTTGCCCTTGAAGACGTGGCCGACGATCGAGTGCTCGCCGCCGCTCTCCAGATGGAGCTCGGCGAGGGCTCCTCCTTCGACCAGGGCGACCCTTGTCTCGATCGCCGAGCTATTGACGATGATCCGCTTCTGCACGTCAGCCTGCGGTAGCCCGCGATGAAGCGTTTACCCGCAGACCGCCCGGGCCTCGAGCGGGCCAGCCGCGACGGGGCGGGGAGCCACCCGCCCGAACGGGGCGGAGCATGACACGGGGCGCTGGCGAGTCCGCGGCACACGCACCTCGCGCGGCTGCCATCGGCGAGGCTTATCCAATGATGGAGGACAGGGCAAGCGAGATCTCGGACGCGGACCTCGCCTTGACTTCGCCAACGACGCGAAGCTACGGTTTTTCTCGAAGGATCGAGACGGAGGGGAGCCGAAAAGCACCGAATGAACGGCGGAGCTGCTGCTCTGGAGGCGCAAGTCGGCGACTCCGCCGGAGAGATGCGGCGCCGGGATACGCCCCTCCTTCACACCAAGACGCTGGTCCTCAACCGGAGCTTCCTTCCGATTCACGTCACTTCGGTGCGACGCGCTTGCGTGCTGTTGTTCCGGGGCGTCGCCCGCGCGGTGAATCCGGCGTACGAGACCTTCGACTTCTCGAACTGGTGCGAGCAGCGCTCCCGCGAAGGCGAGGTGCTCGGCCTGGTCGGCGCGACGATGCCCGTTCCTCGCGTGATCCTGCTCGCGCACTACGACCGCGTCCCGCGCCGGCACGTCCGCTTCACGCGTCACAACGTCTACTCGCGCGACCGCGACACCTGTCAGTACTGCGCACGCCGGTTGCCGCGGAGCGAGCTCAATCTCGACCACGTCGTGCCGCGCTCGCAGGGCGGACCGTCGAGCTGGGAGAACGTCGTCTGCTCCTGCCACTCCTGCAACCGACGAAAGGGCGGGCGCACTCCGGAGCAGAGCGGGCTTCGCTTGCTGCGGGCGCCGTCGCGTCCCGCGTGGACGCCGTTTCTCGCCGATTCCGCAACGCGTGGCCGGTACCGCGAGTGGGGCCCGTTCCTCGGTCTCACCGATCTCTCGTGCTGAAGCGAAGCGCGCCGCCCTCCCGCGCCGCGAGCGCCGAAGGGATCGTCCGAGACGTATTGACTCCCCGCGGGGTTTTCTGGGATAGGCGGGGTGGAGTGAGGCCCCGCGCATTGCGGGCGGGGTGAGCTTCACGGGGAGGTGGAGGGGTGCGCATCCGGCAGATCGAGCTGGTCGGCTTCAAATCGTTTCGAGAGCCGACCAAAGTCACTCTCTTGCCGGGGCTGAACGCGATCGTCGGCCCGAACGGATGCGGGAAGTCGAACATCGCCGACGCGATTCGGTGGGTCCTCGGCGAGCAGAGCGTCAAGCATCTCCGCGCGAAGGAGATGGAGGACGTCATCTTCGGCGGCAACGAGACGAGCGCCGCGCTCGGCATGGCGGAAGTGACGCTCTCGTTCGAGCAGGCGGACGAAGCTTCGCTCGGCGTCGAAGGACCGGAGGACGGTCTCGCGGCGCAGATCGCGCGCTTGTCTGAATTCACCGTCACGCGACGGATCTACCGGTCTGGCGAATCGCAGTACCTGATCAACCAGTCGCCTGCGCGGCTCCGCGACATCACCGATCTGTTCCTCGGCAGCGGCGTCGGCCCGAAGGCCTATGCGATGATCGAGCAGGGTCGCGTCAGCCAGATCGTCCAGGCGAAGCCCGAGGAGCTGCGCCTCTTCATCGAGGAAGCGGCCGGCACCACGCGCTTCCGGAACCGGAAGATCACCTCCGAGCGGAAGCTCGAGCGTACGCGCGAGAACCTCGCGCGCGTGAACGACGTGATGCGCGAGATCGAGCGGCAGCTCGCGGCGCTCCGCCGCCAGGCCAAGCGCGCGGAGGAATATCGCCGTGTCCAAGACGAGCTCGTCTCGACGGAGCTTGCGCTCGCCGCGCATCGGTTCGGTGCTCTCGCGGAGGCGGGCGAGCGGGTCGGGAGGGAGCTCGCGGAGCTGCGGGAGCAGCTCGCCGCTCTCCAGCAGGAGCTGCGAGAGCACGAGGTCGCGCGCGACGAGGCGCAGCGCCAGGAGCGTGCCGCCCAGGAGGAGATCGAGATTGGCCTCCGCTCGGCCGCCGAGAGCGGAGCCGAGGTCGTCCGCGCCGCCGAGCGACGGGCCGCGACCCGCGACGTCGTCGCGGGTCTCGAGGCGCGGATCGGCCGGATCCGCGAGGAAGGCGACGAGATCGAGCGGCGCGACGTGGAGCTCGCCGAAGCCGCTCGAGACGCGGAGGCGATGAAAGCCGAAGCCGGTGATCTCGTCCGGCGCGCCGACGAGGCTCTGGCGCGTGCCGAGGAGGCACTTCGGGGCGCTGCACCCGAGCTCGAGCGGCGCCTCGGCGAGCATGCGGACGCGCTCGCCGCGCTGAATGAGCAGCGCAATCGCGCGGCCGTGGCGGCCGCACGCCGCATCGAGAGCTCCGCGCGCCTCGAGGATCTCCGCAACGATCGCACGCGCATCGCCGACCGCGCCGAGCTGCGCCAGGGGGAGCTCGAGCAGGTCCGGAGCGATCTCGAGGTCGCCCGCGCGACGCAGCAGGGAGCGCGCGAGCTTCACGATCGACTCGAGGACAGCCGGCGGCGCGCCGGTGCGGACCTCCGCGGACGCGAGGAGTCTCTGCGCGGCCTCGAGGACCATCAGTCGGGGTTGCGCGAGGCGATCGTGCACGTCCGTGGACGTCTGGAGGTCCTGCGCGAGCTCGAGCGTGCGTACTCGGGCTACGCGGAGGGCATCGGTACGGTGATGGGTCTCGAGACCCCGCCGCGCGCGCTTCTCGTGGACGTTCTCGAGATCCCAGCGGAGCTGGAGCCCGCCGCGGCCGCCGCTCTCGGAGAGGTTTTGCAGGGCGCGGTCGTCGACGAGCCCGCGCACGGCGCACGCATCGCCGAGCACCTTCGCTCTGCGGGCGAAGGACGCGTCTCGCTCGTGCCGGTCCAGGGCCGCACGCACGATCACTCCGCCCACGGTCTGCCGGAGGGGACGGCTCGCCTCGTCGACCTGATCGTCGCGCGTCCGGGATACGAGCGGCTCCGCGACGCGCTCTTCGGGCACGTGGTCCTCGCCGAGGATCTCGCGAGCGCGGTCGCCGGCTGGCACTCGCACGGAAACGGCTACCTCTGGGTGACGCGGGCTGGCGATTGCGTCGACGCAGCCGGCGTCGTCACGGGCGGACGGGCTCCGGCTGCGGCGAGCCTCCTCGAACGTCGCCGCGCTCTGTCGGATCTCGGAGAGAAGCTCGCCCACGATCGCGACGACCTCGCAAAGGTCGACGAGGAGATCGCGCGCGGCCGCGCGGAATGCACGCAGCTCGCGGCGGATCTCGGTCGACTCGACTCCGAAGCGCACGAGGCGACGGTGGCTCTCGTTGCCGCCGAGCATCGCCGCGATGGGGCGGAGCGCGAGCGCGCGGCGGCGGAAACCCGGCTCGAGGAAGCCCGCGGGGAGCTCGTCTCCGCGGAGGAGGCGATCGCACGCGCGGAGGCGCAGGCCGTCGAGGCGGCGACCGCGGAGAGCGAGGCGGCGGAGGCGATCCGTCACTGGGAGCTCCGGCTCGAGGAGGCGGCTGCGGCGCGCGATCGGCAGCGCGAAGCGACCGAGGCGTGCGCCGTGCAGCGCGACGCCTCGCGGCGCGAGCTCTCGGACGCGCGCGAGAAGATGACCGAGGCGGCCGCGGTCCTGGCGCAACGCGAGCACGAGCGCTCGGTCGTCGCTTCCCGACGTGGGAGCCTGGCTCAGGAAGTGAGCCGGCTCTCGACGGAGCGCGATAGCGCCACGGCCCTCGTCGAGACGCTTGCGGCGGACGTCGAGGCAGCAAGGGCCGAGCTCGCACGCCGCGAGGAGCGCGTCGAGGCCGCTCGCTCTCGCGCGCGGGTCGCCGAGGAAGCTCTCGCGCTCTCCGAGGAGCGTCTCACGCGCGCGCGGCGATCGTACGACGAGAAGCGCGAGAGCGCTTCGTCTCTCGAGAGCCGCAGTGCAGGTCTCGAGGCGCAGATCGCCGCTCTCGCCGGACAGGCACGAGAGCGTCACGGCGTGGCCATCGAGGAGGCGGTGCGCCCGGAGGACTTCGACGAGGCGATCGCGGTCGAGCGCATCAGCGCGTTCAAGGACCGCCTCGCGCAGCTCGGCGATGTCAATCTCGCGGCGATCGCGGACGCGCGCGAGCTCGAGGAACGCTACGAATTCCTCTCCGCGCAGCGGCGCGACCTCGAAGCGTCGATGGAGGACCTCGAGCGAACGATCGGAGAGCTCAGCCGCACCACGCGGGCGCGCTTCAAGGAGACGTTCGAGAAGGCGGACGTCAAGTTCAGGGAGCTCTTCGTCGAGCTCTTCCACGGCGGCCGCGCGACGCTGAAGCTGACGAATCCGAACAACCTTCTCGAGTCGGGCGTCGAGATCGAGGCGCAGCCTCCGGGGAAGCGCGTCGGCAGCCTCGGCGTCCTCTCCGGCGGAGAGCGCGCGCTGACGGCCGTCAGCCTGATCATGGCGCTCTTCTCGCTGCGGACCACGCCGTTCTGCCTTCTCGACGAGGTGGACGCTCCCCTCGACGACGCGAACGTCGCTCGCTTCAATGCGATGCTTCGCCGCATCAGCGAGCGCACGCAGTTCATCATCATCACGCACAAACAGCGCACCATGGAGACGGCCGACGCGCTGTACGGCGTCACGATGGCGGAGGCGGGCGTGTCGCAGATGGTCTCCGTACGGATCGGCGGCGCCCGCGAGGAAGCACTGGCGGCGACCGCCTGACGTCCCGTAGGGACCGCACATGCCGGGGTGGGCGAGTCCGGAGCTTCTTCTCTGGGGGGGGGCGTGGGTCGTCGCGCTGCTGATCGTCGCGATCGGCTCGCTCGTCCGGGGACGCCGGGCGAAGCCTCGCGTGTCGGCACGGCCCGGCGACGCGAAGGCGGTCCCGACTGCGAAGCGGCCCGCGGGCGAGCCGGAGGTCGCCCCGAAGCAACGATTCCGGCTGGGCCTCGCGAAGAGCCGCGAGCTTCTCGCCGGTCGCATCCGCTCGGCGTTCGGCCGCGATCAAAGCGCGGAGGCGATCTTCGAGGAGGTCGAGCAGGGATTGATCGAGAGCGACGTCGGGGTTCGATCGAGCCAGCGCCTGCTCGGGGTCCTGCGGAGCCTGCCCGCGGCGGAGCGAAACGCTCCGGCGGTGCGGAGCGCGCTCCGGCGGGAGCTTCAGGGGCTCCTCGGTGAAGCCTCGGCGGAGCCGGCGAGCCTCGAGGCCAAGCCGTGGGTCTGCCTCGTCGTCGGCGTGAACGGCGTCGGCAAGACGACGACCATCGGAAAGCTCGCCGCCCGGCATCGCGCCGCGGGTCGGAAGGTCCTGATCATCGCCGGGGACACGTTCCGCGCGGCGGCGATCGACCAGCTCGGCGTCTGGGCGGAGCGCACCGGCGCCGACATCGTCCACCAGGCTCCGGGGGCGGATCCCGCAGCGGTCGTCTTCGACGGGATGAGTGCCGCCGCGGCCCGTGGGGTGGACGTCGTCCTGATCGATACGGCCGGTCGGCTGCATACGAAGGTCAACCTGATGGAGGAGCTGAAGAAGGTGCGCCGCGTGGTCGAGCGCGTCGTCCCGGGCGCGCCGCACGAGGTGCTGCTGGTCCTCGACGCGACGACGGGCCAGAACGCGCTCTCGCAGGCACGGACCTTTTCCGACGCGGTGACCGTCACGGGCGTCGTCCTGAGCAAGCTCGACGGCTCCGCGCGTGGGGGGATGGCGGTCGCGATTCGCCACGAGCTCGATCTGCCGGTCCGCTACGTCGGGCTCGGCGAAAGCGCCGCCGATCTCCAGCCGTTCGATCCCGAGTCGTTCCTCGACGGGCTGCTTCCGGCAGACGACTCGCCTTGACACACGGCGCAGGTGGTCCCTAGGCTCCTTCCGGCCCGTTCACCGTACGCCTTCCGGCTTTCGGAGCGGAGGCCTGATTCCCGGTGGACACATCGAAATGACGACCTTGACGAATCATTGTTGGAGAACGACGAGTGAACAACGTGCAAGCCGCACTCGTCGGCTTCGTCGTCGCGGCGCTTTTCGCCGCCATCGCCTACTTCTTGCGGCGGGGCGGGATCGAGAAGCGCGCGAGGGATGCCGACGCGGCAGGCGAGAGGATTCTCGACGAGGCGCGCAAGAAAGCTGAGTCGATTCAGAAGGAAGCGGAGGTCCAGGCGAAGCAGGACCTCCTTCAGGCGCGCTCGCAGGTCGAGACCGAAACGCGCGAGCAGCGTCGCGACCTACAGGAGCTCGAGAAGCGGCTCGGGACCCTCGAGGTCGACCTCGAGCGGCGTGCCGCTCGGGCCGAGAGCCGGGTCAAGGAGCTCGACCGTCGCGACGGCTCGGTGCGCGAGCGCGAGCAGGAGCTCGAGAAAGCCCGGGGGGAGCTGACGAGCCGCCTCGAGGCCGCCCGTGCCGCTCTGGAGCGCACGGCAGGGCTGACCCGCGAGGAAGCGAAGCGGACCCTGGTCGAGGAGATGGCCGCGGAAGCCCGCCTCGAAGCGGGCCGCCGCGTGCGCCAGATCGAGGAAGAGGCGAAGGCCGACGCCGAGAGGCGGGCGAAGAAGGTCGTCGCCGTGGCGATCGAGCGCCTCGCCGGAGAGTGGGTCGCCGAGAGGACGATCTCGATCGTCCACCTCCCGTCGGACGACATGAAGGGTCGGCTGATCGGCCGCGAGGGGCGGAACATCCGCGCCATCGAGTCCGCGACGGGCGTCGACCTGATCATCGACGACACGCCCGAGACGGTCGTGATCTCGTGCCACAACCCCGTCCGCCGCGAGATCGCGAAGATCGCGGTGGAGAAGCTGATCTCGGACGGCCGCATCCATCCGGGCCGAATCGAGGAGGTCGTCCGCAAGTCCGAGAAGGAGGTCGAAGAGACCGTCCGCGAAGCCGGGCAGAAAGCGCTGTTCGAGGTTGGCGTTCACGGCGTCCACCAGGAGATCGTCAAGCTGCTCGGCATGCTCCGCTACCGCTACAGCTACGGGCAGAACGTTCTCGCGCACTCGATCGAGGCGGCCTTCATCTGCGGCGTCATGGCGAACGAGCTCGGCCTGAACGCGAAGCAAGCGCGCCGCGCGGCGTTGCTGCACGACATCGGAAAGTCGCTCACGCACGAGGTCGAGGGATCGCACGCGCTGATCGGTGCCGACATCGCGCGGAAGTATGGCGAGTCGGCGAAGATCTGCAACGCGATCGCGGCGCATCACGAGGAGGTCAAGGCGGAGACGATCCTGGCGCCTCTCGTGGATGCGGCCGACGCGCTGTCGGGAGCACGGCCGGGCGCGCGTCGCGAGGTGCTCGAGAGCTACGTGCAGCGGCTCGAGGATCTGGAGAAGATCTCGAACTCCTTCGACGGCGTGGAGCGGTCGTTCGCGGTGCAGGCTGGCCGAGAGATCCGCATCTTCGTCGAGCCGACGAGGGTGAACGACGACGAAGCGGCGCTCCTTGCGCGCGACGTCGCGCGCCGGATCGAGAACGAGATGACCTACCCCGGCCAGATCAAGGTGATGGTGATCCGGGAGACGCGCGCGAGCGACGTGGCGCGGTAGCGGTCCTCTCGGCCATGAAGATCCTGTTCCTCGGCGACATCGTCGGGCGGGGCGCCCGGCGTCTGTTGCGGCGCACCCTGCGCGACTTGCGAACGAAGCTCGGGGCCGACTTCGTCGTCGGGAACGGCGAGAACGCCGCAGGCGGGAAAGGGATCGATCCCGACTCGCTCGAGGAGCTTTTCGAGTCGGGCATCGACGTGGTGACCTCGGGGAACCACATCTGGCAGCACCGAAGCATCCTGCCTCACCTGGATCGCGAGCCGCGCCTGCTGCGACCGATCAACTTCCCGGAGGGCAGCCCGGGGCACGGCTGGACGGTCGCGACGTCGCGGG
>VGTG01000085.1 GCA_016874795.1 Deltaproteobacteria bacterium | reverse complement strand
CCCTCGTAGCCGGGCTTCGAGTTTCCGCCCGAGCGCGAGTTGCGGCCCTTGTGTCCGCGGCCCGCGGTCTTGCCGTTGCCGGATCCGGTGCCGCGGCCGACGCGCTTGCGCGCGCGGCGCGATCCCATTCCGGGATGGAGGTTGGAAAGATCCACGGCGATCAGCCCTCCTCGACCGCGAGCAGGTGAGCGACGGCGCGGATGCGGCCGCGCATCTGCGGCGTGTCCGCGACCATCGAACGCGAGCCGCGCCGGCGAAGCCCGAGACAGCGGAGCGTCGCGCGCTGGCGCACGGTGCCGCCGATCTCGCTCTCCAGCAGCGTCAAGTGGTAGGTCGTCGCCGTCGCACCCTGCTTCTGGCTGAGCCGGCGGACGAGGTCCTCCACGACCTGCTGTCTCTTCAATACCTTTCGGGATGCCATCGGTTCGTTCCGCTGCGTCGAGTCGACCGCGATCAGGCCGCGCCGAGCTCGGCGACCTCCTTGCCACGCGAGCGCGCCACGTCCTCGGGGGAGCGAAGCTCCGTCAGAGCCTGGATCGTCGCGCGCACCATGTTGTGGGGGTTGTTGGAGCCGATGCACTTGGTGAGGACGTCCTGCACGCCGGCCGCTTCGACGACCGCGCGGACCCCGCCGCCGGCGATCACGCCGGTGCCCGGTGCCGCGGGACGCATCACGACGCGGCCCGCGCCGTAGCGGCCGACGATCTCGAACGGAATCGTTCCGTCGCGAAGCGGCACGCGCAGCAGCGACTTCTTGGCCTTGTCGATTCCCTTGCGGATCGCCTCGGGGACTTCCTTCGCCTTGCCGAGCCCGAAGCCGACGTGACCGGCGCCATCGCCCACCACCACGAGCGCGCCGAAGCGGAAGCGGCGACCGCCCTTCACGACCTTCGCCACGCGATTGATGTGGACGACTTTCTCTTTCAGCTCGAGCCCCTGCGGGTCGATGCGATCCACCGTCGTACCGTACATCAGAACTCCAGACCCGCTTCCCTCGCCGCTTCGGCGAGGCTGCGGAGACGTCCGTGAAAGAGGAAACCGTTGCGGTCGAAGACGACCGAGCGAATTCCGGCTTCGGCAGCGCGACGCGCGATCAGCTGGCCGACCTTCGCTGCCGCCTCGCGGTTGCCCGCCTGGCCGCCCAGCGAATCGCGCAGCTCTCCGGAAAGCGTCGAAGCGGCAGCGATCGTACGGTTCGTCTCGTCGGAGATGAGCTGCGCGTAGATGTGGCGAGCGCTGCGGAAGACGGAGAGACGCGGCTTCGCGTCCGTCCCGCGGATGCGCTTGCGCACGCGCGAGCGGCGCAGCACGCGCCCCGGAGTGCGTCGGTTGGTCAGCATCGCGTACCCCTATGCTCCCGCGCCGGCGGCCTTGCCGGACTTCCGGCGAATCGTCTCGTTCGCGTACTTGATGCCCTTGCCCTTGTACGGCTCGGGCGGACGCAGCTTGCGGATCTGCGCCGCGACCTCGCCGAGGATCTGCCGATCGCTGCCCTCGAGCGTCACCGTCACCTGCTTCTCGACGCTCGCGCGGACGCCCTCCGGGAGGCGGTAGAGAATCGGGTGCGAGTAGCCAAGCGCGAACTGGATCATGTCGCCCTTGACCTCGGCGCGGTATCCCACGCCGTTGATCTCGAGCACGCGCGTGAAGCCGACGCTGACGCCGGTGACGGCGTTCGCGAGGAGCTTCCGCGTGAGGCCGTGCAACGACCGCGTCTTCCGATCGTCGCCGCTGCGCTGAACCACGAGCTCGTCCTCGCGCTGCTCCACCGACAGCGGAGCGGGCACGTCGATCGAGGCCGCGCCCTTCGGGCCCTTCACCGAAACCGCGCCCGCCTTGACGTCGGCCGAGGTTCCCTTCGGCAGCTTGATCGCGAGTCGTCCAATGCGAGACATCGACGGCTTCCCTTCACCACACCGCGCAGAGCACTTCGCCGCCGACGTGCTGCTTCCGGGCCTGATGGTCGGCCAGGATGCCACGCGGCGTCGAGAGGATGCTCACGCCCATGCCGCGGCGGATCCGCGGCGCCGACTCCGCGCCGACGTACACGCGCAGGCTCGGGCGGCTGACTCTCTGGATTCCCGTGATCACCGGCTGGCGGCGCGCGTCGTAGCGGAGCGAAAGACGGATCTGCTTCTCCGTTCCCTCGCCGGTCACGGCGCTGTCCTTCAGGTAGCCCTCCTCCACCAGAACGGCGGCGAGACGCTCCTTCACGTTCGACCACGGGATGTCGACGCGCTCCTTGCGTGCGCGGTAGGCGTTCCGGATGCGCGTCAAGAAATCTGCGATGGGATCGGTCATCATGGCTCTAGAACCTCACCAGCTCGCCTTGATGACCCCGGGGATCTCGCCGCGACGCGCGAGATCGCGCAGGCAGATGCGGCACAGCTTGAAGCGCCGGTAGAACGCGCGCGGGCGACCGCAGCGAAGGCAGCGGTTGTACCGTCGGACGTCGAACTTCGCGGGCCGTGCCGCCTTGATCCTGAGACTCGTCTTCGCCATCTGCGGGAATTCCTCGGTCCTAGTTGCGGAACGGCATGCCGAGGGCGCGCAGCAACGCTTTGCCCTCGCTGTCCGTGCGCGCCGTCGTCACGATCGAGATGGTCATGCCCTTGACCTTGTCGATCTTGTCGATGTCGATCTCCGGGAAGATGATCTGCTCGGTGATGCCGAGCGAGTAGTTGCCACGACCGTCGAAGCAGCGATCGCTCACGCCCTTGAAGTCGCGGACGCGGGGAAGCGCGACGGCCAGCAAGCGGTCGAGAAACTCGTACATGCGCCGGCCGCGCAGAGTCACCATCGCCCCGATGGGCATGTTCTCGCGGAGCTTGAAGTTCGCGATCGCCTTCTTCGACTTCGTCACCACCGGCTTCTGGCCCGTGATGGCCGAGAGCTCGTTGACCGCGGCGTCGAGCACCTTGGCGTTCTGGATCGCCTCGCCCATGCCCATGTTCAGGACGATTTTCTCCACCCGCGGCACCTGCAGCGGATTGGAAAGGCCGAGGTCCTTCTGGAGCTGGGCCGCAATGCGCTCGTCGAAGGCCTTCTTCAGCCTCGGCACCGAAGCTTCCTGCGAAGCGGTCACTTTCTTCTCGCTCATCTCGATCGTCTCAATCGCAAAGTGCGCGCGCTCAGCGGTCGACGAGCTCGTTGCAGCGGTGGCACTGCCGCGCCTTGCTTCCGTCCTCGAGGATGCGCATGCCGATCCGCGTCGGCTTGTTGCAGCGCGAGCACACCAGCTTCAGGTTCGAAAGGTGGATCGTCGCCTCGCGCTCCACGATTCCGCCGGGGTTCTGCACGCCCTGGCCGCGGCGGTGACGCTTCACCATGTTGAGGCGTTCGACCGAAGCGCGGTTCTTCTCGGCGACCATCTTCAGGATCTTGCCGGTCTTGCCGCGTTCCCGCCCCGAGGTCACCAGGACGGTGTCGCCCTTCTTCAGGCGGGTCGCGACGCGAGACGGCCGGATGCCGCTGCCCGCTCGGTTCTTGATTGCCGTGCTCATCTTGCCTGCCTCAGAGGACTTCCGGTGCCAGCGAGACGATCTTCATGAACCGCTTGGCGCGAAGCTCACGCGCCACCGGCCCGAAGATGCGCGTACCGACCGGCTCGCGGTGATTGTCGATCAGGACCGCCGAGTTCGTGTCGAAGCGGATGTACGTCCCGTCCTCGCGACCCACTTCCTTCGCCGTGCGCACGACGACCGCCTTGACGACGTCGCCCTTCTTCACCTTGGCGTTCGGCGTCGCCTCCTTGACGGAGCCGACGATGATGTCGCCGATCGACGCATAGCGACGACGGCTGCCTCCAAGCACCTTGATGCAGAGGACCTTCCGGGCGCCGGAGTTGTCCGCCACGTCGAGCACGCTCTCCGTCTGGATCATCGGTCGATCTCCCCGCCCCGCGCCCTATTCCGCCGCCTGGCGGAGGACCTCGACGACCGCCCAGCGCTTGTCGCGCGAGAGCGGCCGCGTCTCCACGATGCGGACGAGATCGCCGACGCGGCACGCGTTCCGCTCGTCATGTGCCTTGAAGCGGTTCCGCGTGCGGACGTACTTCTTGTAGCGGGTGTGCTTGACGAGGCGCTCCACCTGAACGACGACGGTCTTCATCATCTTGTTCGAGGTGACCGTCCCGGTCCGATATTTACGAAGTCCGGCCATGGCTCAGGCGACCCCCGTGCGTGAAGTTCGCTGGCTTCGGATCGTGAGAACCCGCGCCAGGTCGCGACGCGCGAGCCGCGCCTTCATCTTGTTTTCGATCTGACCCGTCGCGCCGCGCAGGCGAAGACGAAACACCTGCTCGCGCATCTCGGTCTCCTTCTGCGCGATCTCGGCGTCACTCAAGTTGCGGATCTCATTCGGTCGCATGATGGCTCCGCTCGATGAACTTGGTCGGGATGGAGAGCTTCTGCGCCGCGAGGCGAAACGCCTGCGAGGCCACGGTCCGGTCGACTCCCTCCATCTCGAAGATCATCCGGCCCGGCTTGATCACCGCGACCCACAGCTCGGGCGTTCCCTTGCCCTTGCCCATGCGCGTCTCGGCAGGCTTCTTCGTCAGAGGCTTGTCCGGAAAGACGCGGATCCAGACGCGACCGCCACGCTTGATGTGACGCGTGAGCGCGATACGAGCCGCCTCGATCTGGCGCGCGGTCATCCAGCCGCGGCCCATCGCCTTCAAGCCGTAGTCGCCGTACGTGAGCGAAGCACCGCGGTACGCGGTGCCGCGCCGACGACCCTTCTGCTGCTTCCGGAATTTGGTTCGCTTGGGGGCGAGCATGCTCTCTCCGCGTCAGGCGCCGATGGCCTGGCGCTGCTCCTCCTCGCGGCTCAGGACGTCGCCCCGCATCACCCACGCCTTGATGCCGATCACGCCGTAGGTCGTCTTCGCCTCGGCGAAGCCGTAGCTGATGTCGGCACGAAGGGTGTGCAGAGGAACGCGACCTTCGCGGTACCACTCGCGCCGTGCGATCTCGGCGCCGCCGAGGCGGCCAGAGCTCTGCACGCGAACGCCCTGCGCGCCCATGCGCATCGCGCGTGCGACGGCTTCCTTCATCGCGCGACGGAAAGCGATGCGACGCTCGAGCTGCAGCGCGACGTTCTCCGCGACGAGCTGGCCGTCGATGTCGGGACGGCGCACCTCGATGATGTTGATGTACGCCTCGCGCCCCATCAGCTTCGTGAGCTCGGACTTGATCTTGTCGATCTCCGCGCCCTTCTTGCCGATGACGATGCCGGGACGCGCGGTATGGATGTTGACCTTCGCCTTGCTCGCCGCGCGCTCGATCTCGATCTTCGAAACGCCCGCGTGATAGAGCCGCTTCTTCAGGAAGCGACGGACGCGGATGTCCTCGTGCAGCAGAGAAGCGTAGTCGCGGGTCGCGAACCAGCGCGAGTCCCAGTTCTCGATGACGCCGACTCGAAAACCCTTCGGATGTGTTTTGTGTCCCATTGCCTCTCAGCTCGGCTTTTCGTCGACGATCACGGTGACGTGGCTCGACCGCTTCAGGATGCGGGTCGCCCGGCCGTGCGCACGGGGCAGCACGGTCTTGCGGGTCGGCCCTTCGTCGACGAACGCGCGCTTCACGTAGAGCGCGTCGACGTCGACCGTCTGCTGGTTCTCGGCGTTCGCCACCGCCGACCGCAGCGTCTTGGCGATGATCCGGGCCGCCTTCTTCGGCGTGTAGTCGAGCACGTTCAGAGCGTCCTCGACGCGGCGCCCGCGGATCAGATCGGCCACGAGGCGTGCCTTCTGCGGCGAGAGACGGACGAAACGGGTTCTGGCGCGAGATTCCATTGGACTTCGCCTAGCGCTTGACCGCCGCGCCCTTGGTGTCGGTCTTCCGGTCGCCGGAGTGGCCGTGGAACGTGCGCGTCGGCGCGAACTCGCCGAGCTTGTGACCGACCATGTTCTCGGTGACGAACATCGGGATGAACTTCCGGCCGTTGTGCACGGCGATCGTGTGGCCGAGCATCTCCGGAACGACCGTCGAACGCCGCGACCAGGTGCGGATCACGCGCTTCTCGGTCTCGTTGTTCATCGCTTCCACCTTCTTCATGAGGTGGTCGTCGACGAACGGACCCTTTTTGACGGAACGCGGCATTCGCTGGCCTACTTCCTCTTCTTGCGCTGCACGATGAACTTGCCGGTGAGCTTGTTCCGGCGCGTCTTGTAGCCCTTGGTCGGCGTGCCCCAGGGAGAAACCGGATGGTTGCCGCCCTTCGACCGGCCCTCGCCACCGCCGTGCGGATGGTCGACCGGGTTCATCGCCGTGCCGCGAACCGTCGGGCGACGGCCGAGCCAGCGATTGCGGCCCGCCTTGCCGAGCTTCGCGTTCTCGTGCTCGACGTTGCCGATCTGGCCGACCGTGGCGCGACACTCCATCAGGACCTTGCGCTGCTCCCCGGAGGGAAGCTTGACCTGCGCGTAGTCGCCTTCCTTCGCCATCAGCTGGGCTGCGGTGCCGGCGCTGCGCACGAGCTGGCCGCCCTTGCCGATCTTCAGCTCGATGTTGTGGATCATCGTGCCGAGCGGGATGTCGCGGATGTGGAGGCTGTTGCCCGGCTTGATGTCCGCGCCCGGTCCCGACAGGACCGTGTCCCCGACGGCCAGGCCGACGGGTGCGAGGATGTAGGCCTTCTCGCCGTCCGCGTAGTGCAGGAGAGCGAGACGCGCCGAGCGATTCGGATCGTAGTCGATCGAGCTCACGCGCGCCGGTACCTTCTCCTTGTCGCGACGGAAGTCGACCACGCGGAAGCGCCGGCGATGTCCGCCGCCGCGGTGGCGCGTAGTGATGCGACCGAGGTTGTTGCGTCCGCCGCTCTTCTTGTTCAGCGACTCGACGAGCTCGCGCGGCGGCTTGTCGCGCGACAAGCCCTGCATGTCGCGCGCCGACATGAAGCGGCGCCCCGGCGAAGTCGGCTTATAGGTCCCGTCCCTGCGCATCAGGCACCCTCGAAGAAGTCGATCGTGTGGCCTTTGGCGAGCGTGACGTAGGCCTTCTTCCACGCCGGACGCAGGCCGGAGAACTTGCCGACGCGGCGCCGCTTGCCGAGGAGGCGGACGGTCCGCACCTTGGCGACCTTGACCTTGAAGAACTCCTCGACCGCCTTCTGGATCTCGATCTTGTTCGCCTCGGGTACGACCTTGAAGAGCACCTGATTGCCCTGCTCGTTGACGAGCGTGCCCTTCTCGGTGACGAGTGGCGAGATGATCACGCGCGAGTAGTGCTTCATCGTGCCAGCCGCTCCGTGAGTGCATCCACTGCCGCGCGCGTGAGCACGAGGTGACGATGGCGGAGGACGTCGTAGACGTTCACGCCCTCGGTCCGCAGGACCTTGACCTTCGGAAGGTTCCGCGCCGCGCGCTCGAGCGACTCGTTCTTCTCGCCCGCGACGATGAGGACCGTTCCCTCGAGGCCGAGCGCTTCGATCATCGCCACGACGCGCTTCGTCTTCGGCTCCGCGAGCTCGATCGAATCGAGGACCGTCAAGTTGCCGCTGCGGGCGCGATCCGAGAGCACTGCGCGCAGAGCGACGCGACGGGCGCGTGCCGGAATCGTGTACGCGTAGCTGCGTGGCTGCGGTCCGAAGACCACCGCGCCGCCTTCCCACAGCGGCGAGCGCGAGCTGCCCGCGCGCGCGTTGCCGGTTCCCTTCTGGCGCCACGGCTTCGCACCGCCGCCGGAGACGAAGTGACGCGTCTTGGTCGCGGCCGTGCCGGCGCGACGGCCCGCCTGCTGCATGTGCACGACGTCGTGCACGAGGGCGTCGCGACGCTTCTCGGCGAAGATCTCCGGCAACTCGAGCTCACCGCGCTCCGCGCCGTCGATGCTGCGCACCTTGGCTTGCAGTGCGGCCATCGTCAAACCACCTCCGCCACCGGGCGGACCTCGACGTAGCCACCGCGCGAGCCGGCGACCGCACCGGCGACCAGGAGCAGGTTCTGCTCCCCGCGGACCTGCACGACAGACAGGTTCCGCGTCGTGACGCGATCGTTGCCGAACTGGCCCGCCATGCGGCGTCCCTTGAACACGCGGCCGGGGAACGAGCGGTTTCCGATCGATCCGCCGTGCCGGAAGTACTCGTGCGTGCCGTGGCCGCCCGGGAAGCCGCCGAAGCCGTGTCGGCGGATCACGCCGGCGAAGCCACGACCCTTCGTCGTCCCCGTGACGTGAACGCGGTCGCCGGCAGAGAACATGTCGGTCACACGCAGCGTCCGTCCGACCTCGAAGTTCTCGCCGCCGCGAAACTCGCGCAGCAGCTGGAAGGGTCCCTTGCCGGCCTTCTTCGCATGCCCGATCGCGGCCTTCGTCGCGCGACTCTCCTTCTTGGCGGAGAAGCCGAGCTGGACCGCCGTGTAGCCGTCTCGATCGGGCGTCTTCCGCTGCACGACGACGCACGGGCCGAGCTCGATCACCGTCACGGCAATCGCGCGCCCGCGTGGGTCGAGGATCTGCGTCATGCCGAGCTTGCGCCCCAGCATGCCGATGCGCTCGCCCGCATCCAGAGCGCCGGCCGCGGACGTGTCCTGGCCGTCCGTGGTCTCGGCCGTCTCAACGTCCGCCATTGCTCTGCTCCACTCGGTGCGTCGTCATGATCTCATCGGGTCGGGCTGGCTACTGCAGCTTGATCTCGACGTCGACGCCGGCCGAGAGATCGAGCTTGCCCAGCGCATCGATCGTCTGCTGCGTCGGATCGAGGATGTCGAGAAGCCGTTTGTGCGTGCGAATCTCGAAGTGCTCGCGCGACTTCTTGTCGACGTGCGGCGAACGGTTCACGGTGAACCGCTCGATGCGCGTCGGCAGGGGAATCGGCCCGGCCAGCCGGCCGCCCGTCCGCCGTACCGTGTCGACGATCTCACGGACGGACTGATCGAGCAGCCGATAGTCGTAGGCCTTGAGCCGGATGCGGATCCTGTCGTTCATCGATCCTGCGTCTACTCGATGATCTTGGAGACGACGCCGGCGCCGACGGTGCGGCCGCCCTCACGGATGGCGAAGCGGAGGCCTTCGTCCATCGCGATCGGCGTGATCAGGTTGATCGTTCCCTTCACGTTGTCGCCCGGCATCACCATCTCGGTGCCCTCGGGGAGGGTCATGACGCCGGTGACGTCCGTCGTGCGGAAGTAGAACTGGGGACGGTAGCCGCTGAAGAACGGCGTGTGGCGGCCGCCCTCCTCCTTCGTGAGCGCGTAGACCTGCGCCTCGTACTTCGTGTGCGGCGTGATCGAGCCGGGCTTCGCGAGAACCTGGCCGCGCTCGATGTCGTCGCGCTTCACACCGCGAAGCAGAGCGCCGACGTTGTCGCCCGCCTGTCCCTGGTCGAGCTCCTTGCGGAACATCTCGACGCCGGTGACCGTCGTCTTGGTGGTCGGCTTGATGCCGACGACCTCGATCTCGTCGCCGACCTTGACGATGCCGCGCTCGACACGGCCCGTCGCGACGGTGCCGCGGCCGCTGATCGAGAACACGTCCTCGACCGGCATGAGGAAGGGAGCATCGATCGCGCGGACCGGATCGGGAAAGTAGGAGTCGATCGCCTCCATCAGGGCGGTGATCGACGGCACGCCGACCTCCGCGCTGTCGCCCTCGAGGGCCTTCAGCGCGCTGCCGCGGATGACGGGGATGTCGTCGCCGGGGAACTCGTATTTCGAGAGGAGCTCACGGACCTCGAGCTCGACGAGGTCGAGAAGCTCGGCGTCCTCGACGGCGTCGACCTTGTTCATGAAGACCACGATGCGGGGAACGCCGACCTGGCGCGCGAGCAGGATGTGCTCGCGAGTCTGCGGCATCGGGCCGTCCGTCGCGGCGACGACGAGGATCGCGCCGTCCATCTGGGCCGCGCCCGTGATCATGTTCTTGATGTAGTCGGCGTGGCCCGGACAGTCGACGTGCGCGTAGTGGCGCTTCTCGGTCTCGTACTCGACGTGCGCCGTGGCGATCGTGATGCCGCGCGCCTTCTCTTCGGGCGCCTTGTCGATCTGATCGAAGGCGACGTAGCTGCCGAGCTTCTTCTCGGCCTGCACCTTCGTGATCGCCGCGGTGAGCGTCGTCTTGCCGTGGTCGATGTGGCCGATCGTTCCCACGTTCACGTGCGGCTTGGTCCGCTGGAACTTTGCCTTCGCCATTGCAGTCTCTCTCCGTGTGCCGCCGGTCGATCCGGCGCTTCCTTGCTCCTCGAGGAGCTCCGCTCGATTCTCTGGTGTCTACTCGCCGACCGCCCGGGCGGTGATCTCCTGCGAGATCGCCTGGGGCACCGGCTCGTAGTGGGAAAATTGCATCGTGTAGGTCGCTCGACCCTGGGTCATCGAGCGAAGCTCGGTCGCGTAGCCGAACATCTCCTTCAGCGGAACGTCGGCCGTGATCACCGTGGCTCCGTGCCGCGGCTCCATCCCGCGGGTCTTGCCGCGCCGGCTGCTCAGGTTGCCGATGACGTCGCCCATGAACTCCTCGGGAACGACGACCTCGACCGCCATCACCGGCTCGAGCAGAACCGGCGAAGCGCGCTTGCACGCTTCCTTGAATCCGATCGAAGCGGCGATCTTGAACGCCATCTCGGACGAGTCGACCTCGTGGTACGAGCCGTCGAAGAGCGTCACCTTGACGTCGACGACCGGGAAGCCGGCCATCACGCCCGTCTCGAGCGCTTCGCGCACGCCCTTCTCGACCGCCGGAATGTACTCGCGCGGAACGGTGCCGCCCTTCACGCCGTCGACGAACTCGAAGCCCTCGCCGGGCTGGCGCGGCTCGACGCGCAGGAAGACGTGGCCGTACTGGCCGCGGCCGCCCGTCTGCCGCGCGAACTTGTGCTCCTGCTCGACCGACTTCCGGACCGTCTCGCGGAACGCGACCTGCGGCTTCCCGACGTTCGCGTCGACCTTGAACTCGCGCAGGAGGCGATCGACGATGATCTCGAGGTGCAGCTCGCCCATGCCGGCGATGATCGTCTGCCCCGTTTCCGGATCCGACCGCACGCGGAACGAGGGATCCTCGTTGGCGAGCTTGCCGAGCGAAGTCGACAGGCGTTCCTGGTCGGCCTTGGTCTTCGGCTCGATGGCGATGTCGATGACCGGCTCGGGGAACTCGATCGACTCGAGGACGATCGGCTTCTTCTCGTCGGAAAGCGTCTCGCCCGTACGCGTGTCGCGGAGACCGACCGCGGCGGCGATGTCGCCGGCGAGGACTTCCTGGATCTCCTCACGCTTGTTCGCGTGCATCTTGAGGAGGCGACCGACGCGCTCCTTGCGATCACGCGACGCGTTCAGGACGTACGAGCCCGACTCCATGCGGCCCGAGTAGACGCGGAAGAAGGTCAGCGTCCCGACGAACGGGTCCGTCATGATCTTGAACGCGAGAGCGCTGAACGCCTCGTCGTCCGAGGTCTTGCGATGCGCCGGGTTGCCCTTCGGATCGACGCCTTCGACGGGCGGCTTGTCGAGCGGCGACGGCAGGAAGTCGACGACCGCGTCGAGGAGCGGCTGCACGCCCTTGTTCTTGAAGGCCGAGCCGCAGAGCACGGGCACGATCTTCGCCGCGAGGGTCGCGGAGCGGACCGCCTTCTGGATCTCGGCGGTCGTGATCTCCTTCCCCTCGAGGTACTTCTCCATCAGGGCTTCGTCGGCGTCGGCGACGGCTTCGAGCAGCTTCTCGCGTCCCGCGGCGGCCTTCTCGGCGAGGTCTGCCGGAATCTCGGCGGTATGGAACGTCGCACCGAGGCTCTCGTCGTCCCAGATCACCGCCTGCATGCGGATGAGGTCGACGAGGCCCGTGAAGTTCTCCTCGGCACCGATCGGGACGTGCAGCGCGACCGGATTCGAGCCGAGGCGGTTCCGGATCATGTCGACGGCGCGATCGAAGTTCGCGCCGATGCGGTCCATCTTGTTGATGAACGCGATGCGCGGAACGCCGTACTTGTCGGCTTGACGCCAGACGGTCTCGGACTGCGGCTCGACGCCGGCGACGGAATCGAACAGCGCGACGGCGCCGTCGAGGACGCGCAGGGATCGCTCGACCTCCATCGTGAAATCGACGTGGCCCGGCGTGTCGATGATGTTGATGCGATGGTCGCGCCAAGTGCAGGTGGTCGCGGCGGACGTGATCGTGATGCCGCGCTCCTGCTCCTGCTCCATCCAGTCCATGGTCGCAGCGCCGTCGTGCACTTCACCGATCTTGTAGTTGATGCCGGTGTAGAAGAGCACGCGCTCCGTCGTCGTCGTCTTTCCGGCATCGATGTGCGCCATGATGCCGATGTTGCGGTAGCGCTCGAGTGGTGTCTGGCGGGCCATGGATCGTTTCGACTGCGGGGGTTGCCCCGGCTACCACCGGTAATGGGAGAAGGCGTTGTTCGCCTCCGCCATACGGTGGGTGTCCTCCTTCTTCTTGACGGCGTTGCCGCGGCTCGAAGCCGCGTCCATCAGCTCGCCGGCGAGCCGCTCGACCATCGACTTCTCGTGACGGCCACGGCTGCTCTGCACGAGCCAGCGCATGCCGAGCGCGACCCGGCGAACCTGCCGCACCTCGATCGGAACCTGGTAGGTCGCGCCGCCGACGCGGCGCGAGCGGACCTCGACCGACGGCTTCACGTTGTCGAGGGCCTTGCGGAAGACGCCGACCGGATCGTCGCCCGTGCGCTCCTGGATCAGATCCAGCGCGCCGTAGAACGTCCGCTCCGTCAGGCTCTTCTTCCCACCGAACATCATGGTGTTCATGAACTTCGTGACGAGCCGGTCGTGGTACTTCGGGTCCGGAAGCACGTCCCGACGGCGAACCTCACCTTTCCGTGGCATGATCTCTCATTCCCAAACAAAGCGACTGGCCCGAGCCGAGCCCGGGTGACGCCGAAGACACCGTTTCCGCTGATCCCCGCCCGGAGCCCGCAGACTCCAGCGAGGGCTTCGCGCCTCTAGCTCCGGCCGAGACCGGAGGACGCTCCCACCTGGCTATGGATGCACGTGCTGGATGGAACGCGCCCCTCGCTTCCTCACTTGGGGCGCTTGGCGCCGTACTTCGAACGACCGCGCTTGCGATCCTGGACGCCCACGGCGTCGAGCGTCCCACGGATGATGTGGTAGCGGACGCCGGGAAGGTCCTTCACGCGGCCGCCCCGGATCAGGACCACCGAGTGCTCCTGGAGGTTGTGTCCGATCCCGGGGATGTACGACGTGACCTCGATGCCATTGGTCAGCCGCACGCGTGCAACCTTTCGAAGGGCCGAGTTCGGCTTCTTCGGGGTCGACGTGTACACGCGGGTGCAGACGCCGCGCTTCTGCGGCGACTTCTGCAAAGCCGGAGTCGCAACCTTGCGGCGCTGCTTCTCCCGGCCCTGCTTTACGAGCTGATTGATCGTCGGCATTCGAAGTCTACGTTCGCTGTCGTTCCATTCGCCCCGCGACTGGCCACAGAGCGGTCGTTTCTGCCTGGTGAATCGAGTGGCGGAGCGACTCCGCCGCCCTGACCCGGTGCGTCACCGAGCGGCAAGAAATTCGCTAAAGCGCCAGCCTTTAAGGAAAACCGTCTTTACTGTCAAGCCACCTCGGCCGGCGAGTCACCGACGAGCCCGCTCTCCTCGTCCGGAAGGCTGCCCACCTCGGGCTCGTGAACCTCGACCTCGAGCTCGTTGTAGCGTTTTGCACCCGTTCCGGCGGGGATCAGGCGTCCCATGATCACGTTCTCTTTCAGGCCGGTCAGGCGGTCGAGCTTGCCGTTGATGGCGGCCTCGGTGAGGACCTTCGTGGTCTCCTGGAACGAGGCCGCCGAGATGAAGCTCTCCGTCGAGAGGCTCGCCTTGGTGATACCGAGGAGAAGCGGCTCGGCCCGGGCGGGCTCGCCCCCCGAGTCCTCGACCCGGCGGTTCTCTTCCTCGAAGCGCCACTTCTCGACGTGGTCGCCGACCAGGAACTCGCTGTCCCCCACGGTGGTGATGCGAACGCGGCGGAGCATCTGCCGCACGATCACCTCGATGTGCTTGTCGTTGATGCGCACGCCCTGCAGGCGGTAGATCTCCTGCACCTCGTCGACGAGGAACTTCGCGAGCGCCTTCTCGCCCATGATGGTGAGGATGTCGTGCGGGTTGGAGGAGCCGTCCATCAGCGCGTCGCCGGCGCGGACGTGGTCGCCCGGGTGCACGCGGATGTGCTTGCCCTTCGGGATCAGGTACTCGCGCTTCTCGCCGATCTCGGGGGTCACCTCGATCTTGCGCTTGCCTTTGGTGTCCCGCCCGTAGGCGATGACACCGTCGATCTCGCTGACGATGGCGAACTCCTTCGGCTTCCGTGCCTCGAAGAGCTCCGCCACGCGAGGCAGACCGCCGGTGATGTCCTTCGTCTTGGTCGTCTCGCGGGGCATCTTCGCGAGGACGTCGCCGGCGGAGACGGTCTCCCCGTCCGCGACGTTCAGATGGATGCCGACCGGAAGCTGGTAGCGCGCTTCCAGGCCGCTCGGGAGCCGGACGGTCTTCCCGTCCGGACCCTTGATCGAGATGCGCGGTGACGGCTGCGTCGCCGCACCCGCGTCCTCCTTCGCACCCTTCTTCTTGCTCTTGGTCTCGACTGGCTGCGGCTGGTTCGCCGTGTAGTCGATGACGACCGTCGTCGAGAGACCCGTGCGCTCGTCGAGTCGGTCCTCGATGGTGACGCCTTCGAGGAGATCGCCGTACTTCGCGACGCCGCTCACCTCGGTGAGGAGCGGCACGGTGTAGGGATCCCACTCCGCGATCTGCTGACCGGGCGTTACCCGGTCGCCGTCCTTCACCTTCAGCTTGGCGCCGGGAACGATCGGATAGCGCTCTCTCTCGCGCTCGCGACCGTGGGCGTCGCTCGGGTCGACGATCGAGAGCTGGCCGCTACGGGACATCGCGACGAGCTCGCCCGCCTTGTTCTGGACGACGTTCAGGGCGTGGTAGCGGACGATGCCTTCGTTCCGGGCCTCGAGCTCCGTCTGCTCCACGTGCCGGCTCGCGGTACCGCCGATGTGAAACGTACGCATCGTGAGCTGCGTTCCCGGCTCGCCGATCGACTGGGCCGCGATCACGCCGATCGCCTCGCCCATGTTGACCATGTGGCCGCGTGCGAGGTCGCGTCCGTAGCAACGGCTGCAGACGCCCTGCGTCGACTGGCACGTGAGAACCGAACGGATCTTCACGTGGTCGACGTTCGCGTCCTCGATGAGCTGGACCTTCTCTTCGTCGACCTCCTCGTTGGCGTCGACGAGCACCTTCTTATCGAAGGGATCGACGATCTCCTCGAGCGCGACGCGACCGAGGACGCGGTCGCCCAGGGACTCGATGATCTCGCCGCCCTCGACGAGCGGAGTCATGTCGATGCCGTCGAGCGTGCCGCAGTCCTCTTCGATGATGATGCAGTCCTGCGCCACATCGACGAGCCGGCGCGTCAGGTAGCCGGAGTTCGCCGTCTTGAGCGCCGTGTCCGCGAGACCCTTGCGCGCGCCGTGCGTCGAGATGAAGTACTGCAGAACGGTCAGCCCCTCACGGAAGTTCGCCGTGATCGGCGTCTCGATGATCTCGCCCGACGGCTTCGCCATGAGACCGCGCATGCCGGCGAGCTGACGGATCTGCTGCGCGGAGCCACGCGCTCCGGAATCCGCCATCATGAAGATCGGGTTGAAGCTGTCGACTTCCTGGACCCTGCCCTCGGCGTCCTTCAGCTTCTCGGTCTTGAGCTCCCGCATCATCGCGTCGGCGATGCGGTCGGTCTTCTCGGCCCAGATGTCGACGACCTTGTTGTAGCGCTCGCCGTCGGTGATCAGACCCTTCGAGTACTGGTCCGCGATCTCCGCGACCTCGGCGTTCGCCTCCTCGATGAAGGACTCCTTCGAGGACGGGATCCGCATGTCCTTGATCCCGATCGAGATGCCGGCCTTGGTCGCGTACTCGTAGCCGATGTCTTTGAGCTTGTCGGCGAAGATGACGGTCGCCTTGTTCTGCGCCCGCCGGTAGGCGATGTCGATCAGGTTCGCGAGCTCCTTCTTCTTCATCACCTTGTTGACTTCGGCGAAGGGAATCTCGCGCGGCACGATTTCGTAGAGGAGAACGCGGCCGACCGTCGTCTCGACGCGCTCGCCGTCGATCCGGACGGAGACCTTCGCCTGGAGGTCGACCTCGCGCTGGTCGTAGGCGATGCGCGCCTCGTCGCGGCTGGCGAAGACCTTGCCCTCGCCGCGCGCGCCCGGACGCGACCGGCTCATCCAGTAGAGCCCGAGAACCATGTCCTGCGTCGGGACGATGATCGGCTTGCCGTTCGCGGGCGAGAGGATGTTGTTGGTCGACATCATCAGCGCGCGCGCTTCGACCTGCGCCTCGACCGACAGCGGCACATGGACCGCCATCTGGTCGCCGTCGAAGTCTGCGTTGTACGCCGCGCAGACGAGCGGATGGAGCTGGATGGCCTTGCCCTCGACGAGGACCGGCTCGAACGCCTGGATGCCGAGCCGGTGCAGGGTCGGAGCGCGGTTCAGGAGGACCGGGTGCTCGCGGATCACCTCGTCGAGGATGTCCCACACCTCGGGACGCTCCTTCTCCACCATCTTCTTCGCGCTCTTGATGGTCGTGACGAGGCCGCGCTCTTCGAGCTTGTTGTAGATGAAAGGCTTGAACAGCTCGAGCGCCATCTTCTTGGGAAGACCGCACTGGTGCAGGCGGAGCTCCGGACCGACGACGATCACGGACCGGCCCGAGTAGTCGACGCGCTTGCCGAGCAGGTTCTGGCGGAAGCGGCCGGTCTTGCCCTTCAGCATGTCGGAGAGCGACTTGAGGGGGCGCTTGTTCGGACCGGTGATCGCACGGCCGCGGCGGCCGTTGTCGAACAGCGCGTCGACGGCCTCCTGGAGCATGCGCTTCTCGTTCCGGATGATGATGTCCGGAGCCTGCAGCTCCATCAGGCGCTTCAGCCGATTGTTGCGGTTGATGACGCGGCGGTAGAGGTCGTTCAGGTCCGACGTGGCGAAGCGGCCGCCGTCGAGCGGCACGAGAGGACGGAGGTCGGGCGGGATGACCGGGATCACTTCGAGGATCATCCAGTCGGGATGGATGCTCGAGCGCCGCAGTGCGTTGACGACCTTGAGGCGCTTCGACAGCTTCTTGCGCTTCGCCTCGCTCGTCGCCGACTTCATCTCCTCGCGGAGCTCGCCCGATACGGTCTCGACCTGGATCTCGCGAAGCATGGTGCGGATCGCTTCCGCGCCCATGTCCGCCTTGAATCCGTCGGGACCGTGCTCCTCTACGGCCTGGCGATAGCGGGTCTCGGTCAGGAGCTCGTGGCGCTCGAGACCCGAGTCCTTCGGGTCGATCACGACGTAGGACTCGAAGTAGAGAATCTTCTCGATCTCCTTCAGCGTGAGATCGAGGACGGTGCCGATCCGCGACGGCAGGCTCTTCAGGAACCAGATGTGGGCGACCGGCGTCGCGAGGTCGATGTGACCCATGCGCTCACGGCGCACCTTGCTCTGGATGACCTCGACGCCGCACTTCTCGCAGACGACGCCGCGATGGCGCATGCGCTTGTACTTGCCGCAGTTGCACTCGTAGTCCTTGGTCGGACCGAAGATCTTGGCGCAGAAGAGACCGTCGCGCTCCGGCTTGAACGTCCTGTAGTTGATCGTCTCCGGCTTCTTCACTTCACCGTGCGACCACGAGCGAATCGTGTCGGGAGAGGCAATCGAGATGCGGAGCGATCCGAACGCGACCGGGTTCTTCGGCTTTTCGAAGAGACTGAAAAGGTCTTCCATCACTCCTCCTAGGACTCCGTTGCGGTCACGGAGGTTGCCTGCGACGTGTCCTCGAGCAGCTCGACGTCGAGCGCGAGGCTCTGCAGCTCCTTCAGCATGACGTTGAAGGACTCCGGCAGACCGGGCTCGAGCACGCTCTCGCCCTTGACGATCGCCTCGTACATCCGCGTGCGACCGACCACGTCGTCGGACTTGACGGTCAACATCTCCTGGAGCGTGTAGGCGGCGCCGTACGCCTCGAGTGCCCACACCTCCATCTCACCCAGGCGCTGTCCACCGAACTGCGCCTTACCGCCGAGCGGCTGCTGCGTGACCAGTGAGTACGGGCCAGTCGAGCGGGCGTGGATCTTGTCGTCGACCAAGTGGTGGAGCTTCATCATGTAGATGACACCCACGGTGACCGACTCGGAGAACGCCTCGCCGGTCCGTCCGTCGTAGAGCGTCGTCTGGCCGTTGTCGGGAAGATGCGCCGCCGACAGGAGTCCGAAGATCTCGTCCTCGGTGGCTCCGTCGAAGACCGGCGAAGCCGTGTGGACGCCGCCGCTCGCCTTGCGGGCGACGTGGCGGAGCTCCTCCGGCTTCATCTTCGAGAACAGGTCCTCGTACGGCTTGCCGTAGAGCTTCTGGAGTCGGTCGCGGAGCTGGTCGTCCGTGTCGCCGTTCTCGGCGTGGGTCGCCAGGTTGTGACCGAGCTGCTTCGCCGCCCAGCCGAGGTGGGTCTCGAGGATCTGTCCGACGTTCATGCGCGACGGCACGCCGAGGGGATTCAGGACGATGTCCACGGGGCTTCCGTCGGCCAGGTAGGGCATGTCCTCCTCGGGGAGGATGCGGGACAGCACGCCCTTGTTGCCGTGGCGGCCGGCCATCTTGTCGCCGACCTGGAGCTTGCGCTTGATGGCGACGAACACCTTCACCATCTTGATGACGCCCGGGGCGAGCTCGTCGCCGCCCTGGAGCCGCGCCTTCTTCTCGGCGGTCACCTGGCGAAGGCGGTCGATCTGATCGCGCATCGCGCGGCACGCACGGTAGAGCTCCTCCTCGGCGCGCTCGTCGCCGATCCGGATGTCGCCCCAGTAGGTGGGCGGGATGCGATCGTCGATGTCCTCGTCGGCGATCTCCTGACCCTTGGCCAGCAGCTGCCGGCGGTGATCGTCCGACACGCGCGTCGTCGCGATCTTGCCGACGAGGAGCTTCTTCGCCTTGCGCGCGGTGCTCTCGCGAAGGATGCGGACCTGATCCGCTTCGTCCTTCTCGAGACGAGCGATCTCGTCCTCCTCGATCTGCCGGGAGCGCTCGTCCTTCGTCACGCCCTTGCGGGAGAAGACGCGCGCCTCGATGACCGTGCCCTCGACACCCGGCGGAACCTTCAGGGAGGTGTCGCGGACCTCGCCCGCCTTCTCGCCGAAGATCGCCCGCAGGAGCTTCTCTTCGGGAGAGAGCTGCGTCTCGCCCTTCGGCGTGATCTTGCCGACCAGGATGTCCTGCGGCTTCACCTCGGCCCCGATGCGGATGATCCCGGACTCGTCGAGGTTGGCGAGCGCCTCCTCACCGACGTTCGGGATGTCCCGCGTGATGTCTTCGGGGCCGAGCTTCGTGTCGCGCGCGACGCACTCGAATTCTTCGATGTGCACGGAGGTGAAGAGGTCCTCCTTCACCACGCGCTCGCTGATGAGGATCGAGTCCTCGAAGTTGTACCCGCCCCACGGCATGAACGCGACGAGCACGTTCCGGCCGAGAGCGAGCTCGCCCATCTCGGTGGCGGGTCCGTCGGCGATCACGTCGCCGGTCTTCACGCGGTCGCCGACCTTCACGATCGGCTTCTGGTTGATGCACGTGCTCTGGTTCGAGCGCTGGTACTTGATGAGCGAGTAGATGTCGATGCCGGTGTCGGCTCCGTCCGAGCGCGACTTGTCGGCGCGGACGACGATCCGGGTCGCGTCGACGTTCTCGACGATGCCTTCACGGCGCGCGACGACCGTCACACCGGAGTCCCGAGCGACGATCGCCTCGACGCCCGTTCCGACGAGCGGCGCATCCGTTCGCAGGAGCGGAACCGCCTGGCGCTGCATGTTCGAGCCCATGAGAGCGCGGTTCGCGTCGTCGTTCTCGAGGAACGGAATCAGCGAAGCGGCCACGGACACGAGCTGGTTCGGCGACACGTCCATGAACTCGACGTCGTCGGGCGGGATCTGCTGGAACTCGCCGCCTTTCCGGGCGGAGATCAGGTTCGAGAGGAACTTGCCGGTCGGATCGACCTTCGCGTTCGCCTGCGCGATCGCGTGGTCCTCCTCCTCGAGAGCAGAGAGGAACCGGATCTCGTCCGTCACCTTGCCCGACTCGGCGCGGCGGTACGGCGTCTCGACGAAGCCGAAGTCGTTCACGCGCGCGTACGTCGAAAGTGAAGCGATCAGACCGATGTTCGGGCCTTCCGGCGTCTCGATCGGGCAAACGCGGCCGTAGTGCGTCGGGTGCACGTCGCGCACCTCGAATCCGGCGCGCTCGCGCGTGAGACCGCCCGGGCCGAGGGCCGAAAGCCGGCGCTTGTGCGTCACCTCGGAGAGCGGGTTCGTCTGGTCCATGAACTGCGAGAGCTGCGACGACCCGAAGAACTCCTTGATGACCGCGGCGACCGGCTTGTAGTTGATGAGCTCCTGCGGCATCAGCGTCTCGATGTCCTGGAGGCTCATGCGCTCCTTGATGGCGCGCTCCATGCGGACGAGACCGATGCGGTACTGGTTTTCGACGAGCTCTCCGACCGCGCGGACGCGGCGGTTTCCGAGATGGTCGATGTCGTCGACCTGGCCGTTGCCGTTCTTGAGATCGATCAGGTAGCGCACGACCTCGAGGATGTCGGTCGCGCGCAGCGTCCCCTGGTCGAGCGGCGCGTCGAGGCGAAGCTTGTGGTTCAGCTTCAGACGGCCGACGCGCGAGAGGTCGTAGCGGTCCTTGTTGAAGAACAGGTTGTCGAAGAACGTGCGCGCCGTCTCGCGGGTCGGCGGATCGCCCGGACGGAGGCGCTTGTAGATCTCCATGATCGCCTCGTCCGGCGTGGAGATCTTGTCCTGCAGCATCGTGTTCCGGAGCCACGGACCCGTGTGCTCGATGAAGAGCGTGTCGAAGCGGTCGATGCCGCGCTCGCGAATCTTCTCGAGCGCCTCGGGCGAGATCTCCTGATTGCACTCGACGAGCACCTCGCCGGTCTCGGGATCGGCGATGTCGTACGCGGCGACGCGGCCGACGACCTCTTCGAGAGCGATCGGCAGCATGTCGACGTTCGCCGCCTCGAGCTGACGGAGAGCACCCTTGGTGAGCTTCCGCCCTTCCTTGATGATGATTTCGTTCGTCTCGGGATGGCGGATGTCGCGGCCGACCTTGATGCCCTGGTGAAGCTCGGGCCGGAACACGCGGCTCGCCTTCTTCCCGTCGATGAGGATCGTGTCCTTCTTGTAGAAGTAGTTGAGCAGATCCTCGGTCGTCATGCCGAGGGCGCGCAGCAGAACGGAGGCGTGGAACTTCCTGCGGCGGTCGATGCGGACGAAGATGATGTCGCGGGGATCGAACTCGAGATCGATCCACGAGCCGCGGTATGGGATCACGCGCGCCTTGTAGAGGAGCTTGCCGGACGCGTGCGTCTTGCCCTTGTCGTCGTCGAAGAACACGCCGGGCGAGCGATGGAGCTGGGACACGATCACGCGCTCGGTGCCGTTGATCATGAACGTTCCGTGCGGCGTCATGAGGGGGATCTCCCCGAAGTAGACCTCCTGCTCCTTGACGTTCTTGATCGACCGCGCCCCGGTGGTCGGGTCGACGTCGTAGATGACCAGGTGGACGGTGACCTTCAGCGGAGCAGCGAAGTTGTTGCCGCGCTGATGGCACTCGTCGATGTCGAACTTGGGTTCGCCGATCGTGTAGCCGACGAAGTCGAGCTCGGCGGTGTCGTTGAAGTCGCGAATCGGGAAAACGGACTTGAAAACGGCCTGCAGACCGATGTCCTTGCGCTGCTCGGACGAGACGTCCTTCTGCAGAAAGTCGTCGTACGAACGCCGCTGGATCTCGATCAGATTCGGGATCTCGACGACGTTCTTGATCTTTCCGAAGTTCCGTCGGGGACGGAAGTTCTCAGCGACCTGCTCAGTCATCTACGCTCCTTGACCCGCACCACGCAGAAAGAGCGGCGCGAAGCCGCTCCTTCCGCGATGCGGAAGCGGATCTGTCGTTCCGACGAGTGGCGCACGAAGCCCCTCTCGGCTTCGCCGCCACGAAAAACTCTGCATCCGTCCGCGCGGCATGCCGCACGCGCGCCGACTACTCCAACGCGACGGTACCGCCGGCCTCCTCGAGCTTCTTCTTCATGTCCTCGGCCTCCGCCTTGGGGCAGCCCTCCTTGACGGGCTTCGGAGCGCCGTCGACGAGGTCCTTCGCCTCCTTCAGGCCGAGACCGGTGAGCTCGCGGACCACCTTGATGACCTGGATCTTCTTCTCGCCCGCGGACTTGAGAACGACGGTGAACTCGTCCTTCTCGACCGCAGCCGCGGCACCTTCCGCGGGAGCACCACCACCGGCAGCCGCGACGGCTACCGGAGCTGCCGCGCTCACGCCCCACTTCTCCTCGAGCGCCTTCACCAACTGGGACACTTCGAGGATGGTGAGCTCGGAAAGGGTGCTGATGATCTCGTCCATCTTTTCTGCCGTGATGGCCATCTCTTCTCCTCACTGCGGGCGGCGCATTCCGCCCTTGGGTTCACCGTGCCGTGCCGGTTCCTTCAATTCGTGGTCGACTCTGGGGTCGAATCTCCGCCCGGTTCGCTGCTCGCCTCGGTCGCGGGCGCCTCCGCCGGAGCCGCCTCCGCCGCGGGCGT
>VGTG01000084.1 GCA_016874795.1 Deltaproteobacteria bacterium | reverse complement strand
CGTGATATTTGCACTCCCACTGGGTGTGGTTTAACGCTTGAAACTCGTCCATGGACGGGAACTCCCTTTCGTGATGCTTTGAGCGGCTCACGGAGGGGAGTTCCAACTTCCGCACGCCGTGCAGGTCAAACGCCCGGATTCGTCAAACTTCGGCTGCCTCCCCGGCAAAGCCGGGGGGACTCCCGGGATGTGCTGGGGCGGTCTTCGTCGCTTCGCCGCCGGCTACCGTCCCCGCGGCCGACAGCCCGAGACCTGCGATCTTCAAGAATGCGCTTCTCACGCTGGCGTCGCCGATGATGGCTGCTTTGTGGCGGTCGCAGATGGCATCCGAGCGACGAAGGAGCACCGCACGAAGTCGATTGCGAGCTGCCTGCGCGTGCGGTCCCGTGCTCGCTTGCACGTAGGCGAGGTTCGCGCCCGAATCCCCGACGAAATGATAGGTCGACAGGTCGACGGGCTCGACCTTGTCGTCGAACGGAGGGATCCACGACTTCGTTGGAGGCTTGTCGATGACGACGGGATTGACCTGGAAAAGCCCCGCAGCGCAGCCCGCGAGTCCCAGCAAAGACACGATGCCGAGAGCATGGCTGCCTCGCAGGAAGGTTCGACGTTTCATGCAACGAGCCTCATGTTCCCGGCGGGGAGGAAGGGCGCGGGGCGAACCGAAAGGGCTGTCTGGCGGACTGGACGCCTGGGTCCGAAGACCAGGACACGTTCGCCTCCAGGGCTGGCGTTTTTGATGGCGGCGGCATCACAGCCCTACCGCTGAGCAACTTCAGTACCGCGGCCTCACGCCTCGAGCCGGCGGCTCGTGATGATCAGCGCGGCGCCGCGGCGGCGCCGTCGCCGCCCGGCGCCATGCTGTCGAGGATGTTCGCGCGGTGCCCGAGCGTGTGCGCGATCCCCGAGAGCAGCGAGAAGGCGCGCGACACGAGTACGAAGTCGATCGGCACCTCGACGATCGGGTTCTCGCGGATCGCGTCGAAGAGCTCGTCCGTCATCTCCTCGGTGAACTCGCCGCGGAACGCGCCGTCCTCCGAAGCGCCGATCATGCGGCGCGCGATCTCGAGGTAGGTCGACTCGTCGCCCGTCTTCGTGCGGAAGCCGAGCTCGCGGAAGGCGCGAATCATCGCCGCCTCGTTGTACGTCATCATCGAGAACATCAGCTCGAAGATGCCGAGGCCGAAGTTCTTGGGCAGCTCCTTCGCGAGCCCGAAGTCGACGATCACGAAGCGCGGGCCGGGCTGGATGAAGATGTTGCCGGGATGCGGATCCGCCTGGAAGAAGCCGTGCGCGAGGATCATCTGGTTGTAGATCGCGAGAAGTCCCTCGACGACCCTCCGCGGCCGGACGCCGGCGCGCTCGAGCGCGAGGCGGTCCGTCACCTTGATCCCCTCGACGAATTCCATCGTGATCACACGCTTCGACGAGAGCTCGCGATGGACGGCGGGGATCACGACGCGCTCCTCGTTCGCGAACATGCGCCGGATGCGCTCCGCGTTCTCGACCTCGCGCTCGAAGTCGAGCTCGAGCGCGAGATACTTCTGCAGCTCGTCCAGGAGCGGCAGAAGCGCCATCGGCTGCGGATCGAGCCGCTCGTAGATCTGGCAGATCCAGCGCGACGTCGTGAGATCGGTCTGCACGATGTCGTCGATGTCCGGGTAGCGCACCTTGACGGCGACGTCGCGCCCGTCGGGAAGCCGCGCGCGGTGCACCTGCGCGAGAGAAGCGGCCGCGACGGGGATCTGCGCGAAGTCGCGGAAGATCGAGCCGATCGGGGCGCCGAGATCCGCCTCGACGACGGCGCGGATCTGCTCGAACGGCCGCGGCGGCAACCGGTCCTGCGTTCGCGAGAGCGTGCGCACGTAGGCCTGCGGGAAGACGTCCGAGCGCGTCCCGACGACCTGGCAGATCTTGATGAGGAGCCCCTTCAGCGCCGTCGCCGTCTCGAGGATCTGCTCGGCGTTCCGCTGGTGGACGCCGCTCATGTCGCGTGCGGCCGGGTCGTTGCCGACGAGCCGGTCCCACCAGCGCGGTGTCTTGATGCGGAGGTAGACGGAGGCTGCCGTGTGGCCGATACGCCCGGCACGAATCGCGCGCTCCGCGACTCCGAAGACGCCGCCGGCGGCGGCGACCGCGCTCTCGACGACGCCCGCGACGCTCTCGGCGGCCGAGGTCAACGCGGCGCCGCCGCGGTCTCCAGGAGGAGGTCGAGCTTCTCGTCCTCGCCCTTCGGGAACGTCCAGCCGGCGTCGAGCTCCTCGAAGCGCGAAGCGATCCGGCTCGCTTCCGCGCGATCCTCGATCGCGGCGTGGATCTCCTCGCGCAGGCGCTCGCGATCCTCGCGCGGACGCGTCGAGACGATGCCGCGCAAGCCGACCTCGAAGAGCCGGTCGACGACGGTCGCGCCGGGAACGTGCGTCGTCCCGTCGGCGCCGACGAAGGTCCGCGCGCGCATCTCGGAGAGCGCCGTGCGGAGGTACTCGACATGCGCCTTCTCGTCCTGCTGGATGTGCGCGACCATCGCCGCGGCGGCGCGATTCTGCCGGCAGACCTCGGGGTCGCCGAGCAGCGCCTTCGCCCACTCGAAGACGTCCTCCGCGACGATCTCGATGATCATCACGCCCGTCAGGAAGGCGACCAGGTTCTCCGTCACGGCCGGAAGCTCGGGGAACTCGCGGCGGCGCTCCGGCCGGCGGCGTCCCATCATCATGCGGAGAAGGATGTCGCCGGGAAGCTCGGGCTTCGAGAGACCGAGGTCGCGCGCCGCCTCCCACATCTGCTTGTGCCCGCCCTCGCGGCGGTGCCCGGCCTCGTCGCGCGCGTGCGCTTCGACGAGACCGCCTCCGAGGTGCGCGATCGCGGTACCGCCGACGTCCTCGACGAACGTCGCGTGCAGGTCGGGCAGCGGCAGGTCGCGAATGCGGGCGCCGAATCCCTCGACGATCGAGATGATCGTGAGCGAGCGTGTGATCGGGTCGGTGATCCCCTCCTGCAGGAGATACTTCGCCTGCTCGTAGCTCGGGTAGTGCGGCGGGACGTACTCCGTCGGGAGGTTCAGGAGCGGCAGCCCCTCGCGGCGGAGCCGGTCCTGCCACGCCCCGATCGCCGGGAGGCGATGCAGCGTCCGCGGCGAGACGTAGCCCGACCCGATGAACCCGCCGTGGCAGAGGACGTCGCCGGCGATCAGGGGCTCTTCGTAGGCGTGGCTCGTCAGGAGCTCGTCGCGCGTGTACTCGAGGCGCATCGGCGTACCTCCTCCGCGAGCTTGCCCCCATCCCGGACGGCGTTCAACCGACCCGCCCCCCTGCCCCCTCGACGCAAGCCCATCCGCAAGGCAAACTGCCGCCCGATGTTGGATCGCGGGAGGAATCGATGACGGGCGGGCTTCTTTGGGGGGTCTTCGGCGTGGTCGTCGTGGTCATGCTGGCCCTCGACCTGGGTGTGTTCCACCGGAAGGCCCACGACGTCTCGGTGAAGGAAGCCCTCGGCTGGACGGTCGCCTGGATCGCGCTGGCGCTCGGCTTCAACCTAGCGATCCGGATCTGGATCGATCCGTCGACGCCGCCCGACATGCAGCGGCCGTCGGTCGAGTTCCTGACCTGCTACCTCACCGAGTACGCGCTCTCGGTCGACAACATCTTCGTCTTCCTGGTGATCTTCCGGTACTTCGGGATCCCCTCGGAGAGCCAGCACCGCGTCCTCTTCTGGGGCATCCTCGGCGCCGCCCTCATGCGCGCGCTCTTCCTCGTCGTCGGGATCGAGGCGATCGAGCGCTGGCACTGGACGATCTACGTCCTCGGCGGGCTGCTGATCGTCACGGGGATCAAGCTCCTCTTCCAGAAGGAGGAGGACCTCGACCCGGAGAAGAACTTCGTGCTGCGGCTCGCGCGCCGGTACATGTCGGTCACGGATCGCTACGAGGGCTCGAAGTTCTTCATCCGGCACCAGGGGAAGCGCTACGCGACCCCGCTCTTCCTCGCCCTCCTCGTCGTCGAGACGACGGACGTGCTGTTCGCGGTCGACTCGGTGCCGGCGGCGCTCGGCATCTCGAAGAACCTGTTCGTCGTCTACACCTCGAACATCTTCGCGATCCTCGGCCTTCGCTCGCTGTTCTTCGCAGTCGGCGGTCTGCTGAAGTACCTCCACTACCTGAAGTACGGGCTGTCGCTGATCCTCGTGTTCGTCGGCATCAAGATGCTCGTCTCGTCCTGGTCGCCGATTCCCGTCGAGGCTTCCCTGGGCGTGGTCGGCGGGATCCTGCTCCTCGCCATCGTCGCTTCGATGATTCGCTCGTGGATCGTCGGCAAGGAGGCGGACGCGGAAGCCGAGGAGCTGGTACGCGGCGTTCACGAGCGGAGGCATGAATGACGATCCTGTGCGGCACGGACTTCACTCCCGCGGCGAGCGGTGCTTCGGAGACCGCGGCTGCCCTCGCGGCGCGGCTCCAGGCGAAGCTGGTCCTCGTCCACGTCGACGAGCTCTCGACCGCCGTGGACGGGCAGACGTCGTCCGCCGCGGGCTCGGCCGGACGTCCCGCGATCGAGGAGAAGCTTCGCGCCGAGGCATCCCGGGTCGGCGGACGCGGAGTCACGATCGAGACCGCTCTCCTCGCGGGACACTCCGACGAGGCGATCTGCGCGGAGGCCGAGCGCGTCGGCGCGGACCTGATCGTCGTCGGCGCGCTCGGTCGCCGCAGCGGTCCGCGCTGGCGACTGGGCAGCACGGCGGATCGGATCGCGCAGCACGCTTCCTGTCCGGTGCTGGTCGCACGCAACCCGGCGCCGTTCGCGGCGTGGCAGGATGGCGGCAAGAACCTGAGCGTCGTCATCGGCGCCGACATGACGCCCTCGGCGGAAGCGGCGCTCCGCTGGGTGACGCGCCTCTGCTCCGCCGGACCGGTCACGTTGATCGGCGCGCACGTGTACTGGCCGCCGGAGGTCCGCGAGCGCCTGCACCTGAAGGGGCCGGTGCCGATCGGAAAGGGGCATCCCGAGGTCGACGCCACGCTCGCCCGGGAGCTCGGCGAGCGCCTGACGACGCCGGCCTGCGGCGTGCCACTCGACCTCCGCATCGTCGGCGGCCTCGGTCGCGTCGCGGATCACCTCGTCCAGATCGCCGAGGAGGAAGCCGCGGACCTGCTCGTCGTCGGCTCGCACCAGCGCACGCCGTTCGAGCGGCTCTGGCACGGCTCGATCTCGCACGGCGTGATCGACGCCGCGTCGATGAGCGTGCTGTGTGTCCCGCTGCGCGGGGCGGCCTGAGCCGGCCTTCCCCTCCGACCTCGCGATCGCCTGTTGACCCGCGCTCGCGGCCGGGTTAGTTACGGGTCGTAACGGCCGCCGAGCCGGGGAGAATGCGATGTCACGAGCGAGCGGAGCCCCGTCCTTCCAGAAATCGGCCTCGTTCGCTGCGATCGGCGCGATCGCCCTGATCGTCGCCGCGTGCGGCGGGGGCGGCGGCTCGAGCTCGTCTCTCACGCCGCCCACGGTCGATCCCGCCGATCCGCCCGATCCGGAGTGCGAGTCCTTCGACGGGACCTTCGAGGCGATCCAGTCCGTCGTCTTCGAGAAGCACGGCTGCACCCAGGACGTCTGCCACGGCGACGGCCGCCAGGGCGGGCTCGACCTCCGCGAGGGTGCCGCATACGCGAACCTGATCGAGGCGCCGTCGCTCGGTGCCCCGACCGCGCGCGTCGTGCCGGGCAGCCCGGACCGGAGCTACCTCTATCGCAAGCTCGCCGCGAGCACGCGACCGGGAAGCTTCGAGATCACCGGAAGCTCCATGCCGAGCGGCCTTCCCGCGCTCGGCGAGGACGAGCTCGAGGCGATCCGCCTGTGGATCAAGGCCGGCGCTCCGGAGACCGGCTCCGTCGGACATCCCGATACCGGCAAGGCGGACGACGTCGCCGATCTCCTCGACGCGTGTCTCCCTCCGGCCGGACCGATCACGATCCGTCCGCTCGAGCCGCCCGCGCCGGAAGAAGGCGTGCAGCTCGTGATGCCCGAGTACGATCTCCCCGCCGGGAAGGAGGTCGAGCTCTGCTTCGCCTCCTACTACGACTTCACCGGGCAGGTCCCGGAGGAGTACCTGAGCGAGGACGGAACGAAGATCCGCTACTTCGCGCAGGAGATGCGCCAGGACCCGCAGAGCCACCACCTCGTGCTCGACGTCTCGGGCGTCGAGATCGAGGACATTCATCATCCGTCGTACGGCGCGTGGACGTGCAAGGGAGGGGATCTCGACGGCTCGCCGTGCGAGCCGACGGACCTCGGCTCCTGCACGGGAGGCGGCATCTGCGGCGCCGAGCCGAAACCCTTGACGGGCTGCATCGGCTACGGGCCGAGCTCCCACTTCCTCACGATGGGCACGCAGGGCCTCGGCGGCGGCCAGACGACGCAGCTCTACGAGCAGTTCACCGACGGCGTCTACAACGAGATGCCCATCCGCGGCATCTGGTACTGGAACTCGCACGCGTTCAACCTCTCGCCGTCGGGCCACGGCATGAACGCGCGCATCAACTTCTACTTCGCGCGGAACCAGCAGTTCAGAGTCGAGCGCATCCCGGTCGACGTGAACGCGCTCTATGCCGCGGCGGGCATCGCGCCGTTCACGACCGAGACCGTGTGCCGCGACTGGGTGATCCCGCAGGACGGAAACCTGATCGAGCTGACGTCGCACATGCACAAGCGCGGCAAGCACTTCACGGTCGAGCTCGCCGACGGCACGCAGGTCTACGAGAGCCTCCTCTACAGCGATCCGCTCTACCGGAAGTTCGAGCCGCCGATGCTCTTCTCGTCGTCGGATCCGGCGGACCGCACGCTGCATTACTGCGGCCTCTTCAACAACGGCGTCGCCGAGGACGGCTCGCCCGATCCGGAGACGGTGACGCGCGCCTCGCGCATGCCGGACCGTGCGAGCTGCAAGCCCATCGCTTGCGCGGAGGGACGGATCGGCGAGCCCTGCGACGGCGTCGACGACGACGCGACGTGCGACACGTCGCCCGGCGCCGGCGATGGCTCGTGCGACGCGTGCGCGATCACCGCGGGCGTGACCACCGAGAACGAGATGTTCCTGATGCTCGGGTGGTACTACCGCGAGAATCCGCCGGCGCCGTGAGCGGCGCCTCGATCAGCTCGACGTCTTCGCCTTGAACCGCGCCGGGTCGTTGCGCGTGGCGCTCGGGAAGACCGCTTCCCAGCAGAGGCCTTCCGCGCTCTGGATCTGAGCCCTCAGCGGCAGACCGACGGGGAGGTCGGGTCCGCGAACGTTCTTACCGAGCGCGCTCGCCTTGATCGCGACCTTCTCGTGGACGCCCGACTTGAGCTGGAGATCGCGAAGCCCGTCCGGCGTCGCAAAGGGATCCTTCAGCTTCGTGACCGTGCCCGCAGTCCAGCAGGGCTTCGAGCTCGCCTCCTCCGAGCCACGGCAGTCCTCGTTCGCGGGCGCGAGGGCGGCGAACACGAGCGCGGGCGGACCGGACTCGTCGTACAAGCAGAGCGCGAAGTGATTGCTCGTGCCCGGATCGAAGTCGTCGGCGCTCGTCGCCTGGCCCTTCGTCCAGCCGAACGAGACCTTGTCGCGCAGATCGAGAAGGGAGTCGACGACGTCGATCTTCGCCGCGTCGCTGGTCCGGCAGCTCGACGCCGGCGTCGGAGCGCAGGCGAAGCCCCGCTCGTAGACCTCGATCCCCGGCAGCTCGCCGCCCAGGCGATACACGCGGCCATCGGGGCTCGAAAGATTGACCCAGCCCTCGCTCCCCGGCGCTCCCGCCACGTCGGCGAGGGCGATCTCGCCAGACGCGACGTCGCGGCGGAACACGCTGAGCAGCCCGTTCGAGTAGAGGTACTGCCCGTCCGCGCTGAGCGAAACTCCGCCGGTGATGTCGAAGACGCCTCCCGAGCCGTTGCGCACGAGCTGCAGGATGTCGAGCTCTCCGGTCGCGGCATCGCGAGAGTAGACGGCGATCGCGACGGGCGCGAGAGTCGGGAAGGACCCGGTTCCCGACGTGTAGACGTGCTCTCCGCCCGCACTGCAGGCGACCTCGCCGAGGTGACCGAAGCCCGGATAGCCGAAGTCGCCTTCGGAAGCGTCGTAGGAGGCTTCGAGCTGCAGGGCGCCCGTGAGCGCGTTTCGGGCGTACGCGTGCGTACCCGCGTCGAACCCCGGCGTCTGACCGTTCACGTAGACGTGACCGCTCCCCGGGCACGCGGCAATTCCGGTGATCCCGGAGATCTCGGGGTGAGCCTCGACGAACTCGAGCTCCCCGGAGGACGGATCGCGTGCGAACACGGAGAGCGCGCCCCCGACCAGGCTTCCGGCGTAGACGAACGAACCATCCCGGCTGACCGTGACCTTGGACGGTCCGTCGAGCCCTTCGACGCCTCCGACACCATCGCGCTCGACCTCGACGAACGCGAGCTCGCCGCTCGACGGATCCCGCGAGAAAGCGCTCAGCGCGTCGTCGTCCGCCGAAACGGCGTACACGTGTGCGCCGTCGTCGCTGATCGCGAGATCCGCGACGCTCTTCAATCCCGAGACGCCGTCCACGCGCTCGAAGAGCGTCTGGATCGGCGCGAGGTCCCCCGACACCGGATCGCGCTCGGCGACGGTGATCCAATCCCGGCCGAAGCGGAGGTAGGCATGCGCGCCGTCGGGCGAGAGCACGCCGCCTTCCGCGCCGACCAACGAGACGAGCGCGTCGGAGAAAGCCAGCGAGCCGGTGGCCGCGTCGCGCTCGTAGATCTTGATCGCCGGCGCGAGGTCGGCGTACGCGTGCCCGCCGTCCGGCGCGAGCAGGATGCCATCGGTCTCGACCTGCGTCGCGAATTCCTCGGCGAAGGTCAGTGCCCCGGTCGTCGGGTCGCGATCGAAGATCACGATCGCGAGATGGGACGTGTCGGTCTCGCCCGTGCTGACGTAGGCGTATGCCCCGTCCGAGCTGATATCGATGTGATGCGTCACCCCGTCGAGCGCGACGTTCTCGCTGTCCACGAGCGTCAGGGCTCCGGTGCTCGCATCGCGTGCGTACGTCTTCAACGTCTCGAACAAGCCTGCAGCCTGGAGCACGTAGAGGGTCTCTCCGTCGGGGTCGAGCGCGAGGTGCTGCACGGCGGTCGCCGGGACCGTGAGGGACGGCTGCGGCGTGATCGACCCGGTCGACGCATCGCGCGCGTACACGAACACGTCGTCCGCACCCACCGTTCCGTCCCGGGCGACGTAGAGATGCCCGCCGTCCGAGGAGAGCGCCGCGGAGCGGACGTCTCCCGAGACGGAGTCGCTCTCGACCGGAGTGAGCGTGCCGGTTCCGGCGTTTCGCGCGAAGGTCAGGATCTGCGAAGCGCGAACGGCGTAGAGATGAGCGCCGTCCTCGCTGATCCGGATCCAGCCGACGTCCAACGCCGGGTAGGCGGCGACGAAGCTCAAGGCACCTGTCGTCGCATTGCGAGCAAAGGCCTGGATCGAGTCGGTGTCCCACCGCGAAGCGTAGAGGTGCGATCCATCAGACGAGACGGCCAGTGCCACCGCGGAGGTGTTGTTCTCCACTTCGACGAGGCTCAGCGCTCCCGAGCCGAGATCGCGATCGAAGACGTAGATCCCATTCCGCGAAGCTATAGAGATGCTCTCCGTCGGGAGAGAAGCCGAGCCGGGCGGCACGGGGGATCGGCGAAGCGTCGCCGATCGTACGCTCGAGCTCGACCGTCGCGGTCGACTCGACGGCCTCGGCGGCCGCGGAGAAGAAGAGCGAGATCACGAAGAGCATGCCTGCCGAGCGATGAGGGACGGGCATTCGATCCTCCAGTCGCGCAGACGATACGTCGCTCGACCGGAGCTGGTCAAATGCAAATCGGACGAGGCGCGGCTCGCGCTTGCGCCCGTTCCCGGCTTGGGCTCTCTTCCTCGCATGAGCCTCCCCGCGCTCGCGATCGCGTTCTCGATCGCGCTGTTCGCCGGCTATCGCCTGTACGGGCGCTGGGTCGCGCGCCACTTCGGGCTCGACGACGCACGCGTCACGCCGGCGCACACGCACGCGGACGGCGTCGACTACGTCGCGACGCCGCCGTTCTACCTCTTCGCGCAGCACTTCTCGGCGATCGCCGCCGCGGGCCCGATCGTCGGGCCGATCCTCGCGTGCCAGACCTTCGGCTGGCTCCCGTGTCTCCTCTGGATCGGGCTCGGCGTCGTCTTCATCGGCGCGGTCCACGACTTCTCGAGCCTCGTCGCCTCGGTGCGCCACGGCGGCGGCTCCGTCGCGGAGATCGCACGCGTGCGGCTCGGCTCCGCTGCGGGACGCGCGATGCTCGCCTTCATCTGGATCGCGCTCGTCTACGTGATCGTCGCGTTCGTCGACATCACGGCGAGCTCGTTCGTGAGCGGCACCGAGGAGCTCGCGGCCGAGCGGAGCTTCAATCCGGGCGGCGCCGTCGCCGCGGCGAGCCTTCTCTACCTCGTCCTCGCCGTCGTGATGGGCTTCGTGCAGCGCTTCCTCGACCCGCCGCTCTGGCTCCTGACGATCGTGTTCGTCCCGGCGACGTTCGCTCTCGCCTGGATCGGGACGCACCTCTCGCACGTCTTCGTCTTCTCGCACGACCAATGGGCGCTGCTGATCCTCGCGTACTGCGCGGTTGCGAGCGTCGTGCCGGTCTGGTCGCTCCTGCAGCCGCGCGGCTACCTCGGCGGCTTCGTCCTCTACAGCGCGCTCGCGCTCGGCGTGATCGGCGTCCTCTTCGGCGGCTACGCGATCGAGCAGCCGGCGTTCAAGACGTGGGACGCGGGCGGCCTCACGGGCTCACTGTTCCCGTTCCTCTTCGTGACGATCGCCTGCGGTGCGTGCTCCGGCTTCCACGGGCTCGTCTGCTCGGGGACGACCTCGAAGCAGCTCGAGCGCGAGTCGCACGCGCGCGCCATCGGCTACGGAGCGATGCTCGCGGAGGGCTTCGTCGCATTTCTCGCGCTCGTCACGGTGATGATCGTCGCTCCGACCGCCGGCACCGATCTGCCGCCGGGAAAGATCTACGGCAACGGCATCGGCAGCTTCCTGACGCTCCTGATCGGGAAGGAGAGCCTGCCCTTCGCGGTGACGTTCGGCGCGATGGCGCTCTCGACGTTCATCTTCGACACGATCGACGTGTCGACGCGTCTCGGGCGCTACATCGTGCAGGAGCTCTTCTCGTGGCGGAGCCGGATCGGCGCGCTCGCCGGCACCGTGCTGACGATCGCGCCCGCCGCGCTTTTCCTCCTCTGGGGCGGCGAGGGCTCCTATCGCACGTTCTGGACGCTCTTCGGGGCGTCGAACCAGCTTCTCGCCGCGCTCACGCTCGTCGCAATCGCCGCGTGGCTCCGGCAGGAGGGACGACCGTTCGCGTTCGTCGCGGTGCCGCTCGTCCTCGTGATCGGGCTGACGCTCTGGGCGCTCGCGCGCTTGTTCACGGGAAGCGTCGCCGCGAGCCAGGGCGTCGACGTGGCCCTCGCGAACGCGATCGCCGCGGCCGCGCTGATCGCCCTCGCCGTCTTCCTCCTCTACAGCGGCTGGCGACGCCTGCGCGGAGGCGAGAGCGAGAGCGTTCTCCCGGCTACTGCGGACCCGTCTTGACGGGTGCCTGCGCCGTCTGCGCGTCCGGCGCGGCGGTCTCGGCTCGAGCGGTGCGCGTCGTCGGCATCCGCGCGGGCAGCGCCGTGCGACTCGCCGCGACGCGCCACGTTCCGTCGCTCAGCACCCAGATGTCCGTATGCAGTCCTCGCAGCGGAGGCAGCGGCCGACCCGAGGGGCCCTTCACGTTGACGAGCTCGAACTGCCCGTTCGCGAGCGCGATCTCGGGCGAGAGGAAGCGCAGCGAGTCGAGCGTCAGCGTGAGCCGCGAGCCCTCGTAGACGGTGTCGAGCTGATCCGCGAAGAGCTCGCGCACCTCGGTGCGCCCCTTCGCGACCCGTCCGTCGGCGCTGAAGTGGTCGGTCTCCTCGTCGTAGAGCTCGACGAGGCCGTCCGGATCTCCGCGGTTCCACGCTCCGGAGAAGCGGAAGTAGTTCTCGTAGAGGACCTGCTCCTCGAGGTTCACCTTCCTCGCGGCACCGAGAACCGGATCGGTCGTTGCCAGAACGGCGGCGAGCACCACGAACGCGACGAGTACGCTCCGCATGGCGGCCTCCTGCTTTCGCTCTACTTCGCCATCTTTCTTCCGTTCGCGATGAAAACGCAAGCTCGCCGGATCACTCCTCGAACTCACCGATGACGCAACCCGCCGAGAGCGGAGCACGCGCGCCGAGGAAGTATTCCTTGTACTTGCGGAAGCGACCCTGCAGGTGGGTGTCGATCTCCGCCTGGGTGTAGTCGAGGAGGTGGTGGACGGGGACCTCGAGCGAGTCCGCCGCCGCCTTGGACGCGTCGGCGTCCTCGACCGCGAAGATCACTCCGGCGAGGCCCTCGCCGCGCTCCTCCAGGAACGTCCGGATGCGGCTCTCCCGTCCGGGGAGCGGGGAGACGAGCTCGACGCCGGCGTTCCACGAGATCATGCAGCGCACGCCGAACTTCGCAGCGTCCTCCTCGTTCACCGGCTCGAAGCGGGCGCCGAGCAGGCGCTCGTAGAACGCGCGCCCCTTCTCGAGATCCCACACCGCGATCGTCACACGATTCACACCACGCTGCTTCACGAAGCCTCCCGTCGCTCGCGTTGACTCATGGTCCTCTCCCGCGGAAGAATCCGACCGCACGTTCGAGGAGAAGTCGATGCCTTCGCAGATCCAGACCGAGACCGTCAAATCCACCGCCGGGGGCGCGTCCCTCGAGAGCTTCCGCGCCGTCGACGAGCGCCGCACCGGCAAACGACCGGGCGTGCTCGTGTTCCACGAGTGGTGGGGGCTCGACGATCACATGAAGCGACGAGCGCGCATGCTCGCGGAGCTCGGCTACACCGCGCTCGCGGTCGACATGTACGGCGACGGCCAGGTCGCGGCCGACGCGGCGGAGGCGAATCGGCTCATGGGAGGGCTCCTCGGCGACCTCCCGGCCGCCGAAGCCCGCCTGAAGGCATCGCTGCAGAAGCTCGCCGGCGATCCCACGGTGGACGCGAGCCGCATCGGCGCGATCGGCTACTGCCTCGGCGGCGCGATGGTCCTGCACGCGGCCCGCCTTGGCCTGCCGCTCGCGGGCGTCGTCAGCTTCCACGGCTCTCTCGGCTCGTTTCACACGCCGGCGCCGGGATCCGTCCGGGCGAAGATCCTCGTCTGCCACGGCGGTGCCGACGTCCTCGTCCCGGACGATCAGGTCGCCGCGTTCAAGCGGGAGATGGACGCGGCGAAGGCCGACTACCGCGTGATCGTGTACGACGGCGCGCTGCACGGCTTCACGAATCCCGCCGCGACCGAGAGCGGGAAGAAGAACGGCCTGCCGCTCGCGTACGACGCAGCGGTCGACGAGCGCTCGTGGAAGGACATGAAAGACTTCTTCGCGAAGGCCTTCGCCCGAGCGTGAGTTTCCTCGCGCGGTGTTCATCGCTGTGCCGGCAGCTACCTCGCCGAGCTGGAGATGGATTCTCTGCTGCGCGCGATGGCGGCACGCGTCGCTCGCATCGAGATCGGAGAATCGAAGACGGCCCTCAACAACGTGCTGCGAGGACACCGCGGATTCGAGGTCGCCTTTCACGCCTGAGCGGCCCGAGAGGTGCGCGGGATCGGGACCTGTTGTAGGGCACCCGGAATGAGCGAAACCCCCGCCCCGCTGCGCTTCGGCGCCTTCCTCGCGCCGTTCCACCCCGACGACGAGAACCCGACCGAGCAGCTCCACCGCGATGTCGCGCTGATCGAGCACCTCGAGGCCTGCGGCTACGACGAGGCCTGGATCGGCGAGCATCACTCGGCGGGCTTCGAGATCATCGCCTCGCCGGAGCTGTTCATCGCGCACGCGGCGGCGAAGACGTCGCGGATCCGCCTCGGCACGGGCGTCGTCTCGCTGCCGTACCACAACCCGTTGATGACCGCGGATCGCATCCTGCTGCTCGATCACCTGACGCGCGGGCGCGTGATGTTCGGCGTCGGCCCGGGCCAGCTCCCGACCGACGCGTTCATGATGGGTATCGACGTCCCGCAGCAGCGCCGTATGATGAACGAGTCCCTCGACGCCGTCGTCCCGCTGCTGCGCGGCGAGATCGTCACGTGCAAGACGGACTGGTTCGAGCTGAACGAAGCCCGACTCCAGCTTCCGCCCTACCAGCATCCGATGGTCGAGATGGCGGTCGCTTCGGCGATCTCGCCGACGGGCGCGATCGCGGCAGGCCGGCACGGCATCGGCCTCCTCTCGCTCGCCGCGAGCGGCATCGAGGGCTACGCGCAGCTCCCCAAGCACTGGCAGGTCTGCGAGGAGACCGCACGCGCGAGCGGGAAGCATGTCGATCGCCGCAACTGGCGGCTCGTCGCGCCGATGCACATCGCCGAGACCCGCGAGCAGGCGCGCGCCGCCCTCGAGCACGGCACGCTGCGACTGATGCGCTACCTCGAGCACCTCGGCGGCGGCCTGCCGCCGTACGCGAATTCGACGGACGCGACGCTCGAGGAGTGGAGCACGAAGGGCATCGTCGCGTTCGGCCGGATCACGATCGGCACGCCGGACGACGCGGTGGCGATGATCGAGGAATTCCGCCGCCAATCGGGCGGGTTCGGCGCCTTCCTTCTCCTCGCGCACAACTGCGCCGATCCGGTCGCCACACGGAAGAGCTACGAGCTGATCGCGCGCTACGTGATGCCGGCGGTCAACCGCATGAACCGCAACCGCGGCGCGAGCCTCGACTGGGCGAAGGCCAACAGCGGCAAGTTCATCGGCGCGATGTTCCAGGGCATCGGCGGCGCGATCCAGCAGTACGAGGACGAGCGGAAGAAGCGCGGCGGCGCCGGCACCGCCTGGGTGGACGCGCCATCCGAGCTGACCGAACCCGACGCATGAATTCCCGTCTCGATCGACCTCCGACCCGATACCTCGAGCGCCTCGAGGTCGATCGCTTCCGGTCGTTCAGGACGACGATCCGCGAGATGGGCGAAGGGTTCGTGATCCTCGACGTCTCCGGCGCGTCCGACACCAGGGGCACCCGACTTCCCGACGGCGTCGCGCTGGCCGGGCAGCAGGTCACGGCCGGGTCGCTCACCGTGCGCCTCGACGTCCTCGGCTCGCGCACCTTCCGCTACCGGTTCGCGCTCGGCAGCGATGTGCCGGCAGGCGACACACCGATGCTGGCGACCGGCGTGCGCGTCGTCGACACGGCTCGTTGCGAGCGGACCGCCGCCGGAGTGTCCATCACCACCAGCGACGCATCCATCGAAGTGGAGGTGCCCGAGGCCGGCGGGCCGACCCTGCGGGTTCGACGCGCCGGCGGACAGCTCGTCGGCACCGTCGGGGGCGGCGAGTCGAACCGGATGGGCGCGTGGGACTCGTTCCCCACCGGCATCTGCCGCACGCCCGTGCAGGGCCACCGGCTCGCGACCGAGGTGTTCTCGATCCGCGAGGACGAGTGCGTCTACGGATTCGGGGAGCAGTTCGGCCGGCTCGACAAGGTCGGCCAGACGATCGACGTGAACATGGAAGAGGCAATGGGCACCGTCACCCCGCGGGCCTACAAGAACGTGCCGTTCTGGGTCACCACCGCGGGGTGGGGCGTGTTCGCCAATCACGACGCCCGGCTCACCGCCTGGATCGGCAGCCGCTCGACGCCTCAGCTCCAAATCGCGGTCGACGACGACTGGTTCGACGCGTTCCTCTTCGTCGGCGACGTCCGGCAGGTGCTTGACGCCTACACCGAGCTGACGGGCCGGCCGAACGTGCCGCCGGACTGGTCGTTCGGGTTCTGGCAGTCGAAGATCTCCTACTCCTCGGCCGCCGAAACCCTCGCGGTCGCCGAGCGGATGCGGGCCGAGGACCTGCCCTTCGACGTGCTGCACCTCGACACCCACTGGTTCCGCCGGGACTGGTTCTGCGACCTCGAGTTCGACCCCGTGCGTTTCCCCGACCCAGCCGGCTACCTCGACGCCATGCGGGAAATGGGCGTCAAGGTGTCGCTGTGGCAGCTGCCCTACATCCCCGCGGGCTCGGCGCTGTTCGACGAGCTGGCGGCGGTCGACGGGTTCGTGCGCCGCGAGGACGGCAGCCTCTACGACGTGGGGCTCTGCTACACGCCGGGCTGGGAGGGCGGACCGGTCGGATGCATCGACTTCACGAACCCCGACGCCGTCGAGGTCTACCAGCAGCGGCTCGGCAAGCTGTTCGACCTCGGTGCCCGGGCCATCAAGGTCGACTTCGGTGAACAGGCACCCGTCGACGGCATCTACCACGACGGCACACCCGGTCACCGGATGCACAACCGGTACCCGCTGCTCTACGATCGAGCCGTCGCCGAAGTCACTCATGCCCATACCGGCGAGTGGATCATCTGGGCTCGATCGGCGTTCGCCGGCTCGCAGCGATATCCGCTCCACTGGGGCGGCGACTCCTCGGCGCGGTGGGACAACCTCTTCGCCAACGTCGGCGGCGGCCTGTCTCTCGGCCTGTGCGGGTTCCCGTTCTGGAGCATGGACATCGGCGGCTTTCTCGGCGAACCCGACGACGACCTCCTCATCCGCTGGCTCCAGGCAGGCCTGTTCCTCTCCCACAGCCGTATCCACGGGTTCGGCAACCGCGAGCTCTACGACCGCGGCGCCACCACCGACCTGGCCCGCGACCTTCTCCACCTGCGGTATCGGCTCCTGCCGTACCTCCTCGGCCAGGCTCACCGCGCCGCGGCTGTCGGCGTTCCCCTGGCCCGGCCCCTCGTCGTCGATCACGCAAACGACCCCACCACCTGGCACCTCTCGAACCAGTGGCTCCTCGGCGACGACCTCCTCGTGGCCCCGGTCGCGACTCCGGACGGAAGCCGGCGCGTCTACCTGCCCGAAGGCGACTGGGTCCATTGGTTCACCGGCGAGCACCACCACGGCCCCACCTGGCTCACTACCCACAGCCCGATCGACCACTTCCCGCTCTACCAGCGGGCGGCGTCGCTCATCCCGCTCGGCCGAGTCATGGCCCACGTCGGGGCCCGCCCCACCGACCTGCTCACCCTGCGCGCCGCCGCCCCGAACGCCACGTTGGACTGGCGAGGTGTGGCGCGAGTCGACGGTGAAGTCGTTGCGGTCACCACCAACCGACGCGATCCCACCGTCGTCGTCCAGGGACTTCCGCCGAGCGTCGACGTCCGCGTGGTCGACGCGTCCGGGGACACCGTCGACCGCCCGATCCGACGAATCTGAACATGCGAGTCCGTGAGGCGGTCAGGCGCTTCACGGTCGTCGGCCTTCCCGCCGCCGGTCAATCGACGATCGACGCGACGATCGGAGCGAGGAACTCGGAGTCGTCCCAGCCGCCCTCGGGCGCCACCGTACCGGCTCCCTCGATCAACCCGTCGCTCGGAATGAGCGGCCACAGCGAGGGGTTCGCCATCGGCTCCCCGGGATACTTGTCGCTGCGGAACCGCCTGCAGGCGGAAGGCGCGGGAGTGGCGGACAATGACAGGCTGATGGCGACTGCACCCCACGACTTCCCTCCGAGGATCTTGAAAATTAGAAGCCTACTATCTATTTTTCATCCATGCCGCTGCGGCCTCGAATCGCTGCTCCGCGCCTCGTCTCGGTCTTGCGCCGAGCGCCCGCGCTCGCGCTCCTCGGTGCCCGACAAGTCGGCAAATCGACCCTCGCCCGTCTCGCGTTCCCGGATTTCACTTTCGTCGACCTCGAGCGACCCGTCGATCTGGAGCGCGCCGCTCGCGATCCCGAGTTCCTGCTCTCGCAATCGTCGCGTCTGGTCATCGACGAGGCACAACGCCTGCCCGAAATCTTTCCCGTTCTTCGCAGCCACCTCGATCGCCACCCCGGACATCGGATCGTCCTGCTCGGCTCGGCCTCCCCCGGACTGGTGCGCAAAATCTCGGAGTCACTCACGGGACGCGTTGCGCTGTTCGAGCTCGCAGGCATCTCGATCCTCGAGCACCCGATCGAACCGCTGTGGCTGCGCGGCGGGTTCCCCCGGCTTCACTGGACCCGCCCCCGTGCCGATCCCGCGAACTGGTACCCCGCGTACGTTCGCACGACGCTCGAGCGCGACATCCCGCAGCTCGGTGTCCGCATCGCCGCCGCCCGGCTGCGAGCTTTGCTGACGATGGTCGCACACGCGCAGGGCAGCGTATCGAACCTGAGCGAGCTCGGAGGCTCGCTCGGCATCAGCTATCATTCGGTGGCGCACATTCTCGACGTCCTCGAAGGCGTCTTCCTCGTGCGTCGCCTGGCACCGTACGCCGCCAACCTCCGCAAGCGGCTGGTCAAGAGCCCGAAGCTGTACGTGCGAGACACGGGGATCCTCCACTCGCTTCTTGGCGTCGGGCACCGGAGGCAGGGACTGCTGAGCCATCCCAAGGCCGGCGCCAGCTTCGAGACGTTCTGCATCGAACAGATCATCCAGCACGCCCAACTTCGTGATCCGTCGGCTGAGGCGTTCTTCTACCGGACCCACGGGGGGACGGAAGTGGATCTCCTGCTCCGGCTGCGCGGCGCCCTGCTCCCTATCGAGATCAAGCTCGGCCTCGGCGTTCCCGACCTGCGGGGGCTCGAGGGGTGCATGCGCGATCTGGGGCTGCGTCAGGGGTTCGTCGTGAACCTCTCGACGGAGAGCGTCGAGGTGCGGCGGGGGATTCGGATGGGGGGATTGCGGGAGGTGCTGGGGTGGCTGCAGTTGGTGCCGGAAGGCTAGCCCGCGCTTCTCCTCCTCGGCCAAGCTCCTTCACGGTCGTCGGCCTTCCCGCCGCCGGTCAATCGACGATCGACGCGACGATTGGAGCGAGGAACTCGGAGTCGTCCCAGCCGCCCTCGGGCGCCACCGTACCGGCTCCCTCGATCAACCCGTCGCTGGGAATGAGCGGCCACAGCGAGGGGTTAGCCATCGGCTCCCCGGGATACTTGTCGTAGTGCCCGTTGCGTACCACCACCAGATCGAGGCTCGGGATGACGTAGATGAACTGGCCATCGTGACCGCGAGCCGAGAAGTACTCGGGGAGATCGTCCGTACCCTCGCTCAGCCACCACTGATAGCCGTAGCCGGCATAGGAGGGGCTCGGTGAGAGCGACGCGGCGACCCAGTCGGCGGATACGATCCGGGCACCGTCCCACTCGCCACCGCGCAGGTACAGTAGGCCGAACCGGGCAAACTCGCGGCTCGGCGTATCGACGCAGCAGTAGGTGACCGTCTGCCCCTCGGCGTCGCGCCACCAATCGACCGGCGCCATCCCGATCGGACGGAGGAGCTTCTCGGCCGCATACTCGCCCGCGTTTCGGCCGGTCACCGCCTCGAGCACGCCCGAGAGCAGCATCGTGTCGCCGCTCGAATAGCTGAAGAAGGTCCCCGGCGGCACTGCGAGCGGCCGCGAGGCGACGTACGCGAGCTGGTCGCTCTCGCCGAGGATCATCTGGATGATGTCCGACGAGGACAGGTCGCCCGGGTCGTAGCTTTCGACCCAGTCGAGACCGGTGGCCATCTGCAGCACGTCGCGCAGGGTGATCGCCTCCTTGTCCGTCCCACGCCAGTCGGGGAAGAACTCGGCCAGGCGCACGTCGACGCCCTCGATCAGGCCCTCTTCGATCGCGATGCCGATGGCGGCACTCGTGAAGCTCTTCGCGACCGACCAGCTCGTGGCGAACGAAGTCTCGTCGCGTCCGGTCTCGTACCACTCGGCGACGATCACCCCGTGGCGCACGACGACGACGCCCTGGGTGTGCTTCTCGGGCCGGAAGGCGTACTCCCGCGCGCCCTCGAGCACCGCGGCATCCATCCCGTGCTCGTCCGGAGCCTCCACCGCCCAGCCGCTGGTCGGCCAAGCCGTGCCGCCGCCGCCGTTGCCGTCGCTGCAAGCCGCGAGGGCTGCGGCGAGAGCGGCGATCACTCCCAGTCGGAATGCTGCAGCGGTGCTCATGTACGCTCCTTCCCCCCGGCTCTTTACGCGCAAGCCGGGGCGCCGTCGAGTCGGCTCGTGCTCTCGTCCCGTTGCTCGCGCCGCTGCAGGCCACGACTGTTGCGGGCGAAGACGTGGACCGCTTCGCCGCGAAGGAGTAGGACCCGAGCCGATGTCGAAGATACGTCCACGGCTCGGGTTCGGAGTTCAGGTCGCCTGCGCGGCGATGCACTGGCCTGAGGTCCGCGATCTCGCGCAGGCGGCGGAGGACCTCGGGTACCACAGCGTCTGGCTTCCGGATCACTACGTCGCGACGCCGGACGGAGCCGATCCGGATCCGCACCTGCCGCTTCTCGACGGCTGGACGACGATGGGCGCCCTCGCGCAGGCGACGAGCCGCATCCGGATCGGTCCGCTCGTCGCGAGCAACACGTTCCGGCATCCCGCGATCCTCGCGAAGATGGCGGCGAGCCTCGATCACCTGAGCGGCGGACGCTTCGAGCTCGGCATGGGGATCGGCTGGTTCGACTTCGAGCACACGTCGTTCGGGATCCCGTTCCCCCCGACACCGGAGCGGCTGCGCGCGCTCGAGGAAGCACTGAAGGTCGTCCGCGCGCTCTGGACGGAGCGCGAGGTCACGTTCGAAGGCCGTCATTACACGCTCGCGGGCGCGATCTCGGAGCCGAAGCCGCTGCAGCGCCCCGGACCGCCGCTCGTGATCGCTTCGAGCGGTGAGAAGGTCGGCCTTCGCCTCGTCGCGCAGCACGCGGACCACTGGAACACCTACCGGCCGGTCGAGGAGTGGTCCCGTCATTCGCGGATCCTCGACGAGCACTGCGCGCGCGTCGGCCGCGATCCCGGCTCGATCGTGCGCTCGGCGATGCTCCCGCTCTACCTGAAGGTCGACGAGGCGGTACAGAAGAAGCTCGACGCCTGGGGCGGCGAGGCCGGACGCGGCTGGTTCCTCGTCGGAGACGACGCGGAGATCGATCAGCGGCTCGCCAGCTTCGTCGCGGCGGGCGCGGATCTCATCATCGTGCAGGTGGACGCCGCGCGCGACAACGCCGCCACGCTTCGCGCGTTCGCCGAGCGCTTCTTCTGAGGGTTTTCGTACGACCCCGCTTCGAGCCCCTTCGTTTCATTCTGGGGCGGTCGCGGCGGCAGAGCTCGGAAGCCCACCGCCCTGCTTCTCGAGCTGGATCAGCTGCTCGACGATGCGGAAGGAACGGTTCGAGACGCGGACGCTTCCGGCGAAGGGCGTCTGCGTCTCCTTGATCAGGACGAGCGTGTAGCCGATCGTCGCGGTCAGCACCGCCGTGATGATCGCCTGCGGCCAGAGCCGTCTCATCCCGAAGAAGTAGGTGAAGCCGACCGTCGCGATCGCGAAGAACACGAGGAAGTACCAGATCACGTCGGGCAGCCCGGAGCGCGCGTAGATCAGCCGGTGGCGTCGGGCGTCACCGAGGTCGTCGAGCCTGTCCAGGGTCACCTGGTAGAGCGCGACTTCCCAGCTCTGGCTCGGCTTCGAAGCGAGGATCGAGCTCCACGCGGCGAAGTAGAGCTTCTGCGTCTCCTCGCTGAGGCGACCCTGGTTGAGCTGCGCCCACTCGTCGTGGATCACGCTGTCGAGGTAGTCGGCGATCGCGCCGCGCAGGTTCGTGCGCGTCGGCTCGCTGAAGCCGCCCGCGTGGAAGTGGAGGTCGCCGAGCGCGTTCGCTTCGAGCTCGACGTTGTTGCGCGCCTCCTCGAAGCGCTCCCACGACAGCACGAGGACGAAGGCGAGGATGATCCCGTAGAGGCCGCCGAGGACGGCGAACGCGATGCCGGCGACCTCGTGCTGCTCCTGGAGGGTCTCGAGCGCGACCCGTCGCCGCACGAGGAAGAGCCCGAGCAGCGACGCTCCGATGAAGACGAGGATCAGGACGAAATCCGAGAGCATCCTTCTCCCATGAAGAATGAAACCCGGAACGGCAAGTCGCGGGGGCTTGAGCCGCGTCCGTGCGCCTCGCTACCGTGCTCGGCATGCCCGAAGACCTCGCCGCACTCGATGCCTTGATCGCCCGCAGCGTGCGCTCCGCGACCCCCGCGGTCGCCGAGTCGCTCGCCTACCCCGAACGCCAGATGACCGGCGCGGAGCTGGTGGAGATGCTGAAGGCCGCGCGCCTGATCGCGATGACGACCGTCGGCGCGAACGGCCAGCCGCACGTGGCTCCCGTGCATGCCGAGCTCGACGGGACGACGCTCCGGCTCGTGATCTACGAGAACACCGTCCGGCGGCAGGACATCCGCGAGAATCCGCGCGTCGCCTTCACCACGTGGAAGGACGGTGCCGCCGTCATCCTGTACGGACGCGCGCGCGAGGTTCCCGGCAGCCTGCGCGAGTCGCGACCGGGGCGAAGCGGGGCGGCCCGGCGCGTGGTCGGGATCGAGGTCGCCCTGACGCGCGTCTACGCGATGCGCCCGCCGCCGCAGAGCGGCGCGGCGTGACGCTGGAGCTGACGCATCGGCTCGCGACGAGCGCGGACCTGCCCGAGCTCCGCGAGCTCATGCAGGGAAGCCTTCGCGCGCGGCGGCGGCCTCGCAGAGCGAGAGCACGAGGCGTCCGATGCCGCGGCGGGCGAACGCTGGATGCGTGGGGACCTCGACCGCGTGAGCCGCGTCAGCCCCGTGCGCCGCATGAGCCCCGTGCGCCGCATGAGCCCCGTGCGCCGCGTCAGCCCCGTGCGCCGCATGAGCCCCGTGCGCCGCGTCAGCCCCGTGCGCCGCATGAGCCCCGTGAGC
>VGTG01000083.1 GCA_016874795.1 Deltaproteobacteria bacterium | reverse complement strand
TCGGGCCGGCCGTCGTCGTCTGGGGAGTCTGGCTCGCGGCGTTGGCCGGCGCGCTCTTCTACGTCGCTCACTACGCAAACGATCTGCCGCATCGCGACGAATGGCGGATCGTCTCGGTCGCGACGAACGGCTGCCCGCGGGAGCCGAAGTGGTTCCTCGCGCCCAACAACGAGCATCGGATCCCGCTTCCCAAGGCCGTGTACTGCGCGCTGATGGCCGTGTCGGGAGGGGACTTCCGCGCCGGCACGCTGCTCTCGGTCGCGATGTTCGGCGCCGTCGCGGCCGGTCTGATGATCGCCGTGTCGCGCTTCCGCGGTCGCGTCGCGGTGCAGGACGCGTTCTTCCCGCTTCTCCTGCTGCACTGGGGACACGGCGAGAGCTTCCTGCTCTCGTTCCAGATCGCGTTCACGATCCCGGTCGCGCTGGCGGCGGCCGCGGCAGGCGTGCTCCTCTCCGACCGCGCACGGGAGTCGCTTCTCGTCGCGAGCTTCGTCGTCGCGTGCGCGGTGCTGATGCCCTGGTCCTCGGTGGTCGGGCTCGTCCTGGCGCCGGCGCTCGTGCCGTGGCTCGTCTGGTCCGGACGCGCCGCTTGGCGGACGGGAACGAAGAACGCGCGGCGCATCGCCTTCGTGCTCGGGAGCGGAGCCGCGACGAGCGCCGCCTATCTGCTGCTCCGTCTTCCGCGGACGGATCTGCCGAGCCCGGGCTTCGCCGCCGACGTGCGCGTGTTCGCCGACCTCGTCCTGAACGGCCTCGGCCCGGCAGCGCCGCACCATCCGCTCCTCTACGGAGCGTTCGTGGTGATGCTGGCGGTCGCGATCCTCTTTCTCGCCGTACGAGAGCTCGCGGCCGCTCCGCTGGAGGGTCGGCGCGCGGTCGGCCTGCTGCTCCTCGTAGGCGCGGTGCTGGCGCTTCTCGCCGGCCTGGCGCACAGCCGAGCCGGCTTCTCGACGACCGTCGGAGCCGCCAATCGGTACGTGTCGATCGGGGCCTTGCTCTACCTCGGTCTCTTTTTGCTTGCCTCTCTCGCGCCGCGTGCTTGGGCGGCACGTCTGCAGATCGCGCTCGCCCTCCTCGTGCTCGGGGCGGCGCCGGTCGATTACGCAAACGGAAGGGAGCTCGCAGCGGACCTGTCGGCACGGATCCAGCCCGTCTTCAGGGACGCTCGCGCCGGAGCGCCGCCGGCCGTTCTCGCGGAGCGCCATGGGGAGCGGCTCGTGTCCGGGGCGAGCGAGCGCTGGCTCGCGCGGCAGCTCTCGCGGATGTGCACTGCGCAAGTCGGGCCCTATCGGTTCCTCCGCTCCGGGTCGGCCGCCGTGGTGGGTTGCGGCGCCGCTCGCCGATCATGACGACGGGCAATCGATCCAACGACGGCGTCATGGCGCTCGTCGTCTGGGGCATCTGGACCGCGGCGTTGGCCGCAGCCTTCTACTACGTCGCTCGCTACGCGAACGATCTGCCGTATCGCGACGAGTGGCAGATGGTGACCGTCGCGACCGACGGATGTCCGGGCGAGCCGAGCTGGTTCTTCAAGCACAACAACGAGCATCGGATCCCGCTTCCGAAGCTCGTGTATTGCGGGCTGATGGCCGTCTCGGGAGGCGACTTCCGCGCGGGCACGCTGCTCTCGGTTGCGATGTTCGGCGCCGTTGCGGCCGGTCTGATGATCGTCGTATCGCGCTTCCGCGGCCGCGTCGCGCTGCAGGACGCGTTCTTCCCGCTTCTCCTGCTGCATTGGGGACACGCCGAGAACTTCGTCCTCTCGTTCCAGATCGCGTTCACGATTCCCATCGCGCTGGCGGCGGCCGCGGCGGGCGTCATCCTCTCCGATCGCGCGCGGGAGTCGTCTCTCGCTTCGAGCTTCGTCGTCGCTTGCGCGGTGCTGATGCCGTGGTGCTCGGTGGTCGGTCTGGCCTTGGCGCCGGCGCTCGTGCCGTGGCTGATCTGGTCCGGGACCGCAGCGTGGCGAGCGAGAACGACGCGCGGACGCCGCCTTGCCGTCTTGCTCTGGAGCGGAGCGGCGATCTGTGAGGCGTCGATCGTCTTCCTGCTGATGAACTTTCCGCGCTCGCGGCTGCCGAGCCCTGGTTTGGCGTCCGACGCGCGCCTGCTCGCGCACCTCGTGCTCCAGGCGCTGGGGCCCACTGCTCTGCAGTTTCCCGTCGCGTACGGGGCGATCGTGCTCGGGGTCGCCGCCGCGATCTTTCGAGCAGTCGTGCGAAGCCTCATCGCCGCTCCTCGGGAAGGCCGGCGCGCGATCGGTCTGCTGCTCTTCGTGGGAGCGGTGCTCGCGCTCCTCGCAGGGCTCGCGCACGGTCGGTCCCTCATGGCGCTGACGGCGTCGCCGGCCAATCGCTACGTGTCGATCGGGATCTTGCTATACCTCGGTCTCTTCCTGCTCGCCGCGCTTGCGCCGGGCGCGTGGGCGACGCGGCTGCAGGTCGCGCTCGCCATGCTCGTCGTCAGCTCGACACCGGGCAGCTATGCGCTCGGGCGAGATTTCGGAGCGACGTTGTCGGCGCGGCTGGAGCCCGTCTTCGCGGACGTCCGAGCCGGGGTGTCGCCCGCCATGCTCGCGGAGCGGCATGTCGAACGGGTGCTTTGCTCCGGCGGCCCTCGCAGGCTCGCGCGCCAGATGTCCCGGCTGTGCGACGCGCACGCCGGGCCGTATTGGTTCCTGCGTGCGGCTTCGTCGACGCCACACGCCGAGGCTGCCCTGTGCCGCTACACGGCTCCACCGATGCGTACCCCCAAGTGGCACGGCCGCGCGAACCGACGGCAGGCCGCTTCAGGGACGACGAGCGACGACGAGCATCTGCTTGCCGAGGAGCCACTGAGCGGGCGGTAGCGCGAGATAGAGACGCACGAGTAGGCTCGTCTGCGGCAGCAGGCTCTTCGTCGTGTAGGGAAGGAAGCGGGCGCGGGTCTCGACGACGCGGTAGCCCGCGACGGTGAGCGCCTCGGTCATTCCCTTCTCGGTCAAGGGAAGCGTGTGATCGAAGAAATCCCAGAAGGCGCCGCCGACCAGGCGCACGTTCGGCTGCAGGACGATCAGACGACCGCCGGGGCGCAGCAGCGAGCGAACCGTGGCGAGGACCTCGAGCAGCGCGTCGGGGCTGCGCAGGTGCTCGAAGACGTTGCTCGCGAAGGCGAGGTCGACGGAAGCGGGCTCGACGAGCGCCGCGACCTCGAGAAGAGGCGCGACGTGCGCTTCGACACCGGCTTCGGCGTACTTCGGCATGTCCGGATTCAAGTCGATCGCGATGCGTCGCTTGGCCCGGACGCTGTTGATGAAGTCGCAGTAGCCCGCGCCGAGGTCGAGCACGGTCGCTTCGGGCGCGACGTAGCGGGAGAAGAACGCGGACCACAGCGTGCGCCAGAGCACGGCCCGCGTCTTCCGCTCGCTCTCGGAGAAGCGGGCGGCGTAGAGACGGTCGAGCCCTCCGTCGAGCGAAGGAGGCCGTTCCGACGGAGCGCTCACGCGGACTCGCGATTCCGGTGGTCCGAGGTGCCCCACGGCTCGAATCGGCTGCCCGCCGCGCGCCGATAGTCGCCGCGCGTCAGCAGGCTCTCGAGCCAGACGTTGAGGACGATGTAGAGATAGCGCGAGCCCTGCTCGTCGAGCTTCAAGCTGCTGACTCCGACCTTCCGGTTGCGCCAACCGATCGGGACCACCTTGTAGCTGTAGCCGCGGACGATCGCCTTGAGCGGAATCTCCACCGTCAAGTTGAAGTGGGGCGAGATCAACGGCGCACAGCCCAGGATCACCTCCCGCCGGTACCCTTTGAAGGCGTTCGTCGTATCGTTGTAGGGGATGCGGAAGAGGACGCGCACGACGAGGTTCGCGAGGCGATTGATCCAGAGCTTGAACCTCGGGTAATCGGTGACGCGGCTGCCCGGGATGAATCGCGAGCCGAGCGCACACTCGGCTTCGTCGCGCAGGATGCGGTAGTAGACGACCACGTCCTCGGGATCGTCCGAGCCGTCGGCCATCATGATCACGACCGCGTCTCCGGCGAAGCCCTCGAGACCGCGGCGAATCGCCCAGCCGAAGCCGTTCGGTCCCTCGTTCCGCACGAGGCGAACGCCGGGATCGACCCGGGCACGCGCCTCGACCTCGGCCGCGGTGCCGTCGCTGCTCCCGTCGTCGACCACGATGATCTCGTACGTGATGCGCTCGCGACGCAGCCGCTCGAGGAGGGAGTCGATCGTGGTGCCGACGTTGCCTTCCTCGTTGCGGGCCGGGATCACGACGGAGAGCAGCATTCGGCCTCGATTGTAGCTCCGTTGCCCGTCACATCGCTCATCGCACGAGACCGCGCTCGCGAAGCTCGCGGTCGGCGTCCGCGAAGCGGTCCGATACGGGCGCGGTGCGCGACCACTCGACGATTCGCGGAGGCATTCCCCCCCAGTCGGCCTCCGGCTCGAAGCCGAGGACCGCACGGCTCTGCGTCAGGTCTGCGAAGCAGTGCCGGACGTCGCCCCGCCGAAACTCGCCCGTGATCGTGGGCTCGACGTCGCATCCCAGGAGGCCCGCCGCGTCGCGGGCGACGTCGGCGATGCCGCGCGGCCGGCCGGAGCCGATGTTCAGGACGCAGCCGTTCGCCGTCTCCGACTCGACGGCGCGAGCGATCGCGCGCACGACGTCGTGCACCGAGACGAAGTCGCGCGTCTGGCCGCCGTCCTCGTAGACGACGGGGGAGCGTCCCTCGAGGAGACGACTCAGGAAGATCGCGAGCACGCCGGTGTACGGATTCCGGAGCGACTGCCGCGGGCCGAAGACGTTGAAGAGCCGGAGACACACGACGGGGAAGCCGTAGAGCGCTCCGAGGCTCAGAGCGAGCTCCTCCTGGTAGCGCTTGGTCAGAGCGTAGACGTTCTTCGCGCGAAGCTCCGCGCTCTCGGGCGTCGGCACGGCCTCGAGGATCTCGCCGGTGTCCGGATCGACGGGCTCCCACGCGCCGGCGCGGACGTCGTCCTCCGTTCGGATCTCGACGCGGCGCAGGGCTCCGTCGCTCGGGCGCCGATAGAGACCCTCGCCGTAGCCGGTCATCGAGGTGGGGAGGACGAGCTTTCGGAGCGCGGTGCGTCTCTCCGCCAGGACCTCGAGGAGAGCCGCGGTGCCTCCGACGTTGACGTCGACGTAGTGCTGCACTCGATAGAGCGACTGCGCGACACCGACCGCGGCGGCGCAGTGGACGACGATGCTCACGCCGTCGAGCGCGGCGCGCAGCGCCTCCTTGTCGCGGACGTCCGCGATGCGGAGCTCCGCGCCCGCGGGCGTGCTCGCGGTGCCGTCCGTGCCGTGCACCTGGGGATCGAGGCTGTCGAGGATCCGGACGTCGCAGCCGGTCTCGAGGAAATGCTCCGCGACGAAGGACCCGATGAAGCCCGCTCCGCCGGTGATGAGAACGCGATCGGACATGCGTGTCGCGATGACGGATCCGTCGTCAGTCCTTCGCGGGGACTTCCGCGAGCTCGGCGAGGATCCGGTCGAGGGAGTAGGCCACGCTCCATCCCGGGTAGTCGGCTCGGATCTTCCGGAGGTCGCTGATGTAGCAGATGTGGTCGCCGACGCGGCTCTGGTCGACGTACTCGGCTTCGAGCTTCTTGCCGAAGAGGTCCTCGAAACGCTGGATCGCCTCGAGGATCGAGATGCTGTTCTCGCGACCGCCGCCCAGGTTGTACACCGCGGCGACCTTCGGCGCCTCGTAGAACGCCTCGAAGAAGGAGCAGACGTCCGCCGCGTGCAGGTTGTCGCGGACCTGCTTCCCACCGTAGCCGTAGATCTTGTACGTGCGGCCCTCGCGTACTGCGCGAGCGAGGTAGGCGAGAAAGCCGTGCAGCTCCGCGCCGGAGTGGCCCGAGCCGGTCAAGCAACCGCCGCGCAGGCACGCGGTCGGCATGCCGAAGTAGCGACCGTACTCCTGCACCATCGCGTCCGCGGCGAGCTTCGAAGCGCCGAACAGGCTGTGCAGCGTCGCGTCGACGCGGCAATCCTCGGCGACGCCGTGATGGTCCTCGGGACGCGCATAGTCCCAGCGCGTCGCGCGCTCGACGAGCGGGAGCTCGTTCGGGGCGTCGCCGTAGACCTTGTTCGTGCTCATGAAGAGGAACGGCGACTCCGGGCAGGAGCGGCGAGTCGCCTCGAGAAGGTTCAGCGTCGCGACCGCATTGATCTCGAAGTCGTCGAACGGGCGATCCTTCGCGAGGTCGTGCGACGGCTGCGAGGCGCAGTGCGCGATCAGGTCCGGCCGGAGCTCCTCCACGAGCGCGAGGATGTGCGGCCGGTCGCGGATGTCGAGGTCGTGGTGGCGGAAGGAGGGGACGGTCCGCCGCAGGCTCTCCAGGACCCACGTGGTGTCGCCGTCGGGGCCGAAGAAGTCCCGGCGCATGTTGTTGTCTATGCCGTGCACTTCGAAGCCTCGCGCCGCGAAGTGGCGCACCGTCTCGGATCCGATGAGCCCGCTGCTGCCGGTCACGAGCAAGCGGCGCTCGCCCGACGGGCGAGCGCGGTGGGTGCTGCCGGTCTCGGGGCTGCGGTCGATCATCGGGAGGCGGAGGAACGGAACCCTCGACCCTAGGCGCGTACCCTCGCCGGGGGCAAGGCACAATCTCGATCGGCGTAGGCCGCAGGGGCTGGTCCTCCGCTGCTCGAGGAACGCGCGCCCGCCGCGGACTTGGGAGCGCTCAGGAAGGGGCGAGCCATGCGCGCGATTCGGACGATCACGAGCCGGACGTGCTCGTGTTCGACGAGGCGACGTCGGCGCCCGACGGTGCGACGGCGTCCGCGGTCACGCAGGCGATCCGTGCGCTGCACGGCCGAAGGACCGTGCTCCTGATCGCGCATCGGCTTGCGAGCGTGCAGGAGTGCGACCGCAGAGTGCTCGTCGCGGGCGGTCGCCTGCTCGACTGTGCGCCCTACGACGAGCTGCTCGCAGGAGCGCCGAGTTTCGTCGTCTCGCGCTGCCTGCGGAGGCCGCTCCGGTTCCGATGCTCCGCCGGGGATGAAGGAGCGGGCCTCGCAAAGTTTCATGTTGCCGGAATCCGTCCCTCCCGATATGTTTGGCGGCTCGCAGGCCTCGACGCTGCCCATCCCCCAAGAACCGGAGAACCATCGTGACCCGCAGAAATCTTTTCTTGTGCCAGACCCTCGTCGGACTCGTCCTGCTGAGCGGCGCACTGCCGGCCGGCGCGATCGAGCGGATCCGGATCCGGGGAGACGAGCTCGTCGGTGACACGATCACGATCGACGAGACCTTGAGTCCTCCGATGATCACGGTGAGCGCGGGCGTGGCGGTCTCCGGGGCGCCGGGCAGCCTGCAAGGCCTCGGGGGCGGCCAGTATCGGATCCTCGTCGCGGGGAACGCGTACTATCACCTGAAGGCCAAGGGCGCCGTGGATACGATCACCGTCATCGATGGTCCCGGATCGTCGAGGTACTGGCTCGGAGCCGGCGCGGACGACGACACGGTTTCGGTGCAGGACGGCCCCGGCAACGACGAGTACACGATCGAGGGAAAGGGCGGCGACGACGTCTATGAGATCTTCGATGATTCCGGCAACGGGGATGATGCCTACTTCGTCAAGACCGCTTCGGGTGACGATCTGCTGAACATCACGGACGGCCCGGGCGACGACCTCTACCATCTGAAGGGAACGCCGGACGTCGACCTCGTCTTCACGGACGCTGGCGGCGACGCCGACACCATCCGATCGAAGGGCATCCCGCTCCCCTAGGCCGGAACCGGCGGTAAGTTCTACCGCCGTCCTTGCGAAATCTCCCCGTTCGATCGCGCCGTGCGCACGGTGTGACCGAATCCGGCGCAATCGTGAGCGTCCGAAGGAGCCGGTTCTCGTCGGGGGGCTGGACAGGTCGGTCGAGGGTTTGCTTCGGATTCACGGTCGGGATCGTCACGGAAGCGCCTCGTAGCGAACGTCGACGATCTCGATCTCCTCGGTGCCACGGGGCGTCCGCAGCGTGACGACGCCACCGATCGAGGCCTTGAGCAGAGCCGTGGCGATGGGGGAGACCCAGGACACGCGACCGCGCGCGACGTCCAGCTCGTCGACTCCCACGATGCTCACGGTCTGCTCCTTCCCCGACTCGTCGAGAAAGGTCACGGTCGCGCCGAAGTAGACCCGGTCGTGGTCCTTGCCGGCGTTGTCGACCACCACGGCGATGTCGAGGCGCCTCGACAGGAACCGGATGCGGCGGTCGATCTCGCGGAGCTTTCGCTTGCCGTAGATGTAGTCGCCGTTCTCCGAGCGATCGCCGTTGGCGGCGGCCCACGCGATCGTCTCGACGAGCCGCGGCCGCTCGACCTTCCACAAGTGGGTCAGCTCGTCGTTCAGTCTCTGCAGGCCGCCGGGAGTGATGAAGTTGGTGAACCCTTCGGGCACGCCGGCATCGGCGCGATCGCGCTCGACGTCGTCCTCGCCGTCGGCCTCCTTGGTGAACGCCTTGCTCATCGTGCGTCGCGGTAGCGCCAAAGGTAGCTCGCGGGCGCGAGGCCGGCTACGCTCGCGCGCGGTGCACGAATGGGGACCGCACCGAGGCGCTCTTGAGCCGACGGGAGTGCCCGGGCAGCTCGCCCGGGCACTCGTCGTAGTCGCGTGGTCGAGTGGTGGCTCGACGACTAGTACCGGCCGCCGCCCCCGCCGTATCCGCCGCGTCCACCGCCACCGCCGCCGTATCCCCCGCGTCCACCGCCGCCGCCACCGCCGCGCGGCCGGTCCTCGCGGGGCCGGGCCTCGTTCACCGTCAGGGCACGGCCTGCATGCTCCTTGCCGTTCAGCGCCGCGATGGCCGCCTGAGCCGCGTCGTTGCTGCTCATCTCGACGAAGCCGAAGCCTTTGCTCCTGCCGCTGTCGCGATCCATGATGATCGTCGCGCTCTCCACGGTGCCGTGCGCAGAGAAGAGCCGCTCGAGCGCTTCGTTGTCCATGTCGTAACTGAGATTCCCGACGTAGAGCTTCTTTGCCATGACCAATCTCCCCGGTTGGTTGAATGTTGCTCGACCTACCCAGCTTCTGGGTTCTCGAAGAAAAGGCCGATCCGCCAGCCTCTCCATGAGGGAGAGGCTACCGAGATCGAATGCGGGCAACTCCAAGAGAGACGCTCCACGAACAGACCCTTTCGACGAACCGCCAGTTTCTCCGCTAGCATACTCGGGGAGCAAGACATCCACCCCGCCAGCGGGCCCCTGGCCCCTCGAAGCCGGGGCCCGAGGAAGGCGGGGTAGCCGAGCCGAGCAGGAAGGACCCAGACTCGCGATCCACGCGCACCAGGTTCGGCGCTACGAGCTCGTGGATCTCGTCGAGGGAGTCGCCGCAGGTCGCACGACGAAGTCGGAGGTTGCCGTCTTCCTGCGAGCTCATGCGGCGAGGGTCGTCCTGACGGCGCACCGCTACGATGGGTGAAGACCCTCACACTGGCGGGCAACCCCTTGGCTCTGGTCCTCGACGAGTCGAGATTCTCCGTTGCGCCGCGGCCACCGCCGCTACGGCCATCATCCCGACGAGAGCATGTTTCGGAGCCAGGCAATGTGTATCGGATCATCAGCGCGCGTCCCGCGAGCCGCAAGGAGCGCAGGCGGTATGAGCAGAGCAAAGGAATTTCCGTTTGAGTCCGCGCGCCGTGTGACCTCGAAGGAGGTCGATGCGGCACGCGAGGCGATCGAGAAGACCCTGGGGATGAAGCGTCCGCGACGAGGCCGCCCACCGAAGGAGGACGAGAAGTACCGCCCGGTCTCGATCCGTCTTCACCCGAAGGCGATCGAGTGGGCGAAGAAGGAAGCCGAGCGGAAGGGCGTCGGCTATCAGACGGTGATCAACGAGGTCCTGTTGCGGCGAGCCCGCGGCTGATCGATCGCCGTGGTTGCACGCCTCGGTCGCACAGGACAGCACATGCGCGCTGGAAGAACGGAGTGATGAACGACGCCGACAAGCCCCTGAGCTTGCCCGAGGACCTGGACGGAGAGAGGCTTGCCGAGGCGGCTCTTGGCATCCTGTCGCTCACGCTCCACGACGGACGCGTTTGGAAGGCGCTCGATTGGGATCTGATGGACCTGCTCTACCAGAAGGGCTGGATCTTCGATCCGGTCTCGAAGGCGAAGTCGATTGCTCTCACTGCCGACGGCGAGCGTCTCGCGCGGGCGTTATTGCTGAAGCACTTTGGGAAGTGCTGACGCCGGACTCGATGGGGTAAGGCGAAGGTGGCTTACCCCAAGGTGCGCGAGCCGAAACCGGAGCGATGGCGGACGTGTCCCGGTCTCACCGAAGATGCGAGGAGGGGGACTTGAACCCCCACGAAACCACGGAAAATCCACGTCCTTCCGGATCTCGGTGTGTCGCCGTATGCCATCATGTGGCGTCCGCTGGCCCCCCGGGGGCCAGCTTCATCGCGACTCGAACCGCTCGGGGCGACGGCGCGATTTCGGCTGTCGCGGCTCTTGCGTGCCCGACATCAGCTCAGAGTCACTCGTGTCGGTGGCCGCGATGGTCGCAGGCGAGGCATTGGTCCCAATCTGGGAACATGCTAGCACCCTTCGGTGCGGATCATCGCGAAGCGGACGTTGCGCTTGTTCTGGGAGGGTAGTCGAGGTCGCAGCGACGCACGGCGAGCGCTCGAGGACTGGCATTCGCAGGTCCGTGCGGCTGACTGGAAGACCCCTGCCGACGTCAAGGTGACGTTCGGGGATGCGAGCGTGTTGAAGGGAAGCAGGGTGGTCTTCAACATCTGCGGCAACAAGTATCGTCTGATCACCAAGATCAACTATCCGTACCGGGTGGTCTACATCCGGTTCGTCGGAACCCATGAGGAGTACGACAACGTGGACGCGGAGACGATCTGATGGATGTGCGACCGATCCGAACCGAGCATGATTACGATGAGGCATTGGCCGAGGTCGAACGGCTGATGGATGCCAAGCCGGGCACGCGCAAGGGCGACCGTCTCGACGTCCTGGTGACGTTGCTCGAGGCCTACGAGGAGAAGCACTGGCGTGTCGACCCGCCCGACCCCATCGACGCGATCAAGCTGCGAATGGAGCAGCGGGGCTTGACCAGGCGCGATCTGGAGAAGGTGTTGGGTAGCAGGAGCCGGGTCTCGGAGATCCTCAACCGCAGACGACCGCTGACGCTCGAGATGATTCGCCGGCTCCACCGTCAACTGGGGATTCCGGCCGAGTCCCTGATCAAGCCCACGACCAGAGCACGGAGGGCCGCGTGAGCACGAGTTGGTCTCGCGAGGGCGTCTTCCTCGCCTGGCCATTCGCGGCGATGGATCGAAGATGCGAGGAGGGGGACTTGAACCCCCACGGGTTTTACCCCACTAGCCCCTCAAACTAGCGCGTCTGCCAATTCCGCCATCCTCGCATGGATGGATTCTGCTGCCCGGGAGGGTGGGAGCTCGCTGTTTAACGAGTGCCGATGCGAGCCTCAAGCGCTTCGCGTCGCTCACGGCGCGGCGGGAGCGCTCTCCGGCTTCGCGGCTGCACCTTCCGCGGGTGGCGCCGCCGGCTTCGCATCGACGGGCGATGCGTCTGCGGGCGGGGCAGGGACCGCGGGCGCGATCGCCGCATCGGCTTTCGCTTCGGATTCGGCTGCGGGCGCGGCCGAATCCGCCCCTGCCGCGGGCTCGCCCGCAGGCGCGGTCGCGTCCGCTGGAGGCGCCGGGATCGGATTGTCCTGTGCCGGCGCGACGAGAGGCGGCGGCTCGCTCGGCAGGACCGCGTCGTCCGCGACCGACAGCGTCAGGCTCTTCGTCGACCACCACGTCAGGAAGATCGACGTGAACATGAAGATGACCGCGGTCCACGTCGTGAGCTTCGTCAGCAGGTTCCCCGCGCCGCCCGAGCCGAAGATCGTCTGGCTCGAGCCGCCGAACACCGCTCCGATGTCCGCGCCTTTCCCCGTCTGCAAAAGCACGACGACGATGAGGAAGAAGCACGCGACGATGTGAATGATCGTGATCGCTAACGCCATGGTCGGCTCACCCCGGTCAGGCTCGGTATTCCACGATGCGAGTGAAGCTCTCGACCTCGAGGCTCGCACCGCCCACGAGAGCCCCGTCGATGTCGGGCTCGGCCATCAAGCCGTCGACGTTGTCCGGCTTGACGCTCCCGCCGTAGAGGATCCGGATCTCGTCGGCGGGAAGCCCGAGACCCTTCAAGCACGCGCGAATCTCCGCGTGTGCTTCCTGCGCTTGCTCGCGCGTCGCGACGCGGCCCGTGCCGATCGCCCAGACCGGCTCGTACGCGACCGTGAGACGTCCCTTCGCTTCCGCGCCGAGGCCACGCAGCGCAGCCTCGACCTGGCCGCTCACGACCTTCAGAGTCTCGCCGGCATCGCGCTGCGCGAGTGTCTCGCCGACGCAGAGGATCACCGCGAGATCGTGCGCGAGGGCGCTCGCGACTTTCTTCTGGATCCACTCGTCCGACTCGCCGAAGATCTCGCGGCGCTCGGAGTGCCCGAGGATCACCTGCTGCACGCCGAGGTCGCGGAGCATCAACGGCGACACCTCGCCGGTGAACGCTCCCTTCTCCTCCCAGTGCATGTTCTGCGCGGCGACCGTGATCCGCGTTCCCTTCACGGCTTCCAGGACGGCGGCGAGGGCGGTGAACGGCGGGCCGAGCACGACCTCGCGATCCTCGAGCTTGCCGACCCGCTCCGCGAGGCCACGCGCGAGAGCGCGCGCATCGGCGAGCGTGCCGTGCATCTTCCAGTTGCCTGCGAGGATCTTCTTCCGCTTCGCTGCTGCCATGCGTCCGGGCCTCGGGCCGGAAGCCCGAGCAAGACGACCATGAAAGCAGATCGCCCGCGCACCCTCAACGCGGATGCGCGGCAGGGCCGCTAGCCTGCATTTCTCACCAGATCACGTCGCGAGGCGGTCGAGAGTGCCGAAGATTCGCGAGCCTCGGACCGGAGGGCGACGCAGGCGTACTTGAACAGTACGTCGAGGAGCCCGGAGGGAGAAGCTCGCGAAGATTCGGTGCTATCGGCCGCCGCAGTAGGGATCTGGTGAGAAATGCAGGCTAGCCGAGCGCGCGCCACAGCTCGCGCAGTTTTCGATCCAGATTCGATGAACTCGAGGGGTCCGGCAGGCAGCCTGCCGTCGCAGGCCCGCGCGCCCCGAGCAGCGCGGCCTGGCCGCGCAGTTGCAACGGAAGGACAGCCAGCGATGTCCGCGCACTGCGATCGGGTGAAAAGGACGCGCGTGCGCGTCGAGCAACGGCTGGGCGCTCGCTCGAGGTGTCCAGCCGAAAAGGCAATTCGTTTAGGATTCCGGACGCGGACGGAGGCACCATGAGGCGCAAGCTCCTTCCTGTTTCCCCGGCCCCGAACGTGATCCGGCGGCGGATCGCTCTTGCAGTGGCTGTCAGCCTTCCGCTCGGCCTCTCACTCGTGCCCACCCAGGGCTCAGCCCAGCAGCCCGGCGTCTGGATCGCCGACGCGAAGTTCGGGCGCGCCGTCGTCGCGCGCGAGGTGAAGAACTCCTTCACTCGCTCCCCCGAGGTCGTGGCACCAGTTTCTCTCTGGATGCGACTCGAAGGATCGGAAGGAGCTCTGGACCGGCTTCGCCGAGAGGGTCGACTGCCGATCTTTCACAAGTGGTATTTCCAGACCGGAACGGATCTCGACTTCGAGGGAACGACGGATCCGATCGATTTCATCGATCTGGACGTCGGTCGAAAGGACCGAGTTCCCGAGCTCAAGCTCGAAGACGGCGAGCGCGGCTACTTCGACTGGAGGACCTGGAGCGTCAAGCAAAACACGCACCCGGGGAGCTGGCTCGTCGAGGTCGTCGACGCGAAGGACGACCCTGTGCCCTGCGCTGAAAGCTTGCGCGATCGACAGGGCGACTGCACGTTTCAAGTCCGCATGGGACCCTGAGCGAGCAGCAGGGCATGGGCGCTCCAGCGCAGGTCGCGGCCCCGTCTTCGCCTCTACCCGCCGCCGCCGTCGTCGCCAAGGGATCCGCCGCAGCTGCGCCAACCCATGGGAGCCAGGCGATCGAAGAGGCAAGCTTGCTCCTCTACTTCGCGGCAAGCCGAGGAATCGACATCGCGCCCGAGGTCGGGACAGCGGTCATCCGCTTCCGAGCGGCGACCGCTCCCGAGGTCGAGTCCGAGCTCGAGTTCTGGAGGGCGTACTCGGCCCTTGCGGGCGCGATACGCCCCGCGACGCTTCTCAGCGTCCGCGCCGCGACCCTGAAGGAGACACATGGAGGGCGCCTTCGGACACGAGCCGAATGGGCGGTCGCTCGGTACCGGCTCTATGCGATCATCGCGATACTGATTGTCGTCATCGTACAGGCGTACTGGGTCTACGGCGTGCAGATCGTCGAGACCCTGCAAAAGAAGGAAGCCGAAGCGCAGGAACTCAAGCTGAAGATGGCCGAGAGGAAGAGCGAGATCGAGAGAGCTTTGGGCCCGAACGACGAGCCAGACCTGCCATCCGACGCCAAGTACGGCGAGCTGGCAGCGGACTGGAAGGCGCGCCGTTACGCGGCCCAAGCCTCCAGCGCCGAGCTCCGCGATTGGGTGACGTTCGCGACCCGGTTCATCCCGTTCAAGTCGGATCTCGAAGGCGCAGTCCCGGACGAGAGTGGTTCGAAGGAAGGGCCGGTCGACGACCAGCTCAAAGAAGAGAATCGCGTCCGTGCGCTCGCCCGGTTCATCCCGGTGACGCTGCAGAGCTACCTCTTGCCCCTCTTCTACGGCCTCCTGGGAAGCGCCGTCTACATCCTGCGAAGTCTCGCCGGAGAGATCCAGAAAGTATCGTTCGAATCCGACGTCGGTTACCGGCTACGCCTTCCTCTCGGCGCCCTGGCCGGTGCTGCCCTGTCGTGGTTCTTCGGCGAGGCCTTCTCCGGAGCCACCGGTTTCAAGTCTCTCTCGCCGTTCGCGCTCGCGTTTCTCGGCGGCTACAGCGTCGAGGTTCTCTTTTCGGGCATGGATCGCCTCGTCGAAGCCTTCGGTGGGACGGCAAGCTCGAGCACCGGCCGCAAATCGGCCGAAGGAAGCTGAGGCACACGAGGGAGGCGGGCCTCCTCGCTCGACGATCCAGCCTCCAGGCAAGTGCACTGCGAAGTGGCCGGAGACGCCGCGGGCGCCAGCGGAATCCGCCTGCGCCTACTGGAACATGTCCAGCAGCTCGATCACGCCGTGCGCGCGCATCGCGTCGAAGACGGCGCTCTTGATCTCGCGCACCGTCTTCAGACCGAGCGCGTGCTCGGCGAGCTCGGCCGCGGACGCGTACGGCACCGAGCGAATCAGCTGCTTGATGACCGGGATGAAGAACGGCTCCATGCTGAGCTCGTCGAGGCCCAGGCCGAGCAGGATCAGCGTCGCCATCGGATCGGCCGCCATCTCGCCGCACATCGAAACAGGCTTGCCCGCCGCGCGGCCCGCCTTCACGACCTGCGCGATCGCTCCCAGCACCGCAGGGTGCAGCGGCTGGTAGAGCGGCGCTACCTTCCGATTGTTGCGATCGACGGCGAGGAGGTACTGGATCAGGTCGTTCGTCCCGATCGAGAGGAAGTCCGCCTCGAGCGCGAGCTGCGGCGCCAGGTGCACCGCGGACGGCACCTCGACCATGATCCCGAGCGGCAGGTCCCTCGCGTGCGGGATCCCCTCGCGCTCGAGGTCGCGCAGCGTGTCGGTGATCATCTCCTTCGCCTGCAGGATCTCCTCGAGCGACGAGATCATCGGCAGGAGAAGGCGCGTCGGACCTTCGAGAGCCGCCTGGAGAACCGCGCGAAGCTGGACGTCGAAGATCTCCGGCATCTCGAGCGACACGCGGATCGAGCGCCAGCCGAGGAACGGGTTCTCCTCCTGCGGGATGTGCAGGTACTGCGGATACTTGTCGGCGCCGAGGTCGAGCGTGCGCACCGTGACTGGCCGCCCCTGCATCCGCCGGATCACCTTGCGATAGATCTCGAGCTGCTCGTGCTCGCTCGGAAACTCGCGGTACGAGATGAATGGGAACTCGGTGCGGTAGAGACCGACGCCTTCCGCGCCGTGCCGGTTCGCGAGCTCGACGTCCCCGACGAGGCCGACGTTCGCGAGCAGGACGACGCGGCGTCCGTCCGTCGTCTCCGCGGGCTCGTCGTGCAAGGAGGCGAGCTTCTCGTTGAACGCGCGATAGTCCCCTTCCATGCGCTGGTACTCGCGCACGACCTCGGGGCCCGGACGCCGGTAGACGACGCCCGCGTTGCCGTCGACGATCACCTCGTCGCCTTCGTCCACGTGATCCAGGAGGTGCTCGATGCCGACGACCGTCGGGATCTCGAGAGACTTCGCGAGGATCGTCGTGTGCGAGGTCGCGCCGCCCGTCGCGAGCGCGATGCCCCGCAGGCGCATCGGGTCGATCTCTGCGAGGTCGATCAGCGTGAGCTCGCGGGCGACGAGCACGCTGCCGTCCCCGGGCGAAGGCGTGGCGCCCGCGTCGATCCCGAGAAGGAAGCGCAGCAGGCGTTGCCCGATGTCCTTGATGTCGAGGGCACGCTCCTGGAGGTAGGGATCCTCGACGTGGTCGAAGGCGACGAGGTACTCTTCGACCACGCACCGCACGGCGAACTCGGCGCAAGATCCGTCCGTGATCAGCTCGCGCGTGCGACGCGCGAGCGTCTCGTCACGCAGCATCAGCATGTACGCGTCGAAGATCTTGCCCGTCGCTTCGGGGAGGACGTCCTCCATCTTGCCCCGCTGCCGATCGAGATCCCGCGCCGCGAACTCGAGCGCCTCCTCGAACCGCCGGAGCTCCGCTTCCGTGTCCTCCGAGGCGCGGTCCTGGATGTCCTCGAGGGCGAGCTGCGGCCGGAGCACGTGCGCCCGGCCGATGCCGAAGCCGGGCGAGGCGCCGATGCCGCGCAGGCGCTCGCCAGGGTCGCGCGCCTCGGCGGCGTCGCCGCGCGCCTTCGCCTGGCGCTCGAACGCCTGCAGCCGGCGGAGCGTGTCGAGCGTCCGACGGCGGAAGTCCGCCTGCTCACGGTCCTTCATCTGCAGGCTCTCGAGGAGCCTCGCCTGCACGAGCATCGCGGCGATCTGCGTCGCGATGTTCCGGAGGAGGCTCACCTCCTCGGTCGTGAACTTCCGGCGGCGTAGGGTCTGCACGACGAGCACGCCGAGCGGCTCGCGGCGCTCGAGGAGAGGCACGCCGAGGAACGAGTGGTAGCGCTGCTCGCCGGTCTCCGGGAAGAACTTGAAGCGCGGGTGGACGGGCGCGTCCGGCACGGACACCGCGTCCATCGTCTGGATGACGAGGCCCGTGAGACCCTCGTCGATCCGCATCTGCACGCGGCCGACGGCGGCGCGATCGAGACCGACCGTCGCCCAGAGGGTCAGCGTCGTCCCGTCCTCGTCGAGGAGGTAAAACGAGCACGCCTCGGTGCGCATGCGCTCGGCGACGACCTCGACGACGCTCTCGAGGGTCTCCTTCAGGTTGACCGACTCGCCGATCAGCGCACTGACGCGCTCGAGGAGGCGCAAGCCGGGCGAGGAGCGGCCCGAACCGCCGCCGTCTCGGCCTCCCGTGTCCGCCGCGGGGAACGCCGGGGGACCTCCTCGCGACACGCGACTCATGATCGACTGGAGTATCACCGTCCCTCCTCCCCGTGTCCATTGCGGCGCCAACGCGTCCACGATCGTGGCCGTCGCGGCCGCGTTGGTGTAGGGTTCGCCCGGGTGGCGGCGAGGCGAGGGAAGGTGGAGAGGCGGAAGGCCCCGAGGCGGCCCTTCAAGTCGTTCCTGTTCGGTTTCGGGATCCTGCTGCTCGCCCTCGTCGGCGGCGGCGCCGCACTCCTGTATCGACAGTTCACGACCGGCTTGCCGCCCGTCGAGAAGCTCCTCGACTACAAGCCGCCGGTGACGACGCGCGTCCTTTCGAACGACGGCACCGTCGTCGCCGAGTTCTACGTCGAGAAGCGCTACCTGACGCCGATCTACAAGATCCCGCGCATGGTGCAGCTCGCGTTCGTCGCCGCCGAGGACGCGAGCTTCTACGATCACCGCGGCATCGACCTGATCAGCATCGGCCGCGCCGCGCTGAACAACTATCGCGCCGGCAGCACGCGCCAGGGCGGCAGCACGATCACGCAGCAGGTCGTCAAGGCGCTACTTCTCACGCCCGAGCGGAGCTACGAGCGGAAGCTGAAGGAGATGTTCCTCGCGATCCAGCTCGAGCACGAGCTGACGAAGGACGAGATCCTCTACCTGTACCTGAACCAGATCTACCTCGGGAACGGCGCCTACGGCGTCCAGGCGGCGGCGAACGAGTACTTCGGAAAGGACGTCGCGCAGCTCACGACGGGCGAAGCCGCCCTCCTCGCGGGCTTGCCGCAGGCGCCGAGCCGCTACTCGCCGACGCGCAACATGGAGCACGCTCTTCGCCGGCAGCGCTACGTGCTGCGCCAGATGGTGAACGCGGGCTTCCTCACGCACGAGGAGGCTCTCGCGGCGGAGCAGGAGCCGATCGTCCTCGCGAAGAAGCGGTCAACCGGCGTCGATGGTCTCGCTCCGTACTTCGTCGAGCACGTGCGCCGCTTCCTCGTCGGCCGCTACGGCGGGAACGCCGCGTACCAGATCGGCCTCGACGTCCACACGACGCTCGACCTCCGGATGCAAGCCGCCGCCGATCGCGCGGTGCGCGAAGGCGTCGCCGCCCTCGACGAGCGCCAGGGCTTCCGCGGTCCGCGGAAGCGCTTGACGCCCGAGCAGTGGAAGCCGCTCGTCGCGAACGCGCACTCGACCACCGCGGGGGATCTTCCCGAGACCGGCGCAACGCTCGAGGTCGTCGTCATCCCCGGAAGGGACGGCCGCGTGCGCTCGCGCGACGGCGGCGTCTGGGTGCGCTGGGCGAGCGGCATCACGACGATCAGCCCCGCCGGTTTCGCGTGGGCGACGCGCGGCGGCTACGAGCCCGCGGCCGGCGACATGTTCCAGGCGCGCGTCGCCGGCGAGGGAAACGCCCGCCGGCTCGAGATCGCGCACGACAACGCGACGCAGGGCGCCTTGATCGCGATCCGTCCCGGCACCGGCGACGTCACCGCGATGGTCGGCGGCCTCGACTGGGGAGAGAGCCAGTTCAACCGTGCGACGCAGGCGCTCCGCCAGCCCGGCTCCGCGTTCAAGCCGCTCATCTACACGGCGGCGCTCGATCGCGGCTTCACCCCGACCTCGATCATCAGCGACACGCCGGTCAGCTACCACGTCGGCCCGGGCCAGACCTGGAGCCCGAAGAACTTCAACGACCGCTTCCAGGGACCGACGACGCTCCGCGAGGCGTTGACGAAGTCGCTGAACGTAGTCACCGTGAAGCTCGTCGACGCGATGGGCCTCCGGTACCTGCTCAACTACCTGCCCCGCTTCGGACTCGATCGCCCGTTCCCGAAGAATCTCTCCATCGCGCTCGGCAGCTCCGAGGTGACGTTGCTCGAGCTCGCCTGCGCATACGGTGTGTTCGCGAACCTGGGTCAGAGGGTCGAGCCGCGCTTCATCACCGCGATCACCGACCGCCAGGGACGCCTCCTCGACGAGTTCCCCGTGCGCTCCGAGGCGGCGATCCCGCCGGAGACGGCGTACCTCACCGTCAATCTCATGAGGAGCGTCGTCGAGAACGGCACCGGCAAGCGCGCGAAGCTCGATCGCCCCGTCGCGGGCAAGACCGGGACGACGAACGACATGCGCGACGCGTGGTTCGTCGGCTACACGCCCGAGCTCCTCGCCGGGGTCTGGGTCGGCTACGACCAGGACCGCACGCTCGGCAAGCAGGAGACCGGGGGACGATCCGCCGCGCCCGTCTGGAAGTCCTTCATGGAGACGGCGCTCGCGACCGAGCCGGTGCGCGACTTCGACGTCCCGGCGGACATCATCCTCGTCAACGTCGACAAGAGCTCGGGGACGCGCGGCGCGCCGGGTCAACCGGGAACGATCCTCGAGGCGTATCGGCGCGGCACCGAGCCTGCCGCGCCTTCGGCCGAGCCGGAGCCCGCCTCTCCCCACGAGCAAGCGCGAGCGTACGGGCCGGGGTACGATCCGTGGCAGCGGCCGTCGGGTCCCTCGACGACGAGCGAGGTCTACCGGACGCCGCGCGATCCGAGCTGGTACGACAGCACGAATCGCTACGCGCGCTCCGCGCCTCGCGATCCGCGCTACGCGAACGGCGGTCCGAGCGATCCCGCGTTCCACTCGAACCCGTACCGCGCCGACCCGGCCGCGCCGCGGGTGCGGACCGGCGCGGGCGACCGGATCTACCGCGGAGGGAACCCGTACCGCGCGGGCTCGACGGCTCCTCTGTACGGCGGCGGCTCCGGACCGAGCGATCCCGCGTTCCACTCGCGCTCGGCGCCGGTCGAGCCTCCATCCGCTTACCCGCCTCGCGCGGAGCGGCCGCCGCCCGCGCCCTACCCGAACACGCCGCCTTCCGACCGGCGCTGGAGCCGCTCGCTCGACACCGGACGCGGAGGCGGAGGCGGAGGCGCGATGTGAGCACGCGGACGGGCATCCTGATCGATCCCCGCTTCCGCGAGCACGATCCGGGCCGCGATCATCCCGAGCGCCCGGACCGGATCGCCGTCCTCGAAGACCTCGTGCACGACTGGCGCGGTCCTGCGCTCGAGCGCATCGCGCCGCGCCTCGCGACGGCGGAAGAGGTCTGCAGCGCGCACACGCCCGAGCTCCTCGCGCGCATCCGCGAGACCGAAGGCGAGCTCCACGCGCGGATCGACGCCGACACCGCGACCTCCGAGCGTTCCTACGAGGTGGCGCTCCTCGCCGCGGGCGGCCTCCTCGAGGTGACGGACGCCGTCGCGTGCGGCGCCGTCGACAACGCCTTCGCCTTCGTCCGTCCGCCCGGCCACCACGCGACGGCGGAGCGCGCGATGGGCTTCTGCCTCTTCAACAACGTCGCGATCGCGGCGCGACACCTGCGCCGTCGCGGCTGCGAGCGCGTGGCGATCGTCGACTTCGACCTCCATCACGGGAACGGCACCGAGGCGATCTTCTACGACGACCCGAGCGTCCTCTACGTTTCGACGCACCAGTACCCGTACTATCCGGGAACTGGGGCAGCGACGGACGTCGGCCGCGGCGAGGGCGAGGGCTTCACCGTCAACGTGCCCTTCTCCGCCGGCGTCGGCGACGCCGCGTATCTCCTCGCGTTCGACGAGGTGATCGATCCGGTGCTGCGCCAGTTCGCGCCCGACTTCGTGCTCGTGTCCGCCGGGTTCGACTGCCATCGCCGCGACCCGCTCGGCGGAATGCGCGTCAGCGAGGACGGCTTCATCGGGATGATGCGACGCCTGCTCGAGGTGGCGCGCGACGTGTCCGGCGGACGGCTCGCCGCGGTGCTCGAAGGCGGCTACGACCTCGACGCGATCCGCAGCTCCGCCGAAGCGTCTCTCGGGCAGATGGTCCGCGCGGGCGACGCGCGGAGCGTCGAGCCGAACGAGCACGACGGCGAGGCGATCGAGCCGCTGAAGCACATCCTGCGTCCGTACTGGCACCTCTGACTCGTCGCGCAGCGACGGCGAAATTGAATCCGCGCCGTCCATCGGCTAGCGTTCGACACGATGTTCGGCATCGGGATGCCCGAGCTTGCGGTCATCCTCGTCGTCGCCCTCGTCGTCCTCGGCCCACGCCGGCTTCCCGAGATCGCCCGGGCGCTCGGCAAGGGTCTCGCGGAGTTTCGCAAGGTCACCGGCGAGGTGAACAAGGAGCTCCAGGGCGCGCGCGACATGATCGAAGCGGAGGCGCGCGAGCACGATCGGCTGCGTCGCCAGCAAGAGCGGGCCGCGCGGCAGACCGCGAACCTGAAGGCCACGGCGGACGCCGCAGCCGCCTCCGCAGATCCCGCGACGCTACCGGCTTCCACGGCGTCACCCGACGCGAGCGCCGCCGCGCCGACGACGCCCGAAGCAGCGGCCGCTTCGAGCGCTTCGAGCACGACCTCCGAAGCGGAATCGACCGCGGCTCCCTCCGCGAGCGTCCCGCGCTCGGGGTCCTGAGCACCGGTCCCGCGCCCCCGCTTCGCGCTTCCGGGAGATCGCATGGCCGACGTCGAGATGCCGCTGACGGAGCACCTGGAAGAGCTCCGCTGGCGCATCATCAAGTCGCTCCTGTTCGTGATGCTCGGCTTCGCCGCGTCCTACTGGTACGCGGACGTCCTCTTCGAGATCCTCGTCCAGCCGCTGCACGCCGCAGCCGACGGGAAGCACGTCGAGCTGATCGGCACCGGCGTCGCCGAGGCGTTCTTCACGAAGCTGAAGGTCGCGTTCGTCGCGGGCGTCTTCGTCGCGTCGCCGGCGCTCCTCTTTCAGATCTGGCGCTTCGTCGCGCCCGGCCTGCACGACAGCGAGCGGTACTACGTCGTCCCGTTCGTCGTCTTCGGGACGCTCTTCTTCCTCGCCGGAGCGTACTTCTGCTACATCCTCGTCTTCGAAGTCGGCTTCCGATTCTTCCTCGAGCAGTACGAGACGATCGGCATCGCGCCGACCCTGCGCATCAGCGAGTACCTCTCGTTCAGCGCGCGTCTTCTGCTCGCGTTCGGCGTGACGTTCGAGCTGCCCGTCCTCGCGTTCTTCTTCGCGCGGATCGGCATGATCGATCACATGACGCTTCTCCGCCCGTGGCGGTACGCGATCATCGCGATCGTCGTGATCGCCGCCGTCCTGACGCCGGGGCCGGACGTGGCTTCGCAGCTCCTCCTCGCCGGCCCGCTCGTCGTGCTCTACGTCGCGAGCATCGGCGTCGCGTACCTGTTCGCGCGGAAGCCGCCGGAAGAGTCGGTCGAGGGGTAGCTAGCCTGCATTTCTCACCAGATCACGTCGCGAGGCGGTCGAGAGTGCCGAAGATTCGCGAGCCTCGGACCGGAGGGCGACGCAGGCGTACTTGAACAGTACGTCGAGGAGCCCGGAGGGAGA
>VGTG01000082.1 GCA_016874795.1 Deltaproteobacteria bacterium | reverse complement strand
CGATCGTCTTCAAGTAAGAGAAGGAGAACGGCGTCTACACGTACAAGTTCGAGACGAAGGACGGGCTCGAACCGACACTCGTAGAGGTGATCCAGCACGTTGCGACTGGAAAGGATGCCCCGGAGGGCGACCGCAAGGAACCGCTCGTTCGGCTCGAAGGCGTTCTCGAAGACTTACAGAAGGACGACAAGACGAAGGGGCTCACGATCAAGAAGCTCAAGTTCATCCGGATGGTCTCCGGGTATGCGGCGGACGCCGGCGGAACCCTCTCGGACTTGATCGTTCGCAGCATCGGCGGCCTGGGGGGATCGTTCGTCATCTTCGGAAAGATCTCCATCGGCGACAACGACACGCTTGCGAAGATCATCCAGACGACGGTCGACGTCACTGCCCGCCGTGCAACCGAAACGGCCGTTGCCTCGTTTCTCTATTCTCGGAAGGACCCCTCGCTCCCCGGCTCACAGAAGTGGGCGAGCCAGGTCCTGCAGTACTAGCTCTAGAAAGGGGTGAGGGGGCTCATTCGATGACAAGCAACTGGTCGAAGGTGACAGGATCGTTTCTCGGTGCGTCCCTGATGGCGATCGTCGCGGTGGGCTGCAGCAAGACCGTCGCCGAAAGCCCGCCGAGAGCAGCCCAAGTCCAGATCGCGCGGTTTTCTGCGACCCCGATCGATGAAGCCACCGCCGATCTGATCTTGGCGGATGCTTCCAGGGCGGCTCGGAGCAAGGACGGAAACGACGACGCCCCATGCGCGTTCACGATCTCTCGCGACGGAACGATCAACGAGTTCCCTCCGGGCGTGCCGGGGTACATCAACACCCAAGCGGACTTCGAGGCAGTCATCGCGCTACCGGGCCGAATCAAGGTCGTCGAACAAATCAACTGGTGTGGCCAGACCGGTGGGGCAATTCTCGGCTGCGCACCGGTTCCCGGAGATTCGCTCGCAGTGGTTCGCTTCGACACCGAAGGCCTGCTGTGGCTCCACGAGTACGGCCACAACATGGGTTTGAATCATCGCGAGGTACCCCGTTCGGTGATGTATCCGTACCTGAAGGCGGACAACGAGTTCTTGAACGATGCGGAGTGCGCGGCCCTGAAGGTCGGCACGAACTGATGCCCCGCTCGAGGAGATGGCCGATGCGTAGCTCGATCCTGTTCCACGTCTCGGGCATTTTTCTTTCAGCCCTCGCGGCGCTGGCGTCGCCGGCGCTTGCTCAAGAAACGAGCGTCCGCGAGTTCGTCACGCGAATCCGCCCCGATGGATTTCAGTTCAACGAAGCCGTGGAGATCGCGAAACCCAGCGATGTGCCCGCACTACTCGAGATGCTGAGAGACCCGAGCATGGCGCGCTACCGACCGAACATCGTCTTGACCCTTGGAGCCGTCGGCGACCCCGCCGCGAAAGATCCGCTTCTCGAGCTCGTGAAGAATCCAGGCTCTCTTACGCCGCCCGCCACGTTTCGTGATCAGACGGAAGCGACGAAGGCCCTCGGCTACCTCCTCAACAAGACGAACGACGCAGAGATTCTCAACTTCCTCGTCGCGCGTGCGAAGATGGACGTGGCGGCAGCCACGGGCGGACTGGCCGCTTCGATGAGCCCGAGTCAGCAGCAGATGGCTCGGGTGGCGATCTTGGCCCTCGGCCTATCCGGCACCGATCAGGCGCGTTCGGCGTTGTCGAGCATGTCGACGAGGGTCCAAGCCGCGATCGGCCCGGGGGGGCCGAGTCCATCCGAGGAAGGCGTGGACGACGTGGTATCGCAGGCGCTGAAAGACAACCGGGAGATCAAGCAAGAAGGCCTGGAAAAATACTACGCGCCTGCGACGAGGTAGCCGCGCGGACGGCGCGCTACTTCGCCTGGATCGTGCTGACGTAGTCCGCGATCATCAGGATCTTGCCGCGGATCTCGGCTTGCTGCCGCGGCGAGTCCTTGGTCTGCGCCTTGAAGACCTCGCCCCAGACGGGCATGTCCGGGTTGCCGTGCGCGCGGACGTCCTTCGTCCCGTCGATGAACTGGATCGTCTCGTTCATCGGGAACTTTCCGCCGTTCTTCTTCGCGATCTGCGTCAAGTCGGCGGGCTTCGTCTTCAGGAAGCCCGACATGACGCCGTTCCCCGTCCCGTCCGGCCCGTGACAGGAGCCGCAGTACTGGGTGAAGAGCGCTTTGTTGGCGGGGTCCTCCGCCGACGCCGGACCCGAGAGGCCGAGTCCGAGCACGAGCCCGACGGCGACCGAGGAGACGCGCACGATGGTCTTCATCCGATCCCTCCTTCCAGGGGCTGCGGCGACTACGCGGCCCGCCTTTCACGGAGACCCGCCGGGTCCAAGGTTTCGGGGCGACGTGATAGAGGACGCCCGGAGCCGTGGAGCTGACGCTCGCGAGTCCCCTCCAGACGGGAACGAGCTTCGCCTACTGGGGAGGCTGGATCGCCACGCTCCTCGCCGTCCTCGTCCTCGTGATGGTGCTGCTCGGGAGCGTGCTCGAGCGGACGCGGCGCGTCTCGGCGACGGCGAGCACCCTCCTCTTCCTCGGGCTCGTCGTCCTGCCGATCTTCATGATGCTGTTCGGCGCGTACGCGAGCATCGAGCAGTCGAAGTCGGTCGAGTTCTGCCACTCGTGTCACAGCGCGATGAACCCGTACGTCGAGGACATGCGCGACCCGAAGAGCACGACGCTCGCGGCCGCACACGCTTCCGAGCGCTGGATCCCGCGCGATCCGTGCTACCGCTGCCACGCCGACTACGGCGTGTGGGGCGAGGCGGACGCGAAGCTCCGCGGCTTCTCGCACCTCTATCACTGGCTGATCGGCTCGCCGACGGCGCTCGGCGTCGAGCAGATCCACACCTACCGGCCGTACTCGAACCTGCTGTGCCTCGACTGCCACGCGGGCGCGAAGGAGTTCCTCGCCTCCGGTCAGGGCGTGCACGAGACGATCGCCTCGAACCTGCTCGAGGTCGAACCGGAGACGGGCGCGCCGGTCACGTCGTGCCTCGTCTGCCACGGGCCGGCGCATCCCAAGCTCGCCGGAGCGGCCGGAGCGCCCGCGGCGGAGACGGCGGGATGACGGCGGCGCGCACGAAGCTCGTCCGCCTCCCCGGCGTCCGGCTGCGCGGCCGGATCTTGACGACGGCGAAGGTCTTCATCGTCGCCGCCGCGCTGCTGACGCTCCTCGCCGTCAATGCGCTCACGGCGACGACGCTGTCGCTCTTCCTGATCTTCGGGCAGGCCTTCATCGTCGTCGGCGCGCTCCTCGCGGTGTTCGTCGCCGCCACCGACTTCCTGCGCACGCGCGGCACGTCGCAGGTGCACATCATCGCCGGCGAGAACGTGTTCCGGCAGGGCGACTCGGGCGACCTCGTCTACGTGATCGTCACGGGCGAGGTCGAGGTCCCCCGAGAGGAGCCCGACGGCAGCGAGACCCTGCTCGCGACGATGGGCCCGGGCGAGTACTTCGGCGAGATGGCGCTCTTGAGCGATGCGCCGCGCACGGCGACCGTGCGCGCGCGGACGGCGCTCGAGGCGATCGCGATGGCGCGCGCCGACTTCACCACCCTCTACGCCTACTTCCCGAACCTGCGCCGCAACGTGGAGAAGGTCATGAAGGAACGAAGGGCCCAGCACGCCGGGAAAGCCATCGCTCGAACGGTTTTGGCGGCGATCCTCCTGGGCGCGAGTGCGGGGAGCGCGGATGCCGAAGGCGACGCGACACGCGGCCAGGACCTCTACGTCAAGCAGGGCTGCCCACAGTGCCACGGCCACACCGGCAAGGGCGACGGCTACCTCCTCTCGATGCTGAAGGAGAAGCCCGTGATGCGCGATTCGTCCGACCCCAAGGTGGCGTCCGAGCTCACCGACCCCTTCCTCATCGAGATCATCGAGAAGGGCGGCCAACCCCTCGGCAAGTCCCCGATCATGCTCAAGTACGGCCACAAGCTCACCCGCCCCCAAATCGAAGACATCGTCACCTATCTCCGCACCCTCCCGAAGTGACAGCGGTCGGGACATCTTTGCCCCCTGGAGGGAGCCACGGGCCTCGAGGACGATGCCCCAAGGCCACGTCGGCACCGGTCGCGAACTTTGCCTTGGCCCCAGGGCATGTACGGAAGCGAAGAAATCCCGAAGAAGTCCTTGTCTTCGCGGTCACGAACGGACTATGCCAGCCCCGTACCGTGGACGGGCCACGGTCATCTGGGAAACGTCGGTCGAAAGCGAGTGGCTTAGCCAAGAGACAGCGGAGAGGCCCTTGCTCACGCTACACTTCAATTCCGATCGGGAGGACGTTGCCATGGCAGCCAAACGTGTTTGGTCCACGGTTCTGATCGCGATCGCTCTCGCCGCACTCGCACCATCCGGTGTGGCGCGGGCAGACATCTCGGTGACGGCGTGCGGAACGGTCGTCCCAGCGGGAGAGACAGGCGTTCTCTCTGGGAACCTCACGTGCACCAACGCGGCCCCCGCGGTCGTGATCCAAAAGGGAGCGGCGCTCGATCTGGGCGGATTCACTCTCATGGTATCCGGGCCTGGTTCGGGTGATGATGCGATCGTCTGCGAAGATCGCAAGTGCACCGTCGAGAGCAGCGCCACGGGCGGGCGTATCGTCGCCAGCGGCCTCGATTCGGTGATCGACCATACCGTGAGCGGCCGTGGCAAAGTGGTCCTGCGTGACGTCGAGATCGAGATCTCCCCCCTGGATCCACGGCGGTTGGCGTGCGCGCCGTTGGGTCCATGCTCATCGATGTCCGATCCAGCAGCATTTCTGGGGCGGGGAGCCACGGCATCGCCGGACCAACCGCCAAGCTGACCGAAGTCACTTTGACCGACAACTGGGTCGGGGTCGCCTCCTCCCGGCGTCTCAAGGGCACCGCACTGACCGTGACGGGCGGGGGCACCGGCGTCGCGGGCGGCGCCGTCACACTGATCGGCTGTGAGGCGCACGGTGCGCAACACAACGGCATCCAGGGAGAGCGGGTCAGGCTGGTCGATTGCAACGTGACCGGGAATAATCTCGGGGGCCTCGCGGGCGACGTCGGGTCGTACACGCTCCCACGACTCGACAACACCGTTTGCGGGACGAGCCAAGTCCTCGAACAGCCGCCGGGCACGAACTGGGGCGTCTGTTCGGGCGACTGACGACCGCGCCTCGGCCCTTCCCTTGACGGCGATTCTGGCGACTGCAATGGGGCGCCGCTGAGGTCTCATCGTGTCCTGGACTTGACCGACACGGCGACTCCTTGTGAGCCGCAGACGCCGTCGTCCTCGACGGCGGCTCCAAGCGCAGCCACCTGCCCGTCGCGAGCAGGTGCGCGCGGGAGCGCGCCCCCACCCCTCCCTCCGCGGGAAGCACCAAAGAAACCGGACATTGAACGCCCAAAGACCCGCCGCTACCCTCCCGCTCCATGGCCACCATGATCACCGACGAGTGCATCAACTGCGGCGCCTGCGAGCCCGAGTGCCCGAACACCGCGATCTACCAGGGCGGAGTCGAGTACGACGGCCTCGACGGCGCCAAGCACGCCGCGCTGTCGAACGACTTCTTCTACATCGTCCCGGAGAAGTGCACGGAGTGCGTCGGCTTCTTCGATCACGAGGCCTGCGCCGCGGTCTGCCCCGTCGACTGCTGCGTGCCCGACCCGAACATCCCCGAGTCGGAGGAGGTCCTGATGACGCGGGCGCGCCAGCTCCACCCGGAGCAGGCGTTCCCGGAGGACTACCCCTCGCGCTTCAAGGCCGGAGCCGCCGCACCGGCCGCTTCGGCGGCTCCCGCTGCTGCGGCAGCACCGGCGGCACCCGTGGCTGCGGCTCCCGCGGGCGGCGCGACGTTCGTCCAGAGCCCGCTCGACGCACTCGCGGACACCGTCCCGGCGCTCGAGAGCTGGGACGTCCCGCTCACCTGCTTCCGCTGTCGCGGCGAGTTCGAGGTTCCGTTCCAGTTCATCAAGCCGGGAACGGTGCTGCACTGCCCGCACTGCGCAGGCTCGTTCGTGCCGAACACGATCCTCTATCGCGACGTCGCGAAGCGCGTGACGAAGTTCTACGACTCGTTCACCGCCGGCCTCGACGCGATCCGCTCGCGCCATCAGGCGGAGATCGAGCGCTTCGAGGATCAGCTCCGCCAGAGCCTGCAGAAGCTCAAGGACGACGTGAAGGAAGCGAGCGCCGACGCGGCACTCGCCGGCGCCCCGCAGAAGAACCGCGGCTTCTTCGGCTGAGAGGGGCGCCGGGCCTTCGTAGAAAGGGGCGCCGCCCCTCTCCTCCACGCGGCAAAGCCTAAGCTGCGCCTCCTCGTTTGTAGCCGAGAGGGGCACTGCCCCTCTCCTCCACGCGGCGAAGCCTAAGCTGCGCCTCCTCACCCCGCTCGCTGCCGCTCGGCCGCGCGCTTTGCGCGCGGAGGTTCTCTTCAGCTGCCCAACGGAAGGAGCGTCACCTCCGAGTCTCCCGCCGGGAGATTCACCGTGGCGGTGCCGTTCGCGCCGACCGTCTCCTCGGTGCCGTTCGCGACGATCGTGCTTCCCGCGACGAGGTTGCGCAGCGCCAGCGCGACCGCACCGTCGCTCGACACGGAGACCGTCGCCTCGAGCCTCGGATCGAGAGCCGCGCGCGCCACGTCGAGCGCCACCGCGGAGACGTTCTCGAGCGTCGCCTCCACTTCGTTCGCGGTCGGGATCGGCGCGCCGATCTCGATCTCGATTGCGCGCTCGTGCCAGTGGTCGCCGGTCTGCACCGCCGGGTTTTCACCGCACAGGTCCATCCCGGAGTCGACGTTGTCGAGCATCCGGTCGATCCGCTGGATCGTCTCCTCGTTGCGCGGCAACGCGAGGCTCGTCACGTCGACGGTCGCGAGCTCGGCCGTGTCACGCGCGCGGATGCCCGAGACCCAGTAGGCGGAGTCGAAGCGGAGCTCGAGCCCCATCTCCGGCTCGCTCACGTCGAAGCTCGTGTCGACCGCGAACACGACGTGCGCCGGATTCGTGCGCCGCACGTAATCGACGGAGCCGGCGTACAGGCAATCCCAGATGTAGCCGCCTGCCTCGTGACCGCGCTCGGCGAGGAGCCAGTAGTGGTAGTCGTAGCCGAGCCCGTCGAGGCGCGCGGCAGAAGCGGTCGCGGGCTCCTCCGGGATCAACGGATCGGCGCCGCCGTTGATCTGTCGAACCGGCAGGTTCAGCAGGTTCACGGACAGCGGCAGCAGATCGGGGATCTGATACCCGATCAGCGGGAACACGACCGACCAGAGGTCCGGCTGCAAGGAGCCGAGCCGATACGCGCCGATCCCGCCCATCGAGGCGCCCTGCAGGATCACGCGATCCTCGTCGACATCGAAGCGCCTCTTCGTGTCCGCGAGCACGTCGAGCACGTCCTGGTGTGCGATGCCGCGGTAGCCGAGGCGCGCGCCGCGCGCGAGCGGATAGACCTGCAGCATGTGCGGCGGGAAGTCGAAGCCGTCGCCCGCGAAGCCGAGCGTCGCGATCAGGTGCGGATCGTCGCTCAGCGCGCGGCCGGTGCCGATGTAGATCTGCTCCGGTCCCTGGAAGACGGCGCCGAGGTGGTTCTGGTCGCTGCCGTGCAGGAACACGGAGACGGGCGTCGGGTCGGGCAGGCTCTCGGGGATGTAGACGAGGTAGGGCTGATACGGCCCGAGGAACACGGGCGTGCCGTTGTCGTCGCGGGCCACGCCCTCCGCGAGCGTCAAGCCGGAGCGATAGAGGAACGCGTGGAAGCCGGAGGGAAGCGAAGCGCCGTCGATCGCGTTCGTCTCGCCGCTCGCGATCCGCGCGAAGTCGACCTCGGCGATCGCGCGACCCGCATCGAGCACGCCCGCGAGCACGTCCGCTTGATCGTTGTCCTGCCAGCGCGCGAGGCGCTCGTTGCCGATGAACGCGAGGTCGTAGACGCCGGCGGCACCGTCGAGCCAGCTTCCCGCGCTCGTCGCGATCCCGACCGCGGCAACGGCGCGCCAGACGCCGTCGCCCGGCTCGAGCTCGGCGAGAGGCACGGTCGTGCCGATCAGGTTCTCGTCCGGATCGACGAGCGCTTCGAACGTCTCGCCGGCCGTCCACGCGCCGTCCTCCCACGTCCACACCTGCGCGCCGCTCGCAGCGATGCTGACGACGCGCTCGACACCGAGACCGCCCGAGGCTTCCCACCGTCCGCCCGGAAGCGAGGCGGCGCCCGTCGCTCGATCGAGGTCCGTGTCGAACGCGACCGCGAGCACCGGCACCGAAGGATCGACGAGGCTCTCGAGCACACCCCAGAGCACGAGCCGTCCCTCGTCGAGCGTGATCTGGAGCTGGATCAGATCCGCGGTGTTGTTCGTGGCAGCGCCTTCGGGATACGCGACGTCGCCGTCCGCGAACTCGGAATTCGTGCGATCGCCGCCCGTCGCCGCCGTCACGTTCGCGCCGCGATCGTCTTACGCGTAGTCGGTGTAGACGAGCGAGCCATCGGCATACGCGAGCATGCCCGAGACCAGCGGATCGATCGTCGGACCCGCGGGAGGCGGAGCCGGCCCCGACGGCGGAGGCGGCGGTTCGTTGGAGGGCGAGTCGTCGTCCCCACAAGCCATCAACGCGGCGAGAAGGACGAGGCATGCGGCGGCGGATCGTTTCATCTCGGAGACCTCTCGAGCGCGAGAATCCGCCAGGACGTCGTCACGGGTCAACCGGGTTCCGCTGCGAGCACCGTCGATCCCCTCGCGAAAGCGGACCCGACGTGGTGAGGTGGAACGAGCCCGCGACGACGCAGCCGAGCGGCAGGAGGCGGGTCGGAGGTGTGGACATGACGAATCCCTTCAGGCTCGCACAGGCGAAGCGTGCTCTCGTCGCCGCCTTCGCGGGGCTCATGGCATCCGCGCTCCACGCAGCGAGCCCGCTGCACGCCGTCGAGACGACTCCCGACGTCTTCACGCCCGTCCTCGCCTCGGTGCTCGCGAAGGAAACCGCGCCGGTGCTCGGGTCGGACGGCCGGCTGCACGTCGTCTACGAGCTGCAGATCACGAACGCGAGCGCGGTCCCCGCGACCATCGAGCGCGTCGACGTCGTCGCCGCGGACGGCGGCGCGTCGATCAAGAGCTTCACCGGAGCGGGTCTCGTCGAGTCGATGCGCTCTCTAAACGCGCGCCCGGTGACGTCCGCCGATCTCGTCCTGAACGAATCCAAGCTGCTGCTCATCAGCCTCGATTTCCCCGCCGATCAGCCGGTGCCGCAGCGCCTCGCGCATCGACTCTCGGGACGCGGCGGCGCCGCACCCGCGGCGAAGGAGCCGGTGACGATGCAGTACACGGTCGCGCCGCTCGACCTTCCGAAGAAGGAGCTGCCGCGCTTCCAGCCGCCGCTCGTGGGCGACGGCTGGGTCGTGCTGACGGCTGCTGCGGCCTGAGCGGAGCGCATCGCGGCGCGATCCTCCCCGTCAACGGCGCCCTCTGGGACGCGCAGCGCTTCGCGATCGACTTCATGCGCTTCGACGCGAAGGGTCGAATGGTGCGCGAAGGCGGCGATCCGAAGAAGGTCGAGGACTACGTCGGCTACGGGGCGACGATCCTCGCCGCGGCGGACGGCGTGGTCGTCGCCGCGGAGGACGATCTCCCGAACCAGGTTCCGGGCGTCCTACCGGACCCGGCGACGATCACCATCGCGAACATCGACGGCAACCACGTCGTGCTCGACCACGGCGGCGGCGTCTTCACGTTCTACGCGCACATGCAGCCGGGCTCGGTCCGCGTCGAGCCGGGCCAGCAGGTAGAGGCGGGCGACGAGCTCGGGCTCCTCGGGAACACGGGAAACACCTCCGCACCGCATCTCCACTTCCACGCGATGACCGGAAGCTCGCCGATCGCTTCGGACGGGATTCCCTACACCTTCGACGTCTTCGGCCTCGCCGGGAAGATCGACGAAACCGGGCTCGATCGCGCGCTCGCCGGCGGCGCCGTCGAGATGGCGAAGGAGAATCCCGTCCAGCTCGACGGCGCTCTGCCGCTCGACATGTCGCTCGTCGAGTTCAAGTAGCCCTCGCTGTCGAATCGGCCGCAGCTAGTCACCGAGCGCGAGGGACGGCGTCGGCTTCGCAAGCCCGAACGCGCGCAGCGCCGCGATCGTGTACCAGCCGGCGTCGATCTCCCACCAGCGCTGCGAGAAGCGCGAGCTGCCGGGGAACTCGTGGTGGTTGTTGTGCAGCCCCTCGCCCATCGTCAGGAGCGCGAGCACCCAGAGGTTCCGCGCGCTGTTCGGGTAGTTCCGATAGCCGATCCAGTGCGCCGCGCCGTTGATCGAAGAATTCAGGAAGATGTAGAGCGCGAAGTGGAGCAGCACGCCGATCACGCCGAGCACCGGACCGAACGCGATCACCCAGATCGCGGCATCGAGCGCGTTTCCCGCCCACGTCGAGGAGAACACGTTCCGTTCCCACCAGTCGCGCGGGATGTCGCGGGTGTAGCGATCGATCGTCTCCGGGTTCGCCGCCTCGAGCCGGTAGTAATGCAGGTTGCCGAGCTGGATCTGCCAGAAGCCGTGCACGTACGGCGAGTGCGGATCGCCTTCCGCGTCGGAGAACTTGTGGTGCTTCCGGTGCACCGCGGCCCACGCGCGCGCGTCGATGCCCGTCGTGAGCCAGATCAGGAAGCGCATCACCCATTCGACCGCGGGGTGCAGCGTCACCGCGCGATGCGACAGCGCACGGTGCAGGTACACCGTCGTGCAGAGGCTCGAGATCTGCACCGTCACGAACACGCAGATCATCGCGATCACGAATTCGCGCATCGAGAAGGTGACCCACTCGAGCATCGACCTGCCTCCCTTTCGCGGGCTCGCCGATCGCGAGCACCGGCCACTCCACGCTACCGCGAGCGCTCCCGCTGCCGCAAGACGAAGTCGCGTGGCGAGCACGAAGGCTCTACCTCGTCCCGCCGCGGTCGGAGCGCGAAGCCGCCGTCTGAAGCGCCGCGCGCGCTTCCCACGTCGGGCGATGATATGCAGAGGCTCGATGTCGATCCTCGAGCGCGACCCGTGGCGCATGCAGTACTTCGCGCACGCGGACTGCCCCGAGGACCTGCCGATTCCCACCGACGACCCCGACTCGTGGGAGCTCTACCCGCGACACCGCTGGGTCTACAACAAGCTTCTCGTCTGCGAGACGCAAGGGCTCGAGCACGCGCCGCACGGAGTTCCGCCGCGGTCGTATCCCGTCTTCAGCAAGCCGATCTACAACCTGCGCGGCATGGGCGCGGGAAGCCGCGTGCTCGCTTCAGCGAAGGAGTACGAGGAGCACCGGCTTCCGGGTCACATGTGGATGCCTCTCCTCGAAGGCGAGCACGTGAGCACGGACGTCGCCGTCGTGCGCGGCGAGCCGCGCTGGTGGCGCCACGTCGTCGGCGAGGTGGTCGGCGACGGGATGTTCGACTACTGGACCGTGCTCGCCGCGCCGCGCGCCGAGATCGAAGCGTACTGCGGCGAGTGGACGCGCCGTCACCTCGGCGACTACACCGGCATGCTGAACTTCGAGACGATCGGCGGCCGCATCATCGAGGTCCATCTCCGCTTCAGCGACCAGTGGCCGGATCTCTACGGACCGGGATGGATCGAAGCGCTGGTCGAGCTCCACCGTGTCGGCGAATGGCGCTTCGCGGACGGCGCGCGCCGCGACGGCTACAGCGTCGTCCTCTTCGGCGCGCACGGTCCGCACCATCGAGCGCCGCCGGCGGCACTCGTCGACGAGATCCGCGGACGACCCGGGATCTCGAGCGTCCAGATCACGTTCCACGAGGACAAGGCGCCGGGAATGCACACGATGCCGCCCGGCGGCTTCCGCCTGGCGGTCGTCAACTGCTGGAGCCTGGACGCCGGCTTCGCCGCGCGCGAGGTTCTCTCGCGCGCGTTCCACTCCTGAGAGCTCAGCCCTCGGCGGGAGCGGCGGGAGCCTTGGTCGGAGCCGCGGCCGGCTCCTTCCCCGCCTTGGCGGCCTTGGCCTTCGGCTCGCGCGACGAGAATTCCTCCGGGGTGACGATGCCGTTCTTGTCGGCGTCGAGGCGGCCGAAAGCGCCCTTGGCGCGCTTCAAGGCCGCCTCTTTCGTTCGACCCGCGGTGAACTCCTTCTCGTCGAGGCCGCCGCTCTTGTCGGTGTCGAGATACTCGAAGCGGTTCGCGATGCGCTCCGACGGCGTGGTCTTGTGCGCGTCCGGGTTCGCCGCCGGTGGGGTGCCGGGCTCCGGGTCCGCGGCGAGCGCTGGTCCCGAAAGCACACAAACGGCGAGAGCCGCCAGACTCGTCTCGGCCAGGAATCGAACGCGCATCGACATTCTCCTCGTGGGTCTCGTGGATCTCGGTAGATCTCTGCGATCTCGTGGGGCTCGCTTCCCAATCGTCTTCGGGGAGGTCGTCGGCTCCTGCCTCCTCGTCCCCGTGATCGAGATCCCACTCGTCGTCGTCGAACGGCAGATCGTCCTCGACGTCGCGAGTGAACGGCCTCACGCGGCGGTCCTTAACACAGGGCGTCGAGGAGCCAAGCCCGGCGCGGCCGGAAGCCGCCTCCCCTTGCTCGGGGACCCGTGGTAGCCTTTCCGCGATGCCTGTCGACGAGTCGACGTTCGGCGCGCGCATCCGCGAGCTGCTCCAGCCGTTTGCCGCGAGCTTCAGCGGCTCGCTCGGACGGGGCGACCTGGTGATTCCTCGCAGCGAGATCGAACGGGTCGTGCGCGAGATCCTCTCGGCCGCGCGAGACGCGGCGAACGAGAACGCCGAGGTCTCCGAGCTCGAGCTCTTCCGGTTCCTCTCCGACACGCGACGGCTCGGCTCCGTGCAGGATCAGGCGTCACGCCTCCTCGCCCGGTTCGTCGTCCGCGAGCGACGCTGAGCTCCCCCGCCGGCGCTTCCCCTTCTCGATCGTGCCGCAGAAGCGCACCCTCGTCCTGCTCGCCGGTGCCACGGTCGTCCTCGTGCTCGCCGGGCTCGTCGACCTTCCGGGGATCGCGAAGCTTCCCTTCTACACGAAGGGCGAGCCACGCGAGGCGCTGGTCGTCCGGGAGATGGCCCACGACGGCGGCCGCGTCCTGCCGCGGCGGAACGGCGACGAGATCCCGTCGAAGCCGCCGCTCTTCCACTGGCTCGGGCTCGCCTCCGCGCGCGCGCTCGGCGAGGTGAGCGAGCTCGCGGCGCGCCTCCCCTCCGCCGCGTTGGCGATCGCGATGACCGGCCTCGTGTACGCCTTCGGCGCGACCGCGGGACGGCTTCGCTCGGGCTGGCTCGCGGCGCTCGCGCTCACGCTCTCCTTCGAGTGGCTTCGCGCCGCGCGGACGGCGCGCGTCGACATGACGTTCAGCTTCTTCGTCGCGGCGGCGCTTCTCGTCTACGCGGTGATCGACCGGAGCGGTGCGACGAAGCTGCGCCGGCTCGCGTTCTACGCGTGCCTCGTCCTGGCCGCCCTGAGCAAGGGACCGGTCGGGATCGTGCTGCCGCTCGCCGTCGTCGTCGTGCACGCGCTCGTGCAGCCGGTCGGAGCAGAGACATCGCGCTTCGCGCTCGCGGCGCGAGCGCGTCGCCTCCGCGCCACGCTCGCGGAGCTCGGAGCGCTCCGCGGCCTCGCCGCGGTGCTCACCGTCGTCGGTCTCTGGTACGTCGCCGCCTGGGCCAGCGGCGGCAGCGCGTTCCTCGAGATGCACGCGTTCCGCGAGAACGTCTTCCGCGTGCTCGACGCGGACCGCTTCGACTCCGGCCACAGCCACGGCTTCTTCTATCTCTTCGGGCAATTCTTCCTCGGCGCGTTTCCGTGGAGCCTCCTCGCGCCCGCGGTCGCGTGGTGGCTCTGGCGCCAGCGCCCGCTCGACGGCACGCGGCGTCTTCTCGTCGTCTGGTTCGTCGTGATCTTCGCGTTCTTCCTGATCCCGGAGTCGAAGCGTGGCGTGTACCTCCTGCCCGCGTATCCCGCGGGAGCCCTGCTCTTCGGGCTCGTTCTCGGACCGGGCCCCGAGGAGCCGCACATCCGGCGTGTCGCCGCCGCGGGATGGATCGCCGGGTGCGCCGTGCTCGTGCTCGCCGGCCTCGTGGTCCTGCTCGTCGCGAGCGGGATCCCCTTCGACGGCTTCTTGCTGCCGCGCCTGCGTCCGGCCGAGGCGGCGGAGACGGCGCTCGCCTTCGCGGCGCTGCGGGATTCGGCGCTGCTCTCCGCGGCCGTCGCCGCCGTCGTGGTCGGCAGCGCCGCGGTATCGGCGCGCGAAGGTGCTGGAGCGCACTGGCTGCGCGCGAGCGTTCCCCTTGCCCTGTCCCTCCTCGCGCTCCTCGGCGGCATCGTCGCGCCGCTCGAGCGCGTGATCGCCGGCGCGCGGACGTTCGCGCCCTTCCTCGCCGAAGTGCGCGAGCGGATCGGTGACGAGCCTCTCGCGTTCCACGGCGGGACGTTCGATTACGGCGCGGTCTACTACGCGGATCGACGGATCCCGCGCGACGCGGCGAGCATCGCGTCGGCGCGCTACCTCCTCGCGTTCGAAGGGAAGGACGGGAGCGTGCCCGACGGGATCGGGACCGTGCTCCTCAGGAGCGAGGGGACGGGTCCGAAGGGGCGGACGCGACTTCTCCTCGTCGAAGCCGGCGCAGGACGAGGGGCAGGAGATTGAGGACCGCGACGAGCACGCTCGCCGGGCGCAACGGCAGCAGCAGCATCGGCCACGCGAACGCGAGAGCCCCCGTCGCGATCAAGAGAATCGAATAGTTGACGACGCCTGCGGCGTGACCCACGCGATCCGGGAGCGCGCGCGGTCCCGCCTTCGGAGCGCCGCGGCGACGCCACGAGAGCGCGAGCCCGGAGAGCGAGAGCGCGGTCGCGATCGGAAGAGCGGGGCTGATCACACCGGAAGCGGCGAGCGCAACGAAGCCGGTCAAGACGAACACGGCATCCGCGACGACGTCGAGCGCCGCACCGCGCCGCGAGCCTCCGCCGAGACGGCGCGCGAGGCGGCCGTCGACGAAGTCGCTCGCCGCGGCGAGCACCGCGGCCGCGAGCGCGATCCCCGGCCGGTCTGGCAGCGTCGCGACGAACACCGGAGCGAGGAGCACGCGAAGCGCCGTCAGCAGGTCGGGGACGGGAGCGAGCCAACGCGGAGGAGAGCTCGTCCGACGCGCCGGGCTCGCCGCCTCCATGCCGACGACGTACGACATCCCGCCGCGCGCGGCCAGCGCGGCCAAACGCAGGCCCTGCGCGATTCTCGACCGCCGCCGACGACCTGCTAAGGAACCCGCGATGGCGTTCAAATTCTGTCCGGAATGCGGTACGCCGACGGAGCCGCGCGCACGCTTTTGTGCCGGCTGCGGGCAGGCTTTCGGTGCGACGACGTCCGCTTCGGCGCTGCCCATCGCGGGCATCGTCTCCTTGTCGATCTTGCTCCTGCTCGGCGGGGGGTTCTGGCTCTACTTCCGACTCGCGCCGCAGCCGCAGCGCCCGCTCAAGCCCGGCGAGGGACAGGTCTCGACGGCACCTCCCGCAGGCGCGGCCGCGGGCGCGGCTTCGGGCGCGGCTGCAGCCGGGCAGGCGGGCGGATCCTTCGATCTCCCCGAAGACATCAAGACCTACATCGCGAACCTCGCGAAGGAAGCGGAAGCGAATCCGAAGGACGAGGCGAAGTGGAAGACGCTCGCCGGCGTCTACTACCGCGCTTCGCGACTCGATCCGGCGTACGAAGCGAAGGCGCAGTCCGCGTACGAGCATCTGATCGGGCTCGACGACGAGAGCCTCGACGGCCTGCGCGGGCTCGGCAACCTCGCGTACGACCGGAAGGACCGGAACGGCGCGATCTCGTACTACGAGAAATACTTGACGCTCTCGCCGGACGACGCGGAGGTCCGCACGGACCTCGGCACGATGTACTACGAGACCGGCGACACCGAGAAGGCGATGTCCGAGTATCGCAGGGTGCTCGAGAAGAATCCGTCCTTCTACCAGGCCTACTTCAACATGGCGGTCGTTCACGACGCGCAGGGGGACCGCGCCGCGGCACACGCCGATCTCGAGAAGGCGCGCGACGTCGCGACCGACGCGAACACGAAGCAGCGCATCTCCGCGCTCCTCGATCAGGCGCGCAGCAGCTCGAGCTCGCTCGCGGAGGCCGCGGCCGCTCTCTCGCAAGCGTCCGCAGGTGCGGCCGGCGGTGCCCCGGGCGCTCCCGGCCCCGCCGTACCGATGGCCGGTGCTCCAGGCGCACCGGGTGCTCCGGCCGCTCCGGGCATGGGAGCGGCTCCGGCGGCTCCCGCCGCGCCGGCGACGACGTTTGAAGCCTCGGTCGAGCAGCTCTTCCGGGCCCATCCCATCGCTGGTCCGAAAGTCGTAGCGATCGAGTGGCCCGCATCCGACCGGGTGCAGGTGAAGATGGCCAACTTCCCCATGGACCAGATGCCGGATTCGATGCGGACGAGCTACCTCGACAAGATGAAGACGGGCGTCGTCGCTGCGAAAGACCAGTTCGATCGCGGCGAGGAGGTCACCGTCGAGCTCGTCGACCAGAGCTCCGGACGCGTCATGGCCACGGTGTCGACCCGCCCCGAGTAGCGCTTCGCTCGTGCTCGAATCCAGCTCCCTGCTGTTGCCATGCGTGGCACTGCCCTTTCTTGCCGCAGTCGTCGTCGGCTCCGGAAGTGGGCGCATCGGGCGCGCCTCCGGCTGGATCGTCTTCGCGGCGGCGCTCGCGAGCTTCCTCTCTCTCGTCCCGGCCGCCGCGACGCACGGCATCGACCGCTTCTCGTTCCCCTGGCTTCCCGCCGCCGGCATCTCGTTCGCGCTTCGCGCGGACGGCTTCGGGCTCCTCCTCGCGTTCATCGTCTCCGGGATCGGCGCGCTCGTCGCACTGTACTCGACCGCGTACGTCGCGGAGGCGGATCCCGCGAAGGAGCGCCGCTACTACGCGGCTCTCGCTTCCTTCATGGGCGCGATGCTCGGCATCGCGCTCGCGGACGACCTGATCCTCCTCTTCGTCTTCTGGGAGATCACGAGCATCACGTCGTTCCTCCTGATCGGCTACCGCTACGAGGACGACGACGCGAAGGCCGGCGCGCTGATGGCGCTCCAGGTGACCGCTCTCGGCGGGCTCGCGATGTCCGTCGGATTCCTGCTCGTCGCGCAGGTGACCGGAACCTTCTCGATCTCGGCGATCACGAGCGACCCGGCGCTGATCGCGAAGCTCCTCGCCTCGCCGCTCTGTCCCGCCGCGCTCCTCCTCGTCCTTCTGGGCGCGTTCACGAAGTCGGCACAGTTCCCATTCCACTTCTGGCTGCCGCGCGCGATGGTCGCGCCGACGCCGGTGTCCGCCTACCTGCACGCGGCGACGATGGTGAAAGCCGGCGTGTTCCTCCTCGGCCGGACGTACCCGATGTTCGGCGAAGCGCCGCTCTGGGCGCCGACCCTCGTCGTCGTCGGCACGACGAGCATGCTTCTCGGCGCGTACCAGGCGTTCCGCGAGATCGACTTGAAGGCGATCCTCGCGCGCACGACCGCTTCCGCGCTCGGGATGATCACGTTGCTCTACGGCCTCGGTGCGACGACCGACGATAGCCTGCAGATCCTGAATCACGCGCTCTACAAGGGTGCGCTCTTTCTCGTCGCCGGGATCGTCGAGCACCACGCGCACACGCGCCGCCTCGATCAGCTCGGCGGACTGCGGCACGCGCTGCCGATCGCCTTCGTCGCGTGCGCGCTCGGCTCGCTCTCGATGGCGGGCTTTCCGCCGCTTCTCGGCTTCGTCGCGAAGGACAACTTCTACGCCGCGCTGCTGCACAGCGAGTGGCTCGCGGGGACTCCGCTTCTTCGTACCGTCGTCCTTCTCGCGAGCCTCGCTTCCAGCGCGCTCCTCGTCGCGACGGCGGGGAAGCTGACCTTCGGCGTCTTCTCTGGCGCCGAACGAGCGCACGCACACGGTCGACGGGACGAAGCGCACGCGGACGAGCCACGCGTCCCGCTGTGGACCGCGCCGGCGATCCTCGCCGGAGGAGCGCTCCTTCTCGGTCTCGCGAGCCTCGGGGAGCTCACGAGCGACCTCGTGACGGCGACGGCTTCGGCGCCCGAACACCGTGCGCACGCGACCCTCTTGCCCGCGCTCGGCTGGCCTCTCTTCGCTTCGCTCTTCGCTCTCGTCCTCGGCGTCGCGCTCTACACGCGCCGAGACGCCGTCAGCGCTCTGCAGAAGCGCCTCGCCGGAGGTCCGGCCGCTTCCGCGATGTGGGAAGGCGCGATGGCCGCGCTCGCGCGTGGAGGCGAGGCGTACAGCGTGCGCTGGCAGAACGGGTCGCTTCGCTGGTACCTCGCCGCGACCGTCCTCACGCTGCCCGCTCTTTGCGTGTGGGCGTTCTCGGAGACCGGGCTTTCCTGGCGGCAGATCTCCGTCACGTTCGCCGATACGCCGTGGTACGGCTTCCTCTTCTGCACCCTGCTCGCTGTCGCGACGATCGCGACGGTGCGAGCTCGCACGCGGCTCGCCGCGGCGATCTCGACGACCACGATCGGGTTTCTCGTCGCGATGCTGTTCGTCGTCTATCGCTCGCCCGACATTCTCTTGACGCAGCTCCTGATCGAGACGGTGTCGTCGATCTTCGTCCTGCTCGTCCTCGTATTCCTGCCGGCGTTTCCCGCGCGGGACATGAAGCCGGGGACGCAGCTCGTGAACCTCGGGATCGCAGCCGCGTTCGGAGTCACGATCACGATTCTGCTGCTTCTCACGATGACGCCGGGAATCCGCGAGCCGAGCAACATCGCCACGCGCCCGGGCGGGCTCCTTTCGCTCGCACTCGAGCAAGGCGGCGGCAAGAACGCCGTCAACGTCATCATCGTCGACATCCGCGCGGCCGACACCACCGGCGAGATCACGGTGCTCGTCGTCGTGGGCCTCGCCGTCTACGGTCTCCTGCGCACGCGGCGTCGCGCCCGCCAGCAGCGCAAGGGGCGCGGGACACGGAGCGAAGCTGCGTGACGCAGCACTCGCCGATCATCCGGGTCATTGCCCGTTACGCCGTGCCACTCTCGATCGTGGTCGCGATCCGGATCTTCTTCCAGGGCCATGACGAGCCCGGAGGAGGTTTCATCGCGGGTACGCTCCTCGCGGCGGCGGGCGCGATGTACATGCTCGCCTTCGGCGTGCGCCGCGTTTCGCGCTTTCCGTGGTGGCGCGTCGCGGTGGTCGGGCTTCTCGTCTCGGTGACGACGGGCACGGTCCCCTTCCTCCTCGGCAAGCCGTTCATGGACAACGTCATCCTCCATCTCGGCACCGTGCACCTGCCGACCGCGACGTTCTTCGACCTCGGCGTCATGATGATCGTCCTCGGGACGCTGATGACGATCTTCCTCGAGCTCGATCTGGAGCGGCGCTGATGGAGCTGCCTCTCGCGCTCGCGATCGGGCTCCTCTTCGGCGGCGGCGTCTACTCGATCCTGCGGCCGAACCTGATCCGCATGGTGATCGGCTTCGGCCTGATCTCGAACGCGGTCAACCTCCTGATGATCGCCTGCGGCGGCTTCACGCTCGAGAGCGCCGCGCCGTTCGTGTCCGATCCCGACCTCGTCACCGGGCTGATGGACCCGCTTCCGCCCGACATCGTGCTCACCGCGATCGTGATCAGCTTCGCGGTCGGCGCGCTCTTCCTGACGATCTGCTACGTCGTCTACCGCGACTACGCGACGGACGATCCGGAGGAGCTGCCGCTCCCCGTCGCGGACGACGAAACCTTCAGTCCGCCGCGACACCCGCGACGGCCGATGTTCGAGGAGTGACGTCGATGAACGCGATCATCCTCGTCCTTCTCGTCCCGTTCTTCACGGCCATCGTGCTGGCGCTGATCCGCGAGCATCCACGGACCGAGAAGGCGCTGTCGCTCGCTTCGAGCCTCGGCCTGACGGCCTACGTCTTCTGGCTTCTGCACTACGTCGACGCGAACGGGATCCAGGTCACGATGCTCGGGGGCTACCTCGCGCCGTACGGGATCGCGTTCGTCGCCGACCGGCTCGCCTGCATCATGCTGTGCCTCTCGATGACGGTCGGCTCGGTCGTGCTCGCGTACACGTGCTTCACGGTCACCGAAACGCAGCAGCGACACTTCTTCTTCCCGTTCTTCCACGTCGTGCTGCTCGGCGTGAACTGGGCGTTCGTCACCGGCGACCTGTTCAACTTGTTCGTCGCGTACGAGGTGATGCTGATCGGGTCGTACGGCTCGATGCTCGTCGGCGCGACCCGGCAGCAGGTGCGCCAGGGGATGATGTACGTCGCCGTCAACCTCGTCGGCGGCGCGCTGTTCGTCGTCGGGATCGCGCTCGTCTACGGGCTCGTCGGGACGCTCAACATGGCGGACCTCGCCGAGAAGACGGCCACGATGGTCGGCGCGCCCGCCGCGATGCTGACCGCCGCTTCGATGGTGCTGCTCCTCGTCTTCGCGCTGAAGGCGGCGACGTTCCCGGTCTTCTCCTGGCTGCCGGACTCCTATCCCGTCGTCCCTCCCGGCGTGAACGGCTACTTCGCCGGCATCCTGACGAAGGTCGGCGTGTACTCGCTGCTGCGCGTCTTCGTGATGGTGTTCCAGCAGGACGGGCACGAGCTCGCGTCCGAGGTGCTCCTCTTCCTGTCCGCGTTCACGATGCTCCTCGGCGTGCTCGGCGCGCTCTGCCAGTGGGAGATGCGCCGCATTCTCTCGTGGCACATCATCAGCCAGGTCGGATACATGGTGATGGGCATCGGGCTCACGGCCGACTCGCGGATCGCGCGGGCCGCGGTCGCGGCGACGATCTTCTACGTGGTCCATCACATCATCGTGAAGTCGAGCCTGTTCCTCGTCGCGGGCGTCGCCGAGACGGTGACCGGCAAGACGAAGCTGAAAGAGATGGGCGGCGTGCTGACCACCACTCCGGTCGCAGCCGCGCTCTTCTTCGTCGCCGCCCTCTCGCTCGCGGGCATGCCGCCCTTCTCGGGCTTCCTCGCGAAGCTCGTCGTGCTCCGGGCGGCGCTCGAGGGACACCAGTTCGCCGTCGTCCTCGTTGCCGTGCTGACGAGCTTCCTCACGCTGCTTTCGATGATGAAGATCTGGACCTACGCGTTCTGGGGCCGTCCGAAGGGAGCGCACGCCGGCGGAAGCTGGCGCGGACCCGCAGCGGCGACGGCGACCCTCGTCGTCGCGACGATCGTCCTGGGCTTCGGTGCGCAGCCGTTCCTGCGTCTCGCGGGAGACGCGGCCGACGAGATCGTCGCACCGACCGCGTACATCCGCGCCGTGCTCGGTGATCGCACCCTGGCGGGGCTCCGATGAGCGTGCGCGGCGCTCTCTACTGGTTCCGCTATCTCGCGATCCTCCTGCGCGAGATCTGGCTCTCCGCCATCACCGTGACGAAGCTCGTCCTCGGACCGCTGGAGAATCTCCGGTCGGGCTTCATCGCCTTGCCGATGAGGGCGCGCACGGATCTGGAGATCACGACGCTCGCGAACTCGATCACTCTGACGCCGGGGACGATCACGGTCCACGTCGAGCCCGCGAAGCACACGATCGTGATCCACGCGATCGACATCGGCCAGGACCCGGAGGACGTGCGGAAGTCGATCCAGACCGTCCTCGAGAAGAACATCCTCCTCTGGACGCGCGCCGGGAGGCGGCCGTGAGCGGCTGGTTCGCCCTCGTCACGGACTTCTGCGTCTTCTGGCTGTTCGTCGCGGCGGCGCTCTGCCTCTACCGCATCGTCGTCGGACCGAAGGCGGCGGATCGCGCGGTCGCCTTCGACACGCTCTCGTCGGTCGCGATCGGGATGATCTGTCTCCTCTGCATCCGGTTCTCGTCGACGCTCTACTTCGATGCGGTCTGGATCCTGACGCTCGTCGGGTTCCTCGGCTCGAGCGCGGTCGCGAAGTACCTCGCGAAGGGGCGGGTCTTCTGATGCTCCTCGAGCTTCTCGCCGCGCTCGCGATGCTCGCGGGCACGTTCTTCATGGTCGTGACCGGGATCGGCCTCGTCCGCTTCCCGGACGTGTACACGCGCATCCACGCCGCGGGGAAAGCGGGCACGGTCGGCGTCGGCCTCCTGATCGTCGCACCGATGGTCTACTTCGGCCCGACCGAACCGTTCGTCGCCCTGCGCGGCTTTCTCGCGATCGTCTTCCAGCTCCTGACGACGCCGGGCGCGACGTACCTGCTCGCGCACGCGTGCTACGTCACGAGCTATCCTGCGCACGCGCGCACGGAGGTGGACGAGCTCCAGGACTGGATCCCGGTCTACCCCGACGAGGAGTTCGGGCACGAGTAGAGAGCCGCGCTCGCTTCGGGCTGCGAGCGCGCCCTCGCCGTAGCCGGTCCAAGGCAATGTCGGATTTGCAGATCCCCTGCTAGGCTGTGCCCATGGCTCGGGAGCTACCGGGCTGGGCGACCGGCGATCTCGCCTCGATTCGCGCCGAGGTCGCCGAGTGGGCCCACCTCAGCGTCGCGGAGCGATGGCGTCTCGCACGCCTTTGCGCGCAGGACGCGATGTGGGCGGCGCGGGCGAGCGGGGATCCCGAGAGGGTATTGAGCCGCACGGATCCCCTCCCGGCGAGCACCGTCGCCGCGCTCGAGCGCCTACGGAGAGAAGCGAACTGGGGCGATGGCGCTCGCTGAGCGGAGCGCCGTCGAGGCCGCCCAGCGGATCGCCGACGAGCTCGAGCGCGCGAATCTGCCGTACGCGATCGGCGGCGCGCTGGCTCTCGCGATCGCCGGAGTCCCGAGAGGCACCGCCGACGTCGACCTGAACCTGTTCATCCCCGATACCCGCATCGGCGAAGCGATCGCAGCCTTAGCTGGGCTCGGCATCGACGCGGCGAGCGAAGCTGCGGAGTCACAAGCGCGCCGCGAGGGCATGTTCATCGCACGCTGGGACGGGATGCGGATCGACGTGTTTCTTCCCAGCATCCCGTTCGCGGCGGAAGCAGAGCGGACGCGCATCCACGTGAAGGACGCGGAAGGCTGGTCGGGCTGGTTCCTCTCGCCGGAAGCCCTCGCCGTGTTCAAGCTGCTCTTCTACCGCGGCAAGGACCTCGTCGACCTCGAACGGCTCGTCGCCGTGCGACCGGAGCTGGATCGCGCCTACGTGCGGCGCTGGATCGTCCAGATGATGGGCGAGGACGACGATCGCACGCGAAGCTGGGACGAGATCGTAGCACGCCTCGGCCCGCGCTAGCCTGCATTTCTCACCAGATCACGTCGCGAGGCGGTCGAGAGTGCCGAAGATTCGCGAGCCTCGGACCGGAGGGCGACGCAGGCGTACTTGAACACTACGTCGAG
>VGTG01000081.1 GCA_016874795.1 Deltaproteobacteria bacterium | reverse complement strand
GTCAAGTACCAAGATGGAGTTCAGATCGAGAGGAAGGAAGAACTGGAAGAACGCGCCGCCTGATCACGTCGCTGATCCACAGGATTTGACAATATCTCGGGAACCTGCCCCCGTACGATGCACAAGTGAACGACGCGGGCGACTACTACTACCTGCGCTGGGAGGGGATCTTGCCAGATGGTTGGGGTTTCAATGACCAGAATCAGATTCCGCCCGAACTGCAGCAGCTTCCGGCGACGCGGTTGACGTTGCACCGCACCACCTGCCGAAAGCCCTGAGGCGAACGGTCGGCCGCTTCATTTCAATGGGCTTGATCTCTCCCTCGGCGGCGGCCTTCCCGCGCTGGGCTCGCCTACTTGGCGGCCTTTCGCCCTGCTATGACCCGTGACCTCGGCGGAGATGAACCCCGGCGACGCGGTCCTCGTTCCTTCGTCGCGACAGTACAGTCAAGTCCTCGCCGTCCTGGCACTAGCAGCCACACTGCGACTAATCGGCCTCGGGGCAAATGGCCTCTGGTACGACGAAGCACTCGAGGTTGCGCGAGATCGCATACCATGGCCGCGCATCCTACTCCTTCACGAGGGTCCCGATCCCCCGCTCTATCGTGTTCTTCAGAGCCCGATTGCAGCAAGGACCACGACCGAAGCGTGGCTCCGTTTGCCGTCAGCCTGCTACTCGGTTGCTACGATATGGATAGTCTGGCGTTGGATCGTTCTTTTAGGTGATCCATCGCTTGCGCTTCTGACGGCGCTGCTGCTCGCAATCTCCCCGCTCCAGGTCTACTACGCACAGGAGGTAAGCCAGTATGCGCTTTCCGGTCTCATGGGGGCGTGGGTACTGCTGGCCTCACAGAAGGTGACCGATCGAGGCCTGACTCGTGACTGGCTAGCACTCTCGGCAGCGCTGATCCTCGCAATCTGCACATACTATGGCCTTGTATTTCTCATCGCCGGCGTTGATATCGTACTACTCCTACACATGGTGCGGGAGAGGAAGACCCGAGCTTGGTGGTTCTTCATCGGGATCAACCTCGGCCTTCTTGCCGCGGCCTTTCTTTTGTACGCCCTGATGTTCGCTCAGCAGCAAGAGAAGTTCACCGCAGGACTTTATCCATGGCTGGGCAAGTACACATTGGAGCAGTCGCTGGGCTACGTCGCCACCAAGCTAGAGGAAGACCTCTTGCGCTATTTTTGGCTTCCATGGAGCAAGGGACTATCACGCGCGCTTTTTTTGCTGCCATTGAGCCTTTTGATAGTCGGGGCAATTGGTGTTTGGCGGCGTGGGTGGCGATGGCGGGCACCTGTGCTCATCTTCACTCTGGTTCTAGCGTGGATGTGCCTCGCCGATGGCCTGGGTCTTTACCCGTTCGTCTTTCGCTATGCGTTTTTCTTGAGCCCTCTGTTTTTCCTCTTTATTGCCGGCGGGTTGCTAGCGTCAATGCGCGCTCCGATGTTGGGAATCCCGCTCGCCGTTCTTGTCGTCGTTGCCCAGCTCGTCTTCCTTCCGAATCTCGGGCTCATTCCGAGCCCGTGGCTCTCCCCTCCTTACGAAAATCTGGAGCGCGCGCTAAACTGGGTCGAAATGCGCAGTCGCAAGGGAGACTCCATCTATCTCTACTATGGAGCTGCACCGGCCTTTCGGATCTACCGGTCTCAGACCCAGTTGCCCGTCGTCCAAGGAATGGCGTTCAGGCATCTCCCACCGGAACAGAAGGTCGCATCGATAGAGACCTCGATGCGCGGTAGGCAGCGCTTCTTCCTCGTCATGTCACACATCTGGGAGAGCGAGAGGGAGACGCTTGTCGCTGGCCTGAACTCCCGGGGCTATCGCCTGGTCGACTCGGTCGATGCTGTGGGCGCATTCGCCGGGTTGCTTGAAGAGCGCCGCTCAGACGTAGGAGCGGGGGACGACTGAAGGATCCGAATCGAGGGATTGTAGAACCCGAATCGCGGCCCGGTAGGAGAGAAGGTTGCGACCTCGTGCGCCTCGGACTCGAGCCAACGGTATAGCTGTGTCACAGGTGGGTTGTCTTTCGGGTTTTCTGCGAATCGTTGTGTGGTGAAACTACTCAGGACGATCGAAACGGGTTGGCGCTGCCTTTCCAGGATCTTTCGTACACCAGCTTCGCTATCAATCATTTGTACCCAGTAGCGACCGCGCGGAAGCAGGAGCCCGTAGGGAGTCGTCATCACTACGGACCCCGCGGGCACATGCTCCACAAGCCAGTCGGCCGCTTCGTCGCGTGTATCCGGGTACATGCTCCAGACGAACCGGATGCCACGGACGACCGGCAAGCCGAGTACGAGTAGGACGACGGCGCAGTGGAGCGCGCGCTTATACCGGGGAAACACGGCGGAGAGATGGGTTGCGCTTACTGAGGTGCCGATTCCTGCCAGCGCGCACAGGGGCGCCATCGCGGGCAAAGCGTATCTCGCAAAGAAGGGGTACGGCTTGGCGGGCAGCACCTCGACCACGGCTAGAAACGCTAAGGATGCGAGCGCGAGCACTACCGCTCCAGTTCGATCTCGCTTCCATAGGGCTGCCAGACCAACCAAGGTAACGAGTAGTGCTGGGGTCCCCAGGGAGGGCAGCAGGGCTTCCCGTAGATAGAGCACGCCGAGCGTATCAGTGAGCGGAAGAGAAATTCCGTCGTGATGACCTGTTGTGGCATATTGTGCCTGATAGCGGATCCCGCGTGCGATCTCGGTCGGAGCGAGCAACAGCGACGGTGTCGACGCGGCCAGTGCAAGGATTGCGCCCCCTACCGTCCACGCGACGAGCTGCCCCCGCCTCGGTTGCTGAGAACCCGGCTCTCGCTCCCGGATTTGGATGAGCGCGGCGGCGGCGAGCGCGGCGGCGAACGCTCCCGTATACTTAGAGCCGGCTGCGAGCCCGGCACAGACCCCCGAGAGCAAGGCATTCCGCGCGGAGGGGGAGCGCGAGAGAGCCAGACTCGCGAGTGCAGTGCACGCGAGCCAGAGCGCAAGAGGGGTATCTTCCTTCAAATAGTTCGCGGCAGCTATCGAGAGGGGGTTTACCGCGAGGAGGATCGCCGCAACCAAACCCGCGCCGGGACCCGCGAGCGTATTCGAGAGGTAGAAGACCACGAGGACGGTAGCGGCGGAGAGCACGTCGAGCCAGAGGCGGCCGAGCCAGAGACGCGGGGCGATCTGCCCCTCTCCTGTGAGAGAATGCCCAGCCGGAAGACGTAAGTTCGCGAGTGCGGGCAGGATCGGCTCGGTAATTCGATAGACTGCCCAAAGGCTCCCATAGAGAAAACCGGGCTGGCTTCCAGCATGCCGAAACCCCTCTTCCCCGAGCCGGACCGCCGTCTCCACCTTACCCCTCTCATCCGGAAGAAACTCGTGCGGGAGCCCGATGAAGCTTCCCCAGATCCGGGCCGCCAAAGCGAAGACTACGATCAGCGCACCAGCGGCGCATGCGGCAGATTTGGATCGTGGCTTCATTGCCTCCTTCCAGGCTCCGCTGCACCCCAGAGCCGCCGAGGAAGCCGGGACGATTCAAACCTCCCTGGCTCTCGTCCCGGTACGACGATCAAGACCATCATCCGCCTCACCCAGCGCCGTGAAGTTCCCTTCCAAGGCCATGAGACCTGTCAACGCTGCGAGGGCCGCAGTCTTAGGTTGTAGTCTGCGTGCCGGACCGCCGCGCCGCCCTCCGCGGCTTTCGAAGAGCACCATGTCGTGCGCCATTCGCATCGACATGAAACGTCGCATCCAACTCCCGGTCAGCATCGTAGGCTTTCAAGGCCATGACCCCGCTGGAGACCTTCTCGCCTTCCCGAGCACCGGGCTCAAGGTCGGACTCATCGACCGCACGGAGAAGCACCTCGCAGGGCTGCGTCATGAAGCAGAACGGTGGCGCGCCGCGGTGCAAGGTGGTCGTCTACCACGTGGGAAACGAATAGCCTCTTCTCCGGCCGCCAAGGGCGCGAAGGTGCCGGAGTCCCCAAAGTGCCCCCAACCACCTCACATACTGGCTGATCCGGAGTGATACCGCCGTGCACGCCGCGAGGTTTTGTCGCGGCATATCGGGCGTATCACCCCGTATCAACCACGAAGTGGACCTGGGAATCCTGTGCTCTATCCACCTGAGCTACGGGGGCCCGGGGGCCTCTCCGAAGTCTCGGACGGCTAGGACTTCGCGAGACGCGAGCTCTTCGACCAGAGGAGCACGACCGGCGCGGCGATGTAGATCGTCGAGTACGTGCCCGTGATCAGGCCGATCAGGAGTGTGAAGGCGAACGGCTGGAGCCCCATTCCGCCGAGGAAGAAGAGCGCGATCAGCACGAACAGCGCGGTGCCCGTCGTCAGCAACGTGCGCGAGAGCGTCTCGTTGATGCTCTGATTGATCACCGCCGCGAGGTCGGCCTTGGGGTTCCGCCGCAGATTCTCGCGAACGCGGTCGGAGATGATGATCGTGTCGTGCACCGAGAAGCCGATCACGGTGAGAAGCGCCGCGAGCGTCGTCAGGTCGAACGCATACTGCGTCAGCATCAGCGCACCCACCGTGATCAACACGTCGTGGACCAGCGCGATCACCGCTCCGAGGCCGAAGCTGAACTCGAACCGCAGCGCGATGTAGATCCCCATGAAGACCGTCGCCACGAGCACCGCCAGGAAGCCCTGCCGTCGCAAGTCCGCGCCGACCTTCGGGCCGACGCTCTCGACGCTCAAGATCTCGAACTTCCCTTCACCGCGCTTGTCGTTGAAGAGCGTCGAGAGGGTCTGCGAGACGGAGTTCATCTCCTCGCCTTCCTTGATCTCGAAGCGGAGGAGGAACTCGCGGCCCTGGTCGCCGAAGTCCTGTACGGTGAGGTCGCGGAGATCCAGGTTGTCCAGGTCGTCCCGGACGGCCGAAGCGGTCGTCGGCTCGGCGAACCGAACCCGGATGGAGGTCCCGCCTGTGAAGTCGACGCCGTAGTTCAGCGGCCGGATGAAGAAGAGCGCGATCGCGAGGAGGTTCAGGATCGTCGAGAGGATGACGAAGATGTGCCGCTTGCCGACGAAATCGATCGACAAATTGCGCGGCAGGATCGTCCGGAAATTCAGGTCCTGCCGAGCCGCCGGGCTCGCAACCTTCTCGGTGTCCGCCGCTCCGGCGCGGGGGCTCTTCTTTGTACGCGGCTCCGCCATCAGCGTCGCAGGTGAATTCCGCTGCCTAGCACCCGCGCTCGTCGGCGACAACCGGCGAAACGGCCGGGTGGCCGGGCGCGCCGTCACATCTCGCGGCGGCCCTCGAGCGACTTCGCGAGCGTGACGATGTCGGCGTACTCGAGGTCCCCACCCATCGGGAGCCCGCGCGCGATCCGCGTCACGCGGACGCCGAGCGGCTTCAGGAGACGGGCGAGGTAGTGCGCCGTCGCCTCGCCCTCCGAGGTCGGGTTCGTCGCGACGATGATCTCGTCGACGCCGCCGTCCTTCACGCGCTCGACGAGCTCCGTGCAGCGGAGATGATCCGGACCGATTCCGTCGAGCGGCGCGAGCGCGCCGCCGAGTACGTGGTAGCGGCCGCGGTACTCCTGCGCGCGCTCGAAGGCGAGCATGTCCGCCGGCTCCTCCACGACGCAGATCTCTTCACTGCGACGCCGCGGATCGGCACAGATCGGACACGGGTCCTGCTCCGTCAATCCATAACAGCCCGAGCAGAAGCGACTCTGCTCCTTCACGCCGAGCAGCGCCTGCGCGAGGTTCGCGGCGTACGAGTGATCCGCACGCAGCACAAAGAACGCGAGGCGAAGCGCCGTCTTCTCGCCGACGCCGGGGAGACGCTTCAGCTCCTCGAGGAGCCGCTCCATCGAAGGCGTGAGACCGAGGGGCATCCGCGACGCTCTTCAGCCGAGTCCGGGGATCTTCAGGCCGCCAGTGATCTGCGACATCTCCTCCGCCATCATCGTCTGGGCCTTGCGGAGAGCGCCGTTCACCGCGGCGACGACCAGGTCCTGCAGCATCTCGCGGTCGCCCGTACCGAGTACGTCCTGCTCGATCGTGATCGAGAGGACCTCGAGCTTGCCGTTGACCCGCGCCGTCACCATCCCGCCGCCGGCGGACGCTTCCACCGAGCGGGAGCCGACCTCGGCCTGCAGATTCGCGATCCGATCCTGCATGGCCTTGGCCTGCTCCATGATCTTGCCGAGGTCGCCGAGATCGAAAGGCTTCGTCATGGCCTCAGTCTACCAGGCCCGGGCGCGGTTACGAGGATCCTTCGCGGCGCGTCCGTGCGACGACGCCTTCGACCTTGCCGTCGAGGATCTCGACGCTCATGCGGACGAGTGGATCCTCTCGCCCCTGCCGCTCGAGGCTCATCGGATCCGCGCGGAGCGGCGCGGCGCCCGCGGCGTCGGGACCGACGGCTTCGAAGCGAAGGCTCTGGCCGTACTCGCGCTCGATCGCCTTCTCGATCATCGCCCGCGTCTCCGGCTCGCCGAGCGCCGCGATCGCCTCGCGGCCGGTGACAGCGATCCGGATCACGCCGTCGCCGATTGCGAGGACCCGGCTGTACGCGAGCCGGAAGAAGCGCGAGGCCTTCTCGCGTTGGAGCGCGGCGACGAGCCCGGTCCAGCGCTTCTGCTCCGCCGAGTCCGCAGCGGGAGCAGATGGACCAGGCGTCGTGGGCCGGGCTGGGGCGTCTCCGAGCGCGGGCGAGGACGTACCGAGCGGGGCCGCTGCGCTGCTCGACGGAGCGGGAGCCGGACCCGTCGCCGAACCGTGACCGTTCTCGGGGACGGGACGGGGCATCGGTCGCGGAGCGATGCTCGCAGCCGCCTCCGAAGCGCGCGGCCCGCGCGGCTCGGGAGCTCCGCTTCTCGCGGGCGGCGGCGTCGTGCGCGGCATCGGTCCGCGCTGGCCGGGTCTCTCGCGCGGACCGGGCCCCGCTCCTTCCCCGCCCTGCTCCAGCGCCTCGAGCCGCGCGACGAGCTGATCGAGCGGCGAGAGCGGAACGAGGCTCGCCATCCGGATCACCGCCATCTCGAGCACCATCCGCGGGTGCGTCGATCGCGCGACCTCCTCGTGTCCCGCGAGGAGGATGCGGAACCAGCGCTGGAGGTCCTCGACCGCGATCCCCTCGCGCGAGCGCTCGAGAGCCTCGATCTCGTGCTTCGTCAGATCGGCGAGCGCCGGCGCGCCGGCGACCGCGAGGACGGTCAGGTTGCGGAGCCGCTGCAGCACCTCGTGCGAGAATCGAACCAGGTCCGAGCCCTGTCCGACGACGCGACCGACGACCTCGAGAGCGCGCCCGGGCTCGCGTGCCGCGACCGCTTCGAGGAGCTCGCGCACCGCGGCGACGTCCGGCAGTCCCAGAGCGAGCCCGACCGCGGCGCGATCGACCTTCCCCTCCGAGAACGCGAGCACCTGGTCGAGGAGCGATGTCGCGTCGCGGACGCTGCCGCCCGACTCGCGGACGATCGCGGCGAGCGCGTCCTCGTCCGCTTCCATGCCCTCGGCCTGCACCATGCGCCCGAGCGTCTCGACGAGCGTGTCGCCCGACACCGCGCGGAAGTCGAAGCGCTGGCAACGCGAGAGGATCGTCGCGGGAAGCTTCTGCGGGACCGTCGTCGCGAGGATGAACTTGACGTGCGGCGGCGGCTCCTCGAGCGTCTTCAGGAACGCGTCGACGGCTTGCTTCGAGAGACCGTGCGCCTCGTCGATGATGTAGACGCGGTAGCGCGCCGAGGCGGGCTGGTACTTCACCGTCTCGAGCAGCTCGCGCGTCGCGTCGATGCCCGTCTGCGAAGCCGCGTCGACCTCGAGGACGTCGAGGGATCTGCCGTCGCCGATCTCGATGCAGCTCTGGCAGACGTTGCAGGGCTCGTCGGTCGGACCCTGGATGCAGTTCAACGCCTTCGCGAGGATGCGCGCGGTCGTCGTCTTCCCCGTCCCGCGCATGCCGCTGAACACGAAGGCATGTGCGACGCGACCCGAGCGGATCGCGTTCACCAGCGTCCGGGTGACGTGCTCCTGCCCGACGACCTCGGCGAAGGTCTGCGGACGCGCCCGTCTCGCGAGCACCTCGTAGGAGGCGTCGCGTCCGGGCGGCGCTCCCTTCTCGGGAGAATCGAGCACGTCAGCGATAGCTAGGCACCCCCGCGGCACAGAGAGGAATTCGGTACCGTTGCTCCCTTCCGGGCCTGGCGGGATTCGCGACCCCCTCTTGCGCGGGACCTAGCTATCACTGACGTGCCCCACTTGAAACCGTAGCCCCATCCCCCTGGGCACGCAAGGCAGTAACGTCGCGGTTGCGGAGCAGACGCGCGAGCCGGATGTGGTACGTCGCGCCCGACCAGAGCGCGAGACCGAGCGCGACCCAGAGGAACACCATTCCCGCCGCGTGGAAGTCGACGTCGAGATAGCGGTAGTGCAGGAGCAGCGGCACGAGCGCCACGATCTCGAACGTCATCTTCGCCTTGCCGAGCGTTTCGGCGCCGAGGACGATGCCCTCGTCGCGTGCGATCGCGCGGAGACCGGTGACCGCGACCTCGCGTGAAGCGATCACCGCGACGATCCAGGCCGGGACGCGCGGCTCGCGCGCCATCGCGCACAGCATGATCAGCGCGCTCAGCACGAGGATCTTGTCGGCAAGCGGATCGAGGAACTTCCCGAGGTTCGTCACGAGGCCCTGCTTGCGTGCGAGATAGCCGTCGAGCCAGTCGCTGACGCAGGCGATGATGAAGGCGACCGCGGCGACCGCCGAAGCGACCTTCCCCGGGTAGAGCAGCAGCCAGATGAGAAGAGGCGTGATCGCGACCCGGCTCAGCGACAGGACGTTCGGGGTGTTCAGCAGCCGCGGCCGCCGCGGAGCTGGGGCCGCTTCGCTCACCGCGACAGGGCTCTCGCCGAGGACGCGAGCGTCTGCCGCTGGCGAAGCGCGTCGTACAGATACTCCTGGCGGAACTGGAAGACGCGACGCAGATACTCGCGGGTCTCGGGGAACGGCGGGACGCCGCCGTGGTTCTCGACGGCTCCCGGCCCGGCGTTGTAGGCGGCGAGCCCGAGCTGCACGTTGCCGAAGCGGTCGATCATGTTCCGCAGGTAGGAGACGCCTCCCTCGAGGTTCTCCTGAGGATGGAAGACGTCGCGCACCCCGACCTCGAGCGCGGTGCCGGGCATGAGCTGCATCAGGCCCTGTGCGCCCGCGGAGGAGACGGCCTGCGGATTGAAGCCGGATTCCGCGCGGACGACGGCCGCGACGAGCGCCGGCTCGAGATCGAAGCGGTCCGCGGTGTCGTTGATCATGCTGCGGATCTCGGAGGTCATCTCGAGCCGCGCGAACTTGCGCGCCGCCGACACGGCGGTCTGGCCGCGCCGGAAGCTGAGCATCGTGAGGCGCTCCTTCGGGAGCGTGAAGGCGCGGAACTTCCGGTCCGTCGGGACGTTCGTGAAGTACTGCACGCCGCGCGGATCGCGGTAGCTGAACACGTCCCCGGCGCCTGCCTCGGCGACGAGCCCGAGCTCCACCGTCGCGGCGAGCACGCCGAGAGACGCGAGCGCTCCAAAGCGGAATCCCTTCGCGCGGGCAAACTCGCGTCTCACCGGCGCCCCCCACACCGTCCGTCCACCACGGGCCATCCCCACGACCTCCAACCCCGGCTGGGCCCCATCGCCCCAAAGAGCACACTGCCGGAGGCGTCCTGTCAAATCCACGCCCCCCAACCCGGCCTTGCAGCCCGCTCCAAACGAGCCATACGCTTGCGCCCGTGTCGGCGCGGCGGGACTTCGACTACCTGGTGATCGGCAGTGGGATCGCCGGGCTCTCGTTCGCCCTGGCGGCGGCCCGCCACGGCCGGGTCGGCGTCGTCACCAAGGCCCGCATGCCCGAGGGGTCGAGCCAGTACGCCCAGGGCGGGATCGCCTCGGTCTGGAGCCCGGACGACTCGTTCGCCTCCCACGCGGCCGATACGGAGGGCGCCGGCGCCGGCCTCTGCCGGCCCGAGATCGTCGATCTGGTCGTCCGCGAGGGGCCCGAGCGCGTTCGCGAGCTGATCGCCCTCGGCACGCGATTCTCCCTTCGGCCCGACGCGGAGGACGCCTACGACGTCGACCTCGGCCTCGAGGGCGGCCACTCGCGACGGCGAATCCTGCACGCGCTCGACGCGACCGGCCAGGAGATGATGCGGACGCTCGTCGAGGCGATCGCGAGCGTCCGCACGATCGAGGTCCTCGAGCGGCACATCGCGGTCGACCTGATCGTCAGCTCGAAGTTCGCCCTGCCGGGGCCGGAGCGCTGCTGCGGCGCGTACGTCCTCGATCTCGAGTCGTCGCGCATCGACGTGGCGGCGGCTCCCGTCACGCTGCTCGCGACCGGCGGCGCAGGAAAAGTTTATCTTTACACGAGCAACCCGGACGTCGCGACGGGCGACGGCATCGCGATGGCGTATCGTGCGGGCGTGCCGATCGCGAACATGGAGTTCATCCAGTTCCATCCGACGTGCCTCTACCACCCACGCGCGAAGTCGTTCCTCATCAGCGAGACCGTGCGCGGCGAGGGTGGGCTCCTCCGGCGGCCGGACGGCAGCCGCTTCATGCCGGAGTACGACGAGCGAGCCGAGCTCGCGCCGCGCGACGTCGTCGCGCGCGCGATCGACCAGGAGATGAAGGCGCGCGGCTTCGACAACGTCTTCCTCGACGTCACGCACTGCGACGCGGAGTTCCTCGAGCAGCGCTTCCCGACGATCCTAGCGCGCTGCCGCTCCTTCGGCATCGACCCGGTGCGCGAGCCGATTCCGGTCGTCCCCGCGGCCCACTACACGTGCGGCGGGATCCTCACGGATGCGGACGGAGCGACGCCGCTCCTCGGCCTCTACGCCGCGGGCGAGTCCGCGATGACGGGCCTGCACGGCGCGAATCGCCTCGCCTCGAACTCTCTTCTCGAAGGGCTGGTATTCGGACACAGGGCCGCGGACGACGCGGTGGCAGACGCCGCCGAGCGCCCGTCCCTGCCCGCGACGCTGCCCGCCTGGAACCCGGGACGCGCGCGCACGAGCGACGAAGCGGTCCTGATCACGCAGAACTGGGACGAGATCCGCCGACTCATGTGGAACTACGTCGGCATCGTCCGGAGCGACCGGCGGCTCGCGCGCGCCCGGCAGCGCTTGGACGTGATCCTCGGCGACATCCACCGCGACTACTGGGCGTTCCTGCCGACGGCGGACCTCGTCGAGCTCCGCAACCTCGCCGCGGTCGCGGACCTGATCATCGCGTCCGCGAGCCATCGCCGCGAAAGCCGCGGCCTCCACTTCAACCTGGACTGCCCGCAGACCGACGAGGTGCACTGGCGGCGCGACACGATCCTCGTCCGCGATCCGGCGACCGCGCGTCCGACGCCGTATCGCTAGAGCTAGAGAGCGGAAGCGCCGCGACCGGACTCTTCAGCGCGCGGCGCGCTCGATCGCGTTGAAGAGGTGGAGCTGCCGCGGCTCGCTGCCCGGGGTCACCTCGATCGGATACCGCCCGGTGAAGCACGCGTCGCAGAAGTCGCGCGGCGAGCCGTTCAGGAACGCGTAGAGGCCTTCCTCGCTCAGGTACGCGAGCGTGTCCGCACCGATGAAGCGACGGATTTCCTCGACGGAGTGCGAAGCGCCGACGAGCTCCTCACGCGTCGGCGTGTCGATGCCGTAGTAGCAGGGCGAGATCGTCGGCGGAGAGCAGATCCGCATGTGGACCTCGCTCGCGCCGGCGGCGCGGATCATCGCGACGATCTTGCGACTCGTGGTGCCGCGCACGAGGGAGTCGTCCACGACGACGACGCGCTTCCCCTGCATCAGCTCGGGCATGGCGTTCAGCTTCACGCGCACGCCGAAATGGCGGATCGAGTCCGTCGGCTCGATGAAGGTTCGTCCGACGTAGTGGTTGCGGATCAGGCCGAGCTGGTACGGGATGCCCGCTTCCTCGGCGTAGCCGAGGGCGGCCGGGACGCCGGAGTCGGGCACGGGCGTGACCAGGTCCGCTTCGACGTGCGTCTCGCGTGCGAGCTGGCGCCCGAGCGCGCGGCGCACCTGGTAGACCGTGCGGTCGAACACGCGGCTGTCGGGCCGGGCGAAGTAGACGTACTCGAACACGCAGCGCCGGTGCGGCGTCTCCGGGAACGGGTGGAAGCTCTCGAGCCCGCGCTCCGAGATCACGAGGACCTCGCCCGGCTCGATCTCGCGCACGTACGTCGCGTTCATCAAATCGAGCGCGCAGGTCTCGGACACGACGACCCACGCGTCCTTCACCTGCCCGAGCACGAGCGGGCGGAACCCCATCGGGTCGCGGGCCGCGATCAGCTCGTCCTTCGAGAGGAAGACCATCGAGTAGGCGCCACGGACCTGCGCGAGCGCCGCGGTCACCCGGTCGATCAGCCGCTCGCTGCGCGACTGCGCGATCAGGTGGATCACGACCTCCGTGTCGGAGTTCGACTGGAAGATCGAGCCGTTCGCCTCGAGCTGCTCCCGCACCACGTCCGCGTCTACGAGGTTTCCGTTGTGCGCGACCGCGAGGGCGCCGCCCGCGTACTCGACGACGAGAGGCTGAGCGTTCTTCAGGATCGTCTCGCCGTGCGTCGCGTAGCGGTTGTGCCCGATCGCCGCCGTGCCGACCAGCCGCGCGATGATGTCGGGCTTGAAGATGTCGGCGACGAGGCCGAGCCCGCGGTGGGAGATCAGCGCGTCGCCGCGCGACGAAACGATCCCCGAGGACTCCTGCCCACGGTGCTGCAGCGCGTAGAGCGCGAGATACGCGAGGTTGGCCGCCTCCGGATGCCCGTAGACGCCCACGACCCCGCACTCTTCGTGAAAGCGATCCTGGTCCTCGGTGAGCATGCCCCCTCAGCCCGCCCCCAGCGCTTCCCCGAGCGCGTCGCCCCAGGTCTTCCGGAGCTCCTCCAGCTCGAGGCTGATCAACTCACCGAACTCTAGCATGCCCGCAGCGACTTCGCCGATCGCCGCGAACGGTACGCTCGCCGTGTCGGCGAGCTCGCGCATCGCCGCGACGCTTTCGCGTCGGACGGAGACGAGGACGCGTGCCTCGCTCTCGGCAAAGAGCCACGCGTCGGGACGCATCCCCTCGTCGATCCGGATGTGCGCCCCGAGCGCCTCGACCCCTTCCGGCAGAGCGCAGCACGACTCGACGACCGCGAGGGCGAGCCCACCCCCCGCGAGCGAGCGCGCCGAGCGCAGGAGACCGCGCTCCGCGGCCGTCAGCAGCAGCTCCTGCAGAGAGCGCTCGGCTTCGAAGTCGATCCAGGGCGGGTTCCCCTCGGTCGAGCCGTGCACGATCGCGGCGAACTCGCTTCCGCCGATCTCCTCGCGCGACCGCCCGAGGAGAAGGACGACGTCGCCGGCGTGCTTGAACCACGGGGTGACCGGATCGCGTTCCAGGGAGCCGATGCACCCGACCGTCGGAAAGAGCGGGAAGCCCACCGGCTCCTCGGCGTCCGAGCGCGAGGTTCCCGTCCCGAGCGCGATGCAGGGAAGGCCGAAGGCGCGTGCCGCGTCGCGGAGACCGGCGAGACCCTTCTCCGCGCGCGCGGTCGTGTCGGCGTCGTCTCCGCGGCCGAAGCGGGCGGTCGCGGCGAGCGCGGTCGCTCGCGCGCCGCGGGTCGCGAGGCTCCGGATTCCCTCGCACACCGCGATCCCGAAGCCGACGTACGGATCGAGGGCGGAGAAGCGCGGATTGCCGCTCAGGGCCAAGGCGACGCGCTCGCCGCCGTCGCGTAGGCGCAGGATCGACGCGCCCGCGCCGCACGCCGGATGCAGGAGCGTCGCGGCGCCTGCGTACGAATCGAAGCGCTCGTGGAGCCATCGCCGCGACGCGAGGTTCGGCGTCCGCAAGAGCTGCCGGAGCGTACGCTCGTAGTCATCGGGCTCCGGCAGCTGATCGAGGCGCAGCTCGCCCCCCTCGCCCGCGTCGTCGGGCTCGGGGCGCTCGTGCGCCGGTGCCGGGCGCTCCCGCAGCACCGCGATCGGAAGAAGGAGGTCGCCGCTCTCGCGTCCTCCGAGGCCGGTGAGACGGACGCGATCGCCTTCAGCCTCGATCGCGCCGAGGGACGACGAGCGGCCGCCACGATCGGCCGCGGCCGCCTCGATGTGCACGGCGGCGTCCGGCGGGACGACGAGGACGAGACCACGCGACGGATCGAGTCCGCGCGCGACCGTCGCCTGCACGGAGCCGATGTCCCCTCCCCCGTCGAGGCGAAGCCCGTGTGAGCCGATCGCTCCGAGGACCGGGCCGAGAAGCGAAGCGCCGCCGACGGGCAGCGCGAGAACCGGCACGCGATCACGGGCGAGATCGGCGAGGATTCTCCGTAGCCGGACCACGGCGTCGCTCCGCGGAACGTCGGGCGGACCACCCGCGAGCGCGACGACGAGGTCGCCGGGTGCGGGCACGCGCTCTTCCTCGATGCCGGCCCCCTCGGGCAGCCAGCCGATCGCGATCGCGTCCGTGATCACGGAGTCTCCGTACTCGGGAGCGAAGTGTAGCGACGACCCGAGCAATGGAACGCCGGCGCGCACCGCAAGCTCGGACATCGCGCGAAGAGCGGCGCCGGTGACGGCGCTCGTCCGTCCCCAGGATCCGGCCGCGTAGACGACGATCTGGGCACCGACAGGTGCGGCGCCGACCGACGCGAGAGCGACGAGGCTCTGCGCGAGGCCCGCAGGCGCTTCCGACTCGTCGTCGCTCGCGACGTGCAGTCGCGACCCGACGGCGATGGCGAGTCGTCCGGCTCCGAGGCGGATCGTTCCCACCTCCCCTCCCGGACGTCGCGACAGGCCGTCGACGTCGCTCCGGAGGAGCGCACGAACCGGCGCGAGTCGGCGCACCTCCGCGCTCGGTGGCGAGAGCCACTGGAGGAACGTGCGCTCCGCGGTCGTCGACGCGCGGCCGAGCGCACGCTCGAGCCGTGCGAGGCTCTCGCTCGCGGGGGAAGCCGAGCCGGCCTCGGGTGCGCTTCGCGACGCCAGGTCCCCTCCCCTCAACGCTGCGAGTCGACCGGAGCCTGGTGCAGGAGCTCCTCCACCCATCCGGCGACGGACTGAAACAGCCTCTGTCCCGACGGAGCGCCCGACCACTGGACGTGCAGAAGGGTCGAGTCGGCCGCGTGCTCGGGATGCACGGCGAGACCGAGCACGTTCCTTCCAGGATTGAGGATTCCGGCGATGTCCCGATCCGAGCCGACGCGGTTCGCCCGCGCCTCTCCCGGCGACGGAACGAAGCGCAGGAAGACCTGCCCGTCCCGGTCGAGACGCTCGAGCACGGCTTCCTCCGCGCGGTAGCGGCCCGCCGCGGTGCGGAGCGGCATGCGCCAGACGTCGCCGACCGTCGCGCGCTGCGCCCAGGGATTCGCCGCGTTCTCGACGCGCATCGTCGTCATCGCGCAGACGAAAGCCTCCGGCTCGTTCGAAACGATCTCTCCCGGCAGGAGGTCGAGCGCGCAGAGCGCGGCGAAGCCCTCTCCGATGCCGAGCGTGAGGGCACCGCGACGCGCGCGTTTCGCGACCGCGTGCGCGAGTGACTCCTCACACGAGGCTTCCGCGACGAACGACTCGCGCCAGGGCGCGTCGCCGGCGAGCACGACGCAGTCCGCGAGGTCGACGTCCCCCGCCGCGCGCGCGGGCTCCGCGCGATGCTGCATCACGGAGCGGAGGACGGAGAGCAGATCCGCCTCGAACGCGGAGTCCTCCGGGGCCACGACTGCCCATCGCATCGTCGTTCGCTCGCGGTTCGTTCAGCGGTCGCGCGAGGGATCGCGCCGCAATCCGGTGTGGCCGAAGCCCCCTGCGCCACGCGCCGTCGTCAGCTTCGCGGAGCGGGCCGGATCGTCCCCCGCTCCGTCCGGGAGCTCCTCCCACGTCACGCGCGCGACCGCCGCGACGACGAGCTGGGCGATGCGGTCTCCCGGGGCGATCTCGACCGCGCGATCGCCGAGGTTGATCAGCGCGACCTGGATCTCGCCGCGATAGTCCGAGTCGATCGTTCCCGGCGCGTTCAGGACCGTCACCCCCTCGCGCACCGCCCAACCGCTGCGCGGCCGCACCTGCCCCTCGTATCCGTGCGGGAGGGCAATGGCGAGACCCGTGGGGACGAGACGTCTCTCGCCCGGCGCGAGATGTACCGGAGCGTCGAGCGCCGCGGGAAGATCGCAGCCCGAAGCTCCCGGGCTCATGTACTGCGGGAGACCCACGCCGGCGCTCCTTCCGGTCCGCCAGATGGCGACCCGCACGGAGTCGCCCGTGGGGCTGCTGGCCATGGGCTCGTTCAGAGACCGAGGGAAGCGCCGTCCACGGAGCTCTCGGAGAGGTTGCCGAGCAGGGTCGCGGCGACCTTGCCCTCGCCGAAGAGGCGGCCCGCCATCGCGAGCACGTCGTCTCCGGTCACCGCCGAGATCTCTTCCGCGACCTCGTCCGGCTCGATGTGCCGGCCGAAGTAGAGCTCGTTGATCGCGAGGCGGCGCATCCGCGCGGCCGTGCTCTCGAGGCTCAGGAGCATGCCGCCCTTGATCTGGTTCTTCGCGCTCTCGAGCTCCGCTGCGGGCAGGCCCTCGCGCTCGAGCTTCGCGAACTCCTCGCGCACGACCTCGATCACCTCTCCCACGGCGTCCGCGCCGAGCGCGGCGTAGACCGCGAGCGAGCCCGCGTTCGAGAACGAGTCGAGGTACGAGTAGATCGAGTACGCCTTGCCGCGCCGCTCGCGTACCTCCTGGAAGAGGCGCGAGCTCATCCCCTCGCCGAGCGCCGTGTTCAACACGTACGCGGCATAGCGAGTCTGGTCGACGGCCGAGAGACCCGGCACGCCGAGGAGCATCTGCACCTGCTCGAGCTCCTTCGTGTGCACCCGGAGCTGGAGGTGCGGCGTCGGCTGGCTCTCGGCCGCGGCCGTCGTCACGCCATTCTGCGCCGAGAATTGCCTCTCGACCTGCTCGACGAGCCAATCGTGATCGACGTCGCCCGCTGCGGCGACGACGACGCGATCCGGGCGGTAGCGCTCCTTCACGAACTCGATGAAGTCCGAGCGCCGGAGCGCCGAAACCGTCTCGTTCGTCCCGCAGATCGGCCGCGCCAGTGCGTCCCTCGCCCAGAAGTGCTCGTCGAAGAGCACCTGAACGTGCTGGTCGGGCGAATCCTCGACTTCGGCGATCTCCGCGAGGATGACCGAGCGCTCGCGCTCGATCTCGTCCTCGGGGAACGTCGAGTGGAGGAAGATGTCGGAGAGCACGTCGAACGCGATCGGCAGGTGCTCGCCGAGCACCTTCGCGTGATAGCAGGTGACCTCGCGCCCGGTGAACGCGTTCAACACGCCACCGAGCGCTTCGATCTCCTCCGCGATCTCCTTCGCCGAGCGACGCTCCGTTCCCTTGAACAGGAGATGCTCGAGGAAGTGCGAGATGCCGTTCTGGGCCGCGGTCTCGAAGCGCGAGCCGTTGTGCACCCAGATGCCGAGTGTCACCGAGCGGAACTGCGCGATCGGCTCCGTCAAAACGCGGATACCGTTCGGCAGGACCGTTCGACGAACCGTGCTTTCGCGTCGGCTGCTCACGTCGTGGTGCTCGCCGCCGCGGCCTACTCGGCCCGCTCCTCCTCCATCGCCTCGCGACGAGAGAGGCGGATCTTGCCCGAGCGGTCGACGTCGAGGACCTTCACGCGGACCTCGTCGCCTTCCTTCAGCACGTCGGTGACGTTCCGGATGCGCTCGTGCGAGATCTGCGAGATGTGCAGCAGCCCGTCGGTTCCCGGCATGATCTCCACGAACGCGCCGAAGTCGACGATCTTCCGCACCTTGCCGTTGTAGATGCGTCCGACTTCGGCCTCGGCGGTGATCGCCGAGATCCGGTCGAGCGCCTTCTTCATCGCCTCGCCGTCCGACGAGGCGACCTGGACCGTGCCGTCGTCGCTGACGTCGATCGTGCAGCCCGTCTCCTCGACGAGCCCGCGGATCACCTTGCCACCCGGGCCGATCAGGTCGCGGATCTTGTCCTTCCGGATCTTGATCGTGGTGATGCGCGGCGCGTACGGCGACATCGTGCCGCGCGCCTCGCCGATGCACTTCGCCATCTCGCCGAGGATGTGGAGCCGGCCCTCTTTTGCTTGCTCGAGAGCGGTCTTCATCACCTCGCGGTCGACGCCCGCGATCTTGATGTCCATCTGCAGGGCGGTGACGCCCTCGGCCGTGCCGGCGACCTTGAAGTCCATGTCGCCGAGATGGTCCTCGTCGCCGAGGATGTCGCTCAGGACGGCGAAGCTGTCGCCTTCCTTGATCAAGCCCATCGCGATGCCCGCGACCGGAGCCTTCGTCTTCACGCCCGCGTCGAGGAGCGACAGCGAGCCGCCGCAGACCGTCGCCATCGAGGACGAGCCGTTCGACTCGAGGATCTCCGAGACGATCCGGAGGACGTAGGGGAAGCTTTCGAAGTCCGGCAGGACCGGCTGCAGCGCGCGCTCGGCGAGGGCGCCGTGGCCGATGTCGCGGCGGCTCGGACCGCGAAGGAACTTCACCTCGCCGACGCTGAACGGCGGGAAGTTGTAGTGCAGCATGAACGTCTTGGTCGTCTCGCCGAGCAGAGCGTCGATGCGCTGCTTGTCGGAGGACGTTCCGAGAGTCGTCGTGACGAGCGCCTGCGTCTCGCCGCGCGTGAAGAGCGCCGAACCATGCGTGCGCGGGAGCACGCCCACCTCGGAGGTGATCGGGCGGACGGTGCGCAGGTCGCGGCCGTCGAGACGCTTCTTGTTTTTGACGATCCTCTGGCGAACGGCGTCGTACTTGAGCTTCGAGAACGCCGATTTGATCGTCTTGTCGTCGTCGGGGAACTCGGCCGCGAGCGCCGTGACCGTCTGGTCCTTTGCCGCGTCGAACTTCGCCGCGCGCTCCATCTTCGCGGGCTCGCTCAGAGCGGCCTGCAGGAGCGGCGTTCCGACTTCACGCACGCGCGACTCGACGCGCTCGTTGGAGACCACGGCGGGCGGCGTGATCTTCGGCTTGCCGACGGCGCGGCGGAGGTCCTCCTGCAGCGCCAGGATCGGCTGCAGGCCCTCGTGCGCGAAGAAGAGCGCGTCGAGCATCACGGCGTCCGGGACGATCTTCGCGCCGCCTTCCACCATCACGATCGCATCCGCGCTGCCCGCGACGATCAGGTTCACGTCGCTCGTCTCGAGCTGCGCCGCGGTGGGGTTCAAGACGAACTTTCCGCCGACGCGCCCCACGCGAATGCCGGCGATCGGCCCCGCGAACGGAACGTCCGACACGGTGAGCGCGGCGGAAGCGCCGCACATCGCGATCACGTCCGGATCGCAGTCCTTGTCGGCCGAGAGGACCGTCGCGATGATCTGCGTCTCGCAGTTCCAGCCCTTGGGGAAGAGCGGCCGGATCGGACGGTCGATCAGACGCGAGGTCAGGATCTCCTTCTCCGACGGCCGTCCCTCACGCTTGAAGAAGCCGCCCGGGATCTTGCCGGCGGCGAACGTCTTCTCTTGATAATCCACCGTGAGCGGCAGGAAATCCACGTTCTCGCGCGGCGTCGGCGCCGCGGTGGCCGTGACCAGAACCGCCGTGTCGCCGTAGCGGACGAACGCCGAGCCTCCGGCCTGCTTCGCGAGCCGGCCTACCTCGATCGAGAAGGCTCGCCCCGCGAGCTCGACATCAACTACCTTTTTCATACACCTCTCCCTCGGGGGGCGAGTGTGTGCGCCCCAGTCCGAGACCGGGAAGTGGGCAGCTTGGCTCTATCGGCGCAGCGAAAGCCGCTCGATGAGCGTCTTGTAGCGCGCCAGGTCTTCCCTTTTCAGGTAGTCCAGGAGACGCCGTCTCTGACTGACGAGCTTGATCAATCCACGGCGCGAATGACGATCCTTCGCGTGGGTCTTGAGATGCTCCGTCAGCTCTCCGATACGCTGGCTCAGGAGAGCCACCTGCACTTCCGGAGAGCCAGTGTCTGTCTCGTGGGCACGATAGCCCTCGACGAGCTCGCGCTTACGCGCCGCGGCCAAAGCCACTACTCTTCCTCCATCCTTCGATTTTCTCGGGCGTCTCGTAACACCCCGGTTATCCCCTGTAAAGCTCGCTGGCCTCCGGCAGGACGACGCGACGAAGGCGCCACGCACCATCCTCGGCGCCCAGCACGGCGAGGAGACGATCTCCTGGGGCGATCACGGCGGCGAGCTGCTCGTCGGCGCCGGGCGGCGGGAGCTCCTCGAGAGCTCCCTTCTGGCCTGCGGCGATCCGAAAGGCCGTTCGGCCGTCGACGTCGATCTCGCGCAGATCGCGCAGTGCAGCACGCGGCGGCAGGACCGGCAGCTCGCCGGCCGGCGCCTCGAGGACGTCGTCCAGCGCAACGCACTCGCCGATCGTGAACGAGCCGAATTCCGTCCGGCGGAGCTCCTCGAGCGCCGCGACCGTGCCGCACGCCTCGCCGATCTCCGCCGCGAGGACACGGACGTAGGTGCCCTTGGAGCAGCGCACCTCGAACTCGATGCCGCTCGACTCGGTGCTCGGCCGGAGGACGAGCCGCTCGATCTCGATCCGTCGCGGAGCGCGCTCGACCACGACGCCGCCCCGGGCGAGCTCGTAGAGGCGCTTCCCGCCCTGGCGCACGGCCGAGTACATCGGCGGCACCTGGTCACGGCATCCGACGAAGCGCCGCGCGACGCCGTCGAGCTGCGCAGGATCCAGAGGCGGGATCGGCGCTTCCGCGACGCAGCGTCCGGTCGTGTCGAGCGTGTCCGTGGCGACGCCTAGCCGGATCCGGCCCTCGTACGCCTTCCGGTCCGCGGCGAGGAACTGCGCGATCCGCGTCCCTCCGTCGATGCAGAGCGGCAGGACGCCGGTCGCGAACGGGTCGAGAGTGCCGAGGTGTCCGATGCTCTGGAGGCGGTGTCGCCGCTTGACGACGCGCACGACGTCCGCGGACGTGCGTCCCGCGGGCTTGTCGACGAGGAGGATGCCGTCCGTCACGGCTCTCGCTCCGGATCCTCGTCCTTCTTCTCCTCGTCGTCGGAGGCTCCTCCGTGGCCGGCCTCGTCGCGGCGCAGCGAGCGCAGGAGGTCGTCGACCCGCCGCGCGTCCGCCAGCTCCTCGTCGAAGAAGAACTCGAGCTCCGGCGTGAAGCGGAGCTCGAGCTCCGCGGCGAGCTTGCGACGAAGAAACGGAACGACGCGCATCAGCGCCTTCCGGACGACCTCGGGCTCGTGCGCGCCCGCTTCCATCAAGCCGAAGAAGACGCGCGCGAGGCGCAGGTCCGACGTGACGCGCACGCGCGTGACCGTCGCGGAGGCCGCCTCGACGTCGCGCACGTCGTGCAGCAGGACGTGCGCGAGCACACGGTGGATCTCGCTACCCACACGCTCCGCACGGCGACCGTGCGTCGGGCCCGCGGAGGATCGCTCCCCCGAAGCCCGGCGTTCCCGCTCACGCTTCAAGACGTTCCCGGAAGCCGGACCGAGCCGGCTACGGAAGCCTCAGGGAGAGACCCGCTCCGCGGCCGCTTGCGCACCGCGCGACGTCGGCGTCGGCATCCGGCGCGCCACCTGCTCGAGCTCGTAGACCTCGATCACGTCGCCCGGCTTCAGGTCGTTGAAGCCTTCGAGTCCGATGCCGCACTCGTACCCGGCGGTCACCTCGCGCACGTCGTCCTTGAAGCGTTTCAGGCTGCCGATCTTGCCCTCGTGCACCACGGCGTGATCGCGCAGGAGCCGCGCCGGGGCGCCGCGCAGGATCTTGCCATCGCTGACGGAGGAGCCCGCGATCACTCCTGCGCCGCTCACGCCGAAGATCTGGCGCACCTCGGCGCGACCGACCGTGCGCTCGCGCACCGTCGGCTCGAGCATGCCCTCGAGCGCATCCCGAATCTGATTGATGGCGTCGTAGATGATCGTATAGAGCCGGATGTCGACGCCCTCGCGCTCGGCGAGCGAAGCGGCCTTCGACTCCGGACGGACGTTGAAGCCGACGATTACCGCGTTCGAAGCGGAAGCCAGGAGCACGTCCGACTCGGTCACGCCGCCGACCGAGGAGTGGATGACTGTGACCTTGACCTCGTCGGTGCCGAGGCGCGCGAACGCCTCGGTCAGCGCGTCGACGGAGCCCTGCACGTCGACCTTCAGGACGACGCGGAGCTCCTTCACGTTCTGCGACTCGAGCTGCTTGTAGAGGTCGTCGAGCGAGACCTTCGTCGGCTTGCTGAGCTCCGCCTGGCGCTGCTTGTCGCGTCGGTGGTCGGCGACCTGACGCGCCGTCGCTTCGTCCGCGACGGCGGCGAACGAGTCGCCCGCCTCCGGCACGCCGGAGAGGCCGAGGATCTCGACCGGCGTCGACGGCCCCGCTTCGGTCAAGCGCGCGCCCTGCCAGTCGAGCATCGCGCGCACGCGGCCGTACTCGCGGCCGACGACGAACGGATCCCCCGGACGCAGCGTTCCCTCCTGTACGAGCAGCGTCGCCACCGGACCGCGGCCGCGGTCGAGCTGCGCCTCGACGATCGAGCCGCGCGCGCGGCCGTCGCGGTTCGCCTTCAGGTCCATGACGTCGGCCTGCAGGAGCACCATCTCGAGCAGATGGTCGAGCCCTTCGCCGGTCCGCGCCGAGACCAGGCCGAAGATCGTGTCGCCGCCCCAGTCCTCGGGGACGAGCCCGTGATCCGCGAGTCCTTGCTTGACGCGATCGACGTTGGCGTCGTGGAGATCGATCTTGTTGACCGCGACGATGATCGGGACGCCCGCCGCGCGGGAGTGATTGATCGCCTCGATCGTCTGCGGCATCGGGCCGTCGTCGGCCGCGACCACGAGGATCACGATGTCCGTGACCTTCGCTCCGCGCGCGCGCATCGCCGTGAACGCCTCGTGGCCCGGCGTGTCGAGGAACGCGATTCGGCGCCCGTTCACCTCGGCCGTGTACGCGCCCATGTGCTGCGTGATGCCGCCGGCTTCGCCTTCCGCGACGCGTGCCTTGCGGATCGCGTCGAGGAGCGACGTCTTGCCGTGGTCGACGTGGCCCATGACCGTGACGACCGGATCGCGCGGCTCGGGCTCGCCCTTCACCTCCTCGATCTCGGTGCCCTCGATCTCCTTCTCGGCGTCGAAGGCGACGTTCTCGACGGTGTAGTCGAACTCCGAGGCGAGCAGCGAGGCATGGTCGAAGTCGAGGACATGGTTGACCGTCGCCATGACGCCCATCTCCATCAGCTTCTTGATCACCTCGCCGGCCTTGAGGCCCATGGCCTTGGCGAGGTCGCCGACGGTGATGCCTTCGCTGACGCGGATCTGGCGCTTGCGGGCGGAGGGCGTCGTGATCTCGGTGCGCTTCTGCTCCTTACCGGGCGCCGCGCGCTTCTTCTGCGGCTTCCGACCCATGCGCCCGCCCATGCGGTCGCCGAACGGATCGAACTGCCCGGGCTTCCGGATGACCTTGCGGCCTCGGCGACGGCGCGGGCTGTCGTCTCCTCCCGTCCCGCCCTCGGGCGGCGGACCACCGGCCGGTCCGGGGCCCGGAGCGGGTGCGGCGGCACCGGGACCGCTGCGCGCGGGACGCGGCGGCGGCTCGGCCTTCT
>VGTG01000080.1 GCA_016874795.1 Deltaproteobacteria bacterium | reverse complement strand
GCTCGGCTATCTCGATGCGGAGGGCGAGGAGAAGGTGCGGCAGGGGATCTCGGGGTACCACCACGAGTCGATCCTGAAGCACCCGCACAAGGAGCTCGCGGAGACGCTGGCGAAGATCACGCCGGTCTACGCGAAGTCGCCGGAGTTCCTGAAGCCGGCGATCCGCTGGATCATCCGCCACCGGATGAAGCGCGTGGCGCTGCTGCTGTACTTGATCCTGATTCCGCTGACGTTCCCGTACCTCGGCGTCGAGGGGATCAAGGTGACCCTGCGGATGGCGTGGAAGGCGATGACGGGCGGCAACCGGCCGTCCTCGGGCGCGGAGCCCGTGCCGAAGGAAGCGCAAGCCGCCTAGCCTCGTCGGAGGGGGCAGCACCCCGCCTCCACCAACCGTAGTCACGATGAACGGCCGATTTGCAGAATGGCCGTTGCCGGAGGTTGAGTCCGACCCCTCTCCAGGCTGGTACGGAGCGCCCCTATCCCGCGAGCAGCGCCCCCGTCAAGGAAAAGCGCGAACCAACCGTAGGAACGGTGCCTGCCGATCGATGTCCCGCACGGATTGCCGGCCGTGGTCGTCGCGCGTAAGATCCGTGTACGACTACGGGGCATGACCCAGGAAACGCGCGCTCCACGGGCCGAGGTGCGCCATGGCAAAGCAGATTCTCGATCGGCTCTCTTGCCTACTCCCGACGACCTTCGCCGTTCTCGTCCTCCTCGCCACGGCGACTCCGGCGCGCGCGTTGCTCGTGTGCGAGGCGAGCGATTTCACCTGCCCGCCGGCACCGGCGACCTGCATCATCACGGGATCCCACGACGTCGAGCCGGGTTGCGTTCTCGACTTCGGCACGCGCAACGTCCAGATCAACGGCACGTGGACCGCTTCCCAGATCGGGGGCTCGTTCACCGTCCAGGCAGCAAACCTGACGTTGAACGGCGGCAAGCTCCGCTCCCCCGGCGACCCCGACGACTCCGGCGGCGACATCACCGTCGTCGCGAGCGGCGCTTTCGTGATGCAGGGGAGCGGGCCGCAGGTCCTCACCAGCGGCAACGGCGGGGGCGGCTTGATCGACGTCACGGCCGCGAGCATCTCCATTCAGGAGGGTGCCGTTCTCGCCGAAGGCGGGTCCGGCGAGGAGAACTGCGGCGACGCCGGCAACATCTCGCTCGTGGCGACGAGCGGGCCGGTGCTGATCTCGGGCAGTGCCACGACCGTCAAGTCGACCACGCCGGGCTATCACTGCTCGGGCGCCGAGATCGTCATTGAGGGGACCAGCGTCACGATCGAGCAGGGAGTCGACTGCTCGGGTGGGAGTCCCTTCGGGCTCGACATCGCCGCGACCGCCGGCGACATCACCGCGACCTCGACCCAGGCCCTCAAGTGCGACGGCGTCGGCCAGGACGACGGCTCGGGCAACGACGCCGGCGCGATCGACCTCGAGGCGACGGGCGACATCGACATCGGAGCTCCGGTCTCCGGGACGGGATCCGGCCCGGACGGGGTCGGCGCCGACGTCACGATCGATGCCGGCGGAACCGTGGTCGTCACGGCGAAGATCGACGCGCGCGGCACCGGCGGAGACACCGACGGCGGCTCGATCGACGTCATCGGCGCGGCGGGCATCACCGTGAGCAGCCTTCTCGATGCTCGCGCGAACAGCGTGGACTCCGCCGGCGGCGCGGTCACGCTCGATTCGAACGGGGCCATCGTCGTCTCGGCACTCGGCGAGCTGAACGCCCACGGCGCGGCGGGGGATGCAGGCTCGATCGAGGTCGCCGCCAAGGGCGCCGTCACCATGGCCGGCAAGCTCAACGCGGCGGGCGCGAGCGGCGGCGACGGCGGCTCGATCGACGTCTCCGGTTGCGAGGTGACGATCTCGGGGATGATCGACGGAAAGGGCCAGGGCGCGGGTTCGGCCTTCGACGTCCAGCTCTCCGGCGGCGAGCTGTCGATCCTTTCCGGCGCCGTAGTCGCTGCGACGCCGTGCGCGACCAACGACTGCTTGACGCTGCGCGTTCCCTTCGGCGCGCCGAGCGTCTCGCCCGGTGCCCTGCTCACGCCTTCGCCGGTCATCGCGGTCGATCCCGGGTTCGCACCCTGCTGCGGCAACGGAACCGTCGACGACGGCTCCGGCGGCACCGTGAGCGCCGGCGAGGACTGTGACGACGGCAATCCGTTCTTTTGTGACGGGTGCACCAGTGCGTGTCAGACGGAGCCGGCTTGTCCTCCCGACGGCAACGCTTGCACGCTGGACTGCAACCCGGCGGTTGGCTGCACGTACGCGCCGCAGACCGGGACGCCGTGCGCCGACGAGCCGAATCCCTGCACGAACGACGTCTGCCAGGCAGGGACCTGCACGCACCCACCGCTCGTCTGCAACGACGGCATCGCCTGCACGGCCCCTCCTGCAGTCCGGCCTCCGGCTGCGTCTTCGCGCCGAACGACGCTGCTTGCAACGACTCCGAGTCGTGCACGAACGACGATTGTGTGGCGGGGATCGGCTGCGTGTACCAGAACCAGCCGGACGGCACGACGTGCAACGACAACAGCCTCTGCACGTTGAACGATGCGTGTCAGAGCGGCGACTGCACGGGACCGCCGCCGAACTGCGACGACGCGAGCCCGTGTACGAACGACGGCTGCATCGCGCCGATCGGCTGCTTCAACGCGGAGGTCGCTTCGGCCTGCGATTGCCTCGATGGGGAGGGCGATCCGGAGCCGGCGGGAACGCCGTGCGTCGAGGGCAACACCTGCACGACCGGCGACACGTGCGACGGCGCAGGCACATGCCAACCCGGCACGTTCTGCGCGGACGACGGCGATCCCTGCACGACGGAGAGCTGCTTCTTCGGCATCTGCCTGCGCGACGACGGCGCCTGCCCGGGAACCGGATCCTGCATCGACACGCTGCCGTGCAGCGACGGCAACGAGTGCACGACGGGCATCTGCCAGGGGAACGTCTGCGTGAGCCAGCCGGCGCCGTGCGGCGACGGCGACGTCTGCACGGGAGAAGAGCTCTGCATCCAGAACATCGGCTGCCGCCAGGTGTCCCAGCCGCCCCAGGACGAGCCGCAGTGCACCGGCGCATTGCTCGACCACTTCACCTGCTACATCGCACGCAAATCGCCGGGTGCGACCGACGTCTTCGTTCCGTTCGGAAACCTGCCGCTCGAAGACGAGCTCCAGACGGTCGCCGTCGACGTCAAGGACGTCAAGTATCTCTGCGCGCCGACGAACAAGGCGGGAGAAGACCCGACGGCGCCCGGCCACGAGGATCACCTCGAAGCCTACGGCGTGAAGCCGGTGGAGGGCAGTCCGGCGTTCGCGCAGGTGAACGGGCTCGAGGTGGTGAACCAGTTCGGCACCGTGACGCTCAACGCGAAGAAGCTCGATCAGCTTCTCGTGCCGTCGGTGAAGATGCAGGGCGTGCCGCCGGGGTCTCCCGTACCTCCCGACCCGGACCACTTCGCTTGCTACACGGTCGCACCGACCGCGGGTACGCCGAAGTTCCAGCCGATCGGCGGCCTCGTGATCGAAGACCAGTTCGGGACTCTCACGGTCGACGTGAAGACGCCCTTCCGGCTCTGCAATCCGGTCAACAAGAACGGAGAGGATCCGGGTGCTCCGAGCCACGAAGCCCACCTGCTCTGCTACAAGGCCGTCGTTACTCGAAACACGACCCCGCTCGTCCCCGAGTCCGACCTCTTCGTGGCGAACCAGTTCGGCCTGACGGAGCTCTCCGTCAAGCGTGTCCAGACTCTCTGCGTCCCCTCGACCGTCACGCCGGCAGGCCCGTGAGAAGCCGGGGCGAGGAGATCGGGTGATGAAGAGAGCTCTCTTTGGCTTCGCCGTGGCGCCGCTCCTGGAGTAGGGCACCGGCCGGATCACCGGCGAGTCCCCTTGACGCGACCTACGCCAGAGCGTCCTCGAGGAGCTTGACGTACGCCCGCACGCCCTCCTCGAGTGACGTAAACGGCCGCCGGTAACCCACCTCGCGCAGCCGCTCCATCCGCGCCTCGGTGAAGTACTGGTACCGCTCCGCGAGACCCTCGGGCATCTCGATGAAGCGAATCCGCTCCTCGGCGCCCATCGCCGCGAACGTCGCGCGCACGAGGTCGAGAAACGTTCGCGCCCGACCCGTCCCGAGGTTGAAGATCCCCCGCGGCAGCCCCGAGGAGCGTGCAAAGTGCAGCACGTCGACCACGTCGTCGACGTACACGAAGTCTCGGCGCTGCTCCCCGTCCGCGAAGTCCGGCCGCGCGCTCTTGAAGAGCTTCACCTCGCCCACAGCGCGGATCTGGTCGAACGCGTGCAGGACGACGCTCGCCATCGGGCCCTTGTGGCGCTCGCCGAAACCGTAGACGTTGAAGAATTTGAAGCCGCTCCAGGCCGGCGGAGAGTGCCCCTCGCGCTCGCGCGCGAGGGCCCAGAGGTCGAACTGCTGCTTCGAATCGCCGTACGGGTTCAAAGGCCGAAGCTGCGACAAGAGCGCCTCGTCGTCGTCGTAGCCGAGGCTCCCGTCGCCGTACGTCGCCGCACTGCTCGCGTAGACGAGCGGCACGCGCTTCGTCGTGCAAAAATCCCAGAGCTTCTGCGAGTACTCGAGGTTCACGCGGCGCAGGAAGGCGACGTCGAGCTCCGTCGTGCTCGTGCACGCGCCGAGATGGACGATCCCCGACAAAGCCGCCGGCGAAGCCCCGAGCCGTTCCGGCAGCCGCTCGTAGTGGACGACCTCGCCGAACTCGATCTCGCGATGCTCCGGCCGGTCCGCGAAGTGTCGCGGGTCGTCCACCGAGATCACCGGGACACCGCGCGCGTTGCACGACGCGACGAATCGCGAGCCGATGAACCCGGCGGCTCCGGTGACGAGTAGCGACGGCTCGCGCGCGGCCATCTTCGCTCAGTCGCCGAGGAGATACGCGAAGATCAACGGGGCCACGATCGTCGCGTCCGACTGGATCATGAACTTCGGCGTGTCGAGCGCGAGCTTGCCCCAGGTGATCTTCTCGTTCGGCACCGCACCCGAATAGCCGCCGTAGCTCGTCGCCGCGTCGCAGATCTGCGCGAAGTAGCCCCAGAACGGCACGTCGTCGCGCTTCAGATCCTGGATGATCGTCGGGACGGCGCAGATCGCGAAGTCGCCGGCGATGCCGCCGCCGATCTGGAAGAAGCCGACGCTCGGCCGCCCGTCCGTCAAGCCACAATTCTCGAGGTACCAGCGGATCAGATGCTCCATCTGCTCCGTGCCGCTCTTGACACACTGATGATGCGGCACCTCGCCGCGATACACGCCCGCCGCGAACATGTTGCCGGTCGTGCTGTCCTCCCAGCCGGGCGAGTAGACGGGAATCCCCGCCTCCCACGCCGCGAGGAGCCAGCTGTTCTCCGCGCCGATCTGGTAGAACTGCTCCATCTTCCCGTCGCGGAAGAGGTCGTGCAGGAACTCGGACTCGAACTTCCGCTCGCCGCCCTTGCACGCCAGGGTCCAGCGATCGAGGAGACGGCGCTCCATGTGCCGCATCACGGTCTCGGGGATGCACGTGTCGGTGACCCGGTTGAAGCCGCGCTCGTAGAGCGCGACCTCGTCCTGCGCCGAAAGAGCGCGCCAGTCGTGGATGATCTCGTACTCGCGGTACGCGAGCAGGTTGAAGAGATCCTCCTCGAGGTTCGCCCCGGTGCAGCTGATCGCGTGCACCTTCCCGGCGCGGATCATGCGGCTCAGGATCTGGCCGAGCTTCGCGGTGCTCATCGCACCCGAGAGCGCGACGAGCATCTTCCCGCCGGCGGCGATGTGCTCCTCGTACGCCTTGGCCGCCGCGAGCGTTTCGCGGCTGTTGAAATGCAGAAAGTGCCGTTCGATGAATTCGCGCACGCTGCCCATCGGGCGAACCGTACCGGAAGGCGGACGCAGGTGCACTCGAAGCGCACGCCGCGGCTTCGCTCAGGCCGCGATCCGCCCCGCCCGCAGCCGAAGCTGCTTCGCCGTCAGCGTCGAGCCGTCCGGGCTCCACCCCGGCGGCGCCAGCACGAAGCCCAGGGCTTCGCGCCACGAGCGCGCCCGTGCCGCGGCACGAAGCATGTCGACCCAGTCGTGGAAGGCGACGCGCCGGAGGTCGAAGCTCCGGAGCTGCTTCGTCAGGCCGTAGACGACGCGCGCTCGCTCGGGCTCGAACGTCCCGAACAGGCGGTCCCACACGATCAGGATCCCACCGTGATTCCGATCGAGATACTCGACGTTCGTGCCGTGATGGACGCGATGGTGCGACGGCGTGTTGGCAAAAGCCTCGAACCAGCGCGGCAGCCGATCGATCAGCTCCGTGTGGATCCAGAACTGGTACAGCAGGCTGATCGCGACCTGCGTCAGCATCATCACCGGGTGGAACCCGAACAGCGGCAGCCACCAGTAGAAGAGCGGCGTCGTGAACGGCGTCGTCAAGGACTGCCGGAGCGCCGTCGAGAGATTGAAGTGCTCGCTCGAGTGATGGTTCTCGTGCGCGGCCCAGAGGAAGCGCACCTCGTGCGAGGCCCGGTGCCAGGCGTAGTACGTCAGGTCCTCGGCGAAGAAGAGCGCGACCCAGACCCGGGGCCCGGTTCCGAGATCGAAGAGCCGATGCTCGTAGAGCCAGAAGAAGAGGACGGCGGTGACGCCCTTCACCACGCCCGAGACCACCACGTTGCCGACGCCCATCAGGAGGCTCGTCCGCGTGTCGCGCGCCTCGTAGCCGACGAGGCTTCTCTCGCCGCGGCGGCGCCGTCCAGCGAGGAGGAGGCCTTCGACGACCATCAGGGCGACGAAGACCGGCACGGCATAGAAGACGACGTCCGACACGATCAGTCTCGGGGTTCGACCTCGCTCGTAGCACTGCCGGCCTCGCCCGGGCGACCCCCCTTCGCCGCATCCGCGACGCGATAGAGCCGGATCCGCGCCCTCCGGCTGATCGAGGCCTCGGGGGCCTCCTCCGCCGTCACCTCGAGGAACGACGCGTCCCACTCGAGCGTGCCCACGGGCTCGAGCGCGAGCCCGCCCGGCAGCTCCGCCGCGTCGACCTCGGGAGAGACCGGCGGCGCGTCCGAGGCGACGACCTCTCCCGCGATCACGTAAACGGGAGCCTCGCCGCGCGAACGTAGGTAGCCGTCGAGCACCTTCTCGTAGTCGGGATAGCTCTTCTCCCGCATCACGAGCACGTGCCGGCCGTGCTCGAGCCAGAGCGGCGCCGCGAGATGCAGCCAGTCGAGCGGCCGCACGAGCACCGACGTGCTGCCCGCGGGAAGCGCTTCCGCGACCTGCGCCGCGAAGGCGCGTCCTCCGCCCTGAAGCGGCTGGCCGACCACGCCGCGAATGCCGAAGGCACCGACCACGATCGCGACGGCGACGAGAGCTCGCGCGGCCCACGCACCGAGTCGTCCGCCGAGCGTGTTTCCGTCCGCAGTCGCGCGCACCGCCGCGAGCGCGACGACGGGAAGGACGACGGTCACGAGTCGCCGCGAAGCCCAGACGTGCTCCGGCGTCACGCGCGCGATCACGATCTGGTCGAGAGCCACGAGGACGAGCGCAATCTCGAGAGCGGGGATCCGCCGCAGCGCCGGCAAGCCGAGCAGCACGGCGCCCCAGACCGCCCACGGAATGTACCAGCCGAGCGAGCGGAGGACGCTCACCTCCTCGGGCAGACCGCGCGAGTAGATCAGGATCAGCCAGACGACGGAGAACGCGATCAGGAACGGCCGGAGCGTCCCGCCGGGCCGCTCGCGCGCGAGTCTGCGTCCCCACCAGAGAAGGACGATCACGACCGCAAGAACGAGCGCCGGGCCGCCCCAGCGGAGCACGTGGCCTGCGACGTAGCCGTCCGGCGCCCATCGCAGGACGACGAGGACGATCTCCGCGTACACCTCGAGGCTCGTCTTGTAGATCCGGTTCGCGTAGTCGGTCGGCACGATCCAGAGGTGCGCGACCGCTTGCGCCGCGACGACGAGGAACGCCACGAGAGCGCCCGCCGGCAGGATCTTCCGCTCGGGCGGGAGGAAGGCGCGCGTCAAGAGCAACGCGGGCACGAACACCCAGAACTGCTCGAGCCGCGCGAAGCCCGCGAGCCCGAGGCACACGCCCGCGAGGACGGCCGCGATTCCGTCGAGGCCGGGCGGCGGAGCGTCGGCCCGCAAGCGCCCCTCGGGCGTCGAGCGCTCCGTGACGAAGACCGCGAGAGCGACGCCGCACCAGACGAGTGCCTGCGCGAGGATCTCCGGCATGAGAAAGCGCCCGAACCAGTGCTGCGGCAGCCACGTGCAGAGAAGTGCGATCGCGGCGACGCCCGCGAAGCGTCCCGCCTCGCGCGCCGCGATCCTGCCGATCGCCCACCAGGCCGTGAAGGAGAAGAGAACGCCGAGCGCGTCCGGCCCGCCCGGACCCGCGATGCCGTGCGCGATCGCGACCCACACCGAAAGCAGGTGAGAGAAGCTCGGGTACGCGACCGTCTCGTCGAGGTCCGGAATGACGATGCCGCCCGGCAGGCGCACGAGCGAGAGACGCTTGTCGGAGCTGCTCCCGCCACTGAAGAGCGTGAGCCGCTCCTGGTCCGTGAGCGTCGCGAGCGTCGGATCCGGGACCGCGAAGGTGCCCTCGCGCGCGAGCCAGCGTCCGGCGGCGAGGTGGATGCTCGCGTCCTGCGAGAGGAGCGTCGTGTCGATCGGCGGAAGGAGCGTCGCGGAGAGGAGCGCCGCAGCGACCGGGATGAGCGCTTGTCCCGCGCGTGCCGGGCCTTGCCTTCCGCCTCCGCTCGCCGCCGACGTCGCTGGCGTCGCTCGGACCGCTGGCGCCGCTCGGGCCGCTGGCGTCGCTCGGGCCGCTCGTGTCGCGAGCCCGACGAGAAGCGCCGCGACGAAGCCACCCGCGAGCGCCGCGACCGCTGAGAATCGATCCAGCTCTGCGAGCGTGATCCCGGTCCAGGACGCGCCCGCGAGCCACGCGACCCAGCAGAGGAACGCCCGCGACATCCTCCCCGCCCCTCACGAGGCGCGTGCCGCGGTGATGAAAGCGTTCCCGCGGTCGGGGACCGAGAAGCGAAGCGTACCGAGCGGCGACCGCGAGACGCCGCGGCAGACCTCGCCGAGAATCCCGTCGCCGAGCGCACGGCCGAGCTGAAAGGAGAAGTTCCGCACCGACACCGCGCGGCCGAGGTGCCCGAAGCCGAGCGGCGCGGAGAACCCCGTGCGCTCGAAGAGCGAAGCGAGGCTCGCCGGCGAGAAGAACGTCAAGTGCTGCGGCGGATCGTAGTAGTACCAGCGCGAGCCGCACACGCGCGCGAGGAGCCCTTCGCAGTCGCCGGTCTCGATCGCCACGATCCCGCCCGGACGGAGCCAGCGCCGGATGCAGCGGAGAGCGAGCGCGGGATCGCCGACGTGCTCGATCACGTCGAGGAGCGTGACGACGTCGAGGCTCGCGGGCGGGATCGCGGCGCCCTCGATCGTCGACGAAAGCATCTCGACGCCGAGCTCCGCGCGGGCCCAGGCAGCGCACGATCGAACCGGCTCGAGGCCGACCGCCTCGAAGCCCTCGTCGCGCGCCGCGCGCACGAGAAAGCCGTAGGCCGCGCCCGCGTCGAGGAAGCGCGTGCCGCGCGCGAACGGTCGCAGCCAGCGCACGCGGCGCGCGAAGTTCTCGAGGAGCAAATCGCGATCGGCGCGGTAGTCGGCGTAGCCGTTGACGTCCGCCCTCTCGAAGTAGCTCTCGTCGTACGACACGGGCTCGGTCGCCCCGGTGACGAAGCGGCAGCCGCAGGCGTCGCACGCGGCGAACCGATGGCCGCGCTTCGAGAAGAGCGGGCGCCCCGGCGAACCGCACGCGCGACAGCGGAGCCCGTCTCCGGCGGCGGCCGGACGCTCCGCCTCCCGTGCGCCCTGCGCCTCGGCCATCGCCGGCGTGCTCAGGCGGTGGAGCCGACCGCGCCCTGCACCGGGAACGCGGGAGCGCTCGCGGACTGCGCTTCCGGGCGGCGCGCCACCGCGATCACCGACAGCCCGAACGGCAGGTTCAGCCGCTGCTCCATCCGGTAGACCGGGACCAGACGGTCGGCGAGCCGTGCTTGCATGCCCGGGACGCTCGTCCGCTTCAGCATCCGTCCGTTCAGATACCAGCCGAGCGTCGCGAGCGCGTTCACGTGCAAGAGCTTTTCCGTCGCGAAGCCCGATTCCTCGAGCAGCCTGCGGAGCGGCTCGCTCTCGTAGCGCCGGTAGTGCCCGATCGACTCGTCGATCGCGCCGTACAGCGCCTCGTGCGCCGGGACGAGGAGCACGAGACGCCCGCCCGGCTCGAGGAGGTCGTACATCCGCGCGAGCGCACCGCGGTCGTCGGCGACGTGCTCGAGCACGTTCAAGCAGAGAATCGTGTCGTAGGTCTGCGCGCTCACCCGCTCCGGCGGCGGGCGCGAGAGATCGTAGATGGCGACGTCGACGTTTCCGTTGTGCTCGAAGCGGCGCTCGAGGAGGTGGATGTACTGCGAGTCGACGTCGGTCGCGAGAACCCGATCGCGATCGCGCAGGAACTGCGTGATGGTCCCGGTCCCCGCTCCGACCTCGAGGACGCGCTGTCCGATCGCCGGGCGGACCTGCTCGAAGAGGAACGAGTTGTAGCGATCGAGCGCCGCCATCCGGCGGAGCGTCGCGTGCAGCGGATCGCGCGACTCGCGGTCGTCGGTCAACGCGCAGCGGAGCATGGTCCAGACCGCCGAGACGGCGTCCTTCCAGCCGATCTTCTTGCCTTCGCTGTACGAGCGACCGCTGTACGAGATCGGCACCTCGTAGATGCGCGCGCGGAGGCGTGCGAGCTTCGCGGTCATCTCCGGCTCGATGCCGAAGCGGTTCGAGCGGAGGCTCATCGCCTGCACCATCTCGCGCCGCATCGCCTTGTAGCCCGTCTCCATGTCCGTGAGGTTCAGGTTGCACAGCATGTTGGAGAGGGTCGTCAGCATCTTGTTGCCGAGCGAATGCCAGAAGAACAGCACGCGGCGCGGATAGCCGGCGAAGCGGCTGCCGTAGACGGCGTCCGCGCGGCCGTCGAGGAGCGGGCCGAGGAGCTTCGGATAGTCCTCGGGGTCGTACTCGAGGTCGGCGTCCTGCGTGAGGAAGACGTCGCACGTCGCCTTCGCGAAGCCGGTGCGGAGCGCGGCGCCCTTCCCCTGGTTCACCTCGTGCTGCAGGAGGACGATCTCCGGCAGCGGCCCCTGACGCTCGCCGCGCAGCGCCGGCCAGCCTTCGGCTTCGCCCTGGCGGAGCACATCGCCGGTGCCGTCGCCCGAGCAGTCGTCGATGATCACGAGCTGATCGACCTCGGGACGGCGCACGACCCGTCGCAGGATCTCCCAGATCGTGACGCGCTCGTTGTACACGGGCACGATCACGCTCAGGGTCAACGGGGCGGTCGCCCCGGAAGGCTCGCGATGATCGCTCATCGTAGGGGTGGTCTCGGAGCTGTCGCCCGCCGGAGCAGGCCGGCCGAAGCCCGCCGCCCCGGGCGAACCTCACTTGTCGCTCGCGGGAACCGACACGTCAAGGAGGGCTCGCACACGTGCTCACTCCCCGCGTCGCGCGAACGCGAGGAGGTCGATCCACTGCGGCGGCTCCCGATCCGCGATCGAGAAGTCCTCGGGCGAGAGCGAGATGAGATCGCCGGCCTGCCGCGCCACGCGGCTCCGGACGAGCAAGGCGAGGCGCGCGAAGGCGAACTTCGTCAGGCTCTCCGGCAGCAGGTGCCGGAGCCCGAGCGGATCGAGCCGGAGGATGCGCTGCGCCTGCGCGCCGCGCGCTCGCTCGAACGCGTAGACCCGATCGGTCCCGACGATCCCGCGCACGTCGACGCTCGCGAAGAAGCGCGCGAGCGTCTGGTGAAGCTCATCCGCGACGTACTCGTGGACGTGGTACGGATTCTCCGAAACGCTGGCGAGCCGGTTCGGCGTCGTCAGGACCAGAGCTCCGCCTGGCTTCAGGCACGCCGCGGCGGCGCGCAGGAACGGCGAGGGATCCTCGAGGTGCTCGAGGACCTGGAAGTTCGTCACGACGTCGAAGCTCCCGGGCGCGCTCTTCGCGAGCTCGAGCAGGTCGATCCGCCGGAACTCGAGGTTCGGACGCGAGTGCCGCGAAGCCGCGAGCCCGATCGCCGTCGCGTCGTAGTCGACGCCGACGACCTCCGCCGCGTGCCGCGCCATCAGCCCCGCGCCGTAGCCCTCACCACAGCCCGCCTCGAGCACGCGCTTCCCTGCGACGAGCGGGCCGACGAGGTAGTACGCCGCGAGGTGGCGCGCCATGTCGGGAGCGAAACGCGCGTCTTCCGCGGCGAGGCGCTCGCCCGTGTAGCCCTCGGGGACCGACCAGCGTGCTTCCGTCTTCAGTGCTTCGCTCACGAGGTCTCTCCGCGGCGCGCATGCGCCTCCTGCGCCGGTCCGCCGACCTCGAGCGCCCACTCGGCCGCCTGGCGGACGTTCGGATCGGGATCGCTCCGCAGCGTCTCGAGCGTCGCGCGGAGCTCCGGCGCGCCGACGTACGGCGCCATCCAGGCGACCGTCTCGCGCTCCTCCGCCGAGCCCTCCCGCGCCGTCTCGACGAGAGCGGCGACGACCTCGTCGCGCGGCAGGAGATCCGGATCGAGCAGCAGCGAGGGCACGTACTGCGCGGCGAGCGTCCCCTGGTTGAGCGAGTCGAGCATCGTCCGATAATGCTGCCGCTCGCCGAGCGACACCAGGGACAGCGACGCGATCATGCGCCACCAGGTCGTCTCGCGGTCGCTGTCGAAGTGCTCGAGCTCGTCCGCGAGGTCGCGCCGTCCCGATTCGGCGGTCGCGACCGCGGCGAGCGGCCCGATCCGCTGGCGCTCGACGAAGTCGTCGATCAGCTCGACCGTCTCGTCGCTCGGGATCGGATCCGGGAGCGCCCAGAGCGGCCCCTTCGGCGGGTCGTAGAGGCGGAAGCGATCCGCGAGCTTCCGCGCGAGCACGAAGTTGATCGACCGCGCCGCCTCCCACCGGATGCGGCCGCCGCTCTCGAGGAACACCGCCTGCAGGTACGGAAGAGCGCGCGTGTCCGCATACTCGCCGAGAGCGCGCACGAAGAGGAGCTTCGAGCGCTCGTCCGGAGCGACGACCGCTTCGACGTCGGCGAGCCCGCCCGGCTCGCGCCCGGCGACCGCCTGGAACGCGGCGGCCCACTGCCCGCGCACGCCGCGGTCGACGTCTGCGAGCCGGCTCGCGTAGCCCGCGAGGTCCTCCGCGCGGCCGCGAATCGCCATCCGCCGCGCGGCGAGGAGCTCGTCGCGGAAGCGCCCGCGCGCGAAGGCGGCCGAGCGCGCTCCGCCCGCGATCACCGGCTCGTCCCAACCCGGCGTCGAAGCAGCGAGGTCGCGACGCGCGAGGACGTCGAAGCGCCCGAACCGTCGCACCAGGACGTAGTTGTCGAGCACGAAGTCGCGCAGGATGAAGTAGTAGGCCGGCGAAGCCGAGAAGTAGCCGAGGCGGTCGTTCAGCGTCACGACGAGCGGTGGCGAAGCGTCCTCGATCTGGTCGACCATCGCAGCTTCGTCCGCGTGCGAGGGACGCCCCGCGAAGAAGTAGTCGTGCGGGACGGGAGTCGCGCGGTCCGTCAGGAACGAGAGCAGAGCGAGCGCCGGGAACGTGACGATCGGCTGTCCGCTCTCCGTCGACTGCGAGACGAACCGCGCCGTCGCAGCGAGCTCGCGAAGGTCGTGATCGCGATCCCGCTCGAGCTCGATCGGCAGCGCGGGGAACTCGAGGCGCGTCATCTCGCGCAAGGCGAGGTCGTCCTCGAGCGCGATCCGCGCGTCGACGAAGGGAACGCTCCGCGCCGCGAGGCCGATCACGATCGGCAGGAGCGCCACGACGCGGATCGCGAGCCGCAGCCGGTCGTCCGCGAACCGCGCCGGCACGGTCTCGCGGATCTCCTTCAGCACCCAGCGCTCGAAGCGCCAGAGCGCTCCCGCAGCCACGACGAGCGCCGACGGCATCCCGATCACGACGTGCATGAAGTCGATCCGCGGATAGAGCTGCAGAAACAGCAGCAGACCGTAGACGATCGCCGCCGTCAGCACGCCGAGCCCGATCGGCAGCCCCTCGGCGCGGAAGATCCCCGGCACCGCCAGCCGAGCGAGCCAGAGGACCACCGCGGCGGAGAGAAGAAGCGGGATCAGGAAATAGCTGACGTTCTCGAGCTGCAACGCGACGGAGAGGATCATCCCCTCCGGAGCGAGCCCGAAGAGCGTCAAGGCAAGGAAGAGCGCCACGAGCGCGCAGAAGCCGAGGACGAGCAGCGCGCGCCCACCGATCCAGCCGCGTGCGATCGCCCGCGGAAGGATCCACGCCAGGACGACCGCCGCCATCACCGCGGCGCTCCAGCCGCTCACGTCCGGATAGTAGAGGAGGTAGATCCGCTCGACGCCCGCGCCGAGAAGCAGGATCTCACGGGCGAACCCATCCAGGCCGAGGCGCGGCAGGAAGTAGCCGAGCCACGTCGCGACGACGAAGGCGAACCCGGCGAGGATCACGCCGACGTCACCGAATCCCGCACCGACCGGACGGAAGACCGCGTGCTCGCGCGAGTTGCGCGCGCGACCGCGGAGCCAGCCCGCTCCCGCGACGAGCAGGAGGAGCGGCACGCCGAGCAGGAGGAACTGCTCCGTCAGGACCTCGAACCCGAGGACCGCGAACACCGCGACGAACGCGATCGTCAGGACGATCCCCTCGAGCCACGAGCCGATCCGCCGGGCGAGCGGCGCCGCCGTCAGGAGGCGCGTCAACACCACGGCCGCGAGCGCGAGCACGCCCGTGTTCGGCTTGAACGAGAACGCGAGCCCCGCGAAGGCACCGGCCGCCGCGAGCCACGAGCGCCGCCCCGTTTCGATCGACTTGACGGAAGCGAGCTCGGCGAGGAGCCACGCCGTGACCGCGTACCAGGCCGGGTACGGGATGTTGAAGGAAGCGAACTGCCCCGCGAAGAACGGCAGGAAGAGCGCGTACGTCAGCGCCGCACAAGCGGACTCCGGCACGGGTGCGAGGCGGAGCGAGAGCCGGAAGATCAGGACGACCGCCGCCGTGTTGACGGCGACGAGAAAGACACGGAGCGGCAGAACGGACACGCCGAAGAGCTCGAGCAGCCCCGAGTTCAAGTAGAACATCGCGGGCGTGTAGCCGGTGTGGAAGTCGAGGTACGGCTGCTCGCCGCGGTGCGTGCGGAGGATCTGGTAGAGGATCGTCCCTTCGTCGTCGAGGTTCACGCCGTAGCGGACGAAGCTCGCGTAGAGCGCCGCGACGGCGACCGCGAGAACCGCGGTCGCGACGTGGGCCTGCGGCGCCGCGGGGCGCTCCGCGGGCGGCGTCGGGCTCACGCGCCGGCACCTCGCGAGGACGGGGCAGCTTCGGGCCCATCGCCGAGGAAATCGTCGATCGCAGGAACCGGACGGCGCGCCGCGACGGCAGTCGCGACGTCTGCGAAAGCCGCCGCGACGTCGTCCCAGCGGAAGCGTCGCGCCCAAGCGAGCGCGCCGCGCGCGAGCTCGGCGCGGAGCGCTGGGTCCTCGAGGACCCGGACGAGCCCGTCGGCGAGCGCCGCGGAATCCCCGCGTGCGACGAGGAGCCCCGTCTTGCCGTCACGCACGGAGTCGCGCAGGCCCGGAACGGCGGTCGCGACGACCGGCGTCCCGCATGCGTTCGCCTCGAGAACCGTCAGACCCCAGCCTTCCTTGTGCGAAGGCTGCGCGAGGACGGTCGCACGGCGAAGCCAGCCGATCTTCTCTTCCTCGCTCACGAATCCCTCGAAGGATACGCTCGCCGAAAGTCCCCCGCTACTGGCCCTGCGGCGCAGCTCGGCCTCGCCGGACCCGGCTCCGACGAGGACCAGGCGAGCGCCAGGGCGCTTCGCGAGGACACGCGGCCACGCTTCGAGGAGGACGTCGACGCCCTTGTAGTGCTCGAGGCGCCCGACGAAGAGGACGAGGTCGTTCCGCGGGTCCAGCGGTCCGGGATGGAACCGCTCGTGATCGAGGCCGTTCGGGATCACGCGGATGTTGCGCCGCGGCAGCCCGCGCCGCACGAGGTCGTCGCGCGTGCTCGGCGACACGACGACGAACGGCCACGAGCGATACGCGATCGGCAGGAGCGCCTCCGTCAGCGCGACGTACGTCGCGATCGGAACGCTCACCTGGCGGAACGCGCTCAACCCGAAGAGGTGATGTACGAGAGCGAGCCGCGGCACGCCGGACAGGTAGAGCGGCGAGAAGAAAAGAAGCTTGCAGAGGTTCTCGACGACGAGATCGTAGCCGCCGCATTCGAGCTCGCGCCGCGCGCGCCCGGGAAGCCGCGCGTAGTACGAGAAGCCGCGGTCGCCGTCGCGCAGGTAGCGGATCCCGCGCCGCGTCTCGTCCGCGGCACCGCCTTCGAAGCCCGCGCAGAGCACCGTCGTTTCGATGCCGTGACGGTCGTGCAGGCGGCTCGCGATCTCCTCGAGATGGACCTCGACGCCTCCGGCGAGCGGGTGAGCGAGGTCCCGCTCGTTGAGCATCAGGATGCGCAGGGTGCCCTCCCCTACAGCCGTCCGATCAAGCGGCGGAACTTCAGCTCCCAGACGATCCACATCGCCTCGAGGCCGATCCGCTTCGACATCTTCGAGATCCCGACCTCGCGGTCCATGAAGATGATCGGCACCTCGAGGATGCGCGCGCCCTTGCACCAGGCGCGATACGTCATCTCGATCTGGAACGAGTATCCGTTCGAGCGCACCTGATCGAGGTCGATCGCGTTCAGCGTCGCGCGGCGCCAGCACTTGAAGCCGCCGGTCGTGTCGCGCACGGGAAGGCCCGTCAGCTTCCGCACGTAGTAGTTGCCGAAGTAGCTCAGCAGCAGTCGCTCGATCGGCCAGCGCACGACCGTGATGCCGTCGAGGTAGCGCGAGCCGAGCACGAGGTCGTACTCCTGCGCGTTCTTGAAGAAGTCGGGGAGCGAAGCGATCGGGTGCGAGAAGTCGGCGTCCATCTGGACGATGAGCTCGCCGCCGAGCTCGAGAGCCTTCTTGAACCCCGAGCGGTACGCCGGCCCGATGCCTTCCTTCTGCGCCCGCCGCACGACGTGCACGCGGCCGCGCGCGCGCCCGATCTCCTCGGCGAGGTCCGCCGTCCCGTCGGGCGAGCGATCGTCGACGACGACGACCTCGATCTCGGGATCGAAATCGAGCAACTCCGGCAACAGCTTCTCGATGTTGCCGCGCTCGTTGTACGTGGGGATGACGGCGATCTTCTCGGGCACGGGAGGGTACGCTCGCGAAGGTGGGAGACGAGCTCCACAGGCGCCGAAGGGTGATCCTTCGGCGGTCGCGTGGGCTCCGCTGCTCCTAGCAGACCGGCTCCGCTGCGTGAAGGAGAAAAGCCCTCAGCGGACCGCGCGCAGCGCGTCGCGAAGCTCCTGCAGGTCGGCCGGTCCGATCTGCCGGGTCGCCACGGCGACCCCCAGGAAGAGCACGGGGAGAAACAGCGCGCGGACCAGCGGCGCGCCTGCCGGCACGAGAGCCGCGAGGACGAGCAGCGAACCTGCGAGGACGACGAGCCCGCCGAGCGCGTGCACGCACGGCCGGATCCAGAACCGCGTCGCCGGAAGCAGGTAGAGAGCCGCGTGATTCGCCGCGCTCGCGAGAACGGCGCCCGAAGCCGCGCCCATCAGCCCGTAGCGCGAGACGAGGAGCGTCTGCAGACCGACCTGCGCGATCGCGGACGTCGCATTCAGCGCGAACAGTACCCGCTGCCGCCCGAGCGCGACGAGGAGGTGCGCGTACAGCGTCCCGAGCCCCGCCAGGAGAGCGAACCAGCTCAGAACGACGAGCGCCGGAGCGGCGGGCGCGAAGTCCGCCCCGAAGAGACTCCCGAGAATCTCCGGCGCGAGCTCGCTGACGAGGAGGATCACCATCAGAAGACCGGCGCAGAGCACCTTCGCGCACACGCGGACGAGCCCGACCACCGCGGCGGGATCTCCCGCCGTGAGCCGCGCGAGCACCGGGAAGAGCGCCAGCATCAGCCCGTCCGCGAAGAGGTTCAGCGCTTCCGCGAGACGCGTCGCCGAGGCGAGCCAGCCGACCTCGACCGGACCGCGGAACGACATCAGGAGGAGCGGCGCGATGCGGAGCCCGAGCATGATCACGAGCAGGTTCGCACCGACGGGCCACGACTCGCGCAGGAACGAGCGCCAGAGAGGGAGGTCCACCTCGAGACGGAACCGGAAGAGCGGACGGCACACGACGGCCGCGAGCAGGAACCCGGCGAGGTGCGCAGCGGAGATCGCGATCATCACCTCGAGGAGCCCGCCGCCACTCGCCAGCGCGATCCCGACGAGGACGAAGAGCGTCACGTTCGCCGCGACAGCGATCCCGAGGACACCGCCCAGACGTTGCTCGGAGCGGAGCAACGCCCGGTAGCCCGGCTGCGCCGCGAAGAGCAGACCCACCGCGCCGAAGGCCACGATCGGACGCAGGTCGGGCTGGCCCGGAGCCGCGACCGGCACGAGCACGACCGCGAGCGCGACGCTCGCGATCGCCATGGCGATGCGCAACCCGAGCGCTCCCGCCATCCATCGCCGGCGCTGCGCCGGCTCCTGCGCGAGGCGGCGCAGCAGGATCGGCTCGATCCCGAAGTCCGCGACGATCTGGAAGAGCGTCAAGTACGCGACGACGAAGCTGTAGCGGCCGTAGTCCGTCGGCGAGAGCAGTCGCGCGAGCGCGACCACCAGGACGAGCGAAGCGGCCTTCTCGACGAGGAGGGTGACGAGCCCGAGCGCGCTGCCGCGTGCGAGAGGTCCGACGTTCACGCGCCGCTCATCCGTCGAGCCCGAGCTCGCCGCGCGGGATCGGGCGCTCGCGTAGAGCGTCCGCGATGCCGCGGATCTTGAGCCACACGCCGTACTGCTCGGCCGTGAACGTCCGCTTCACGAGCTGCAGCGGCAACGTCCCGACGAGGAACGCCGCGAAACGGAAGCGCTCCGCCGGCGAGCCGTGACGCCGCACGAAGCGGACCATGTTCCGCGCCGCGAGATACTGCTTCCGACCGACGTAGCTCCGCCCGCCGGAGCTCGCCTCGCCCCGGTGCTCGACCGCGGCCGCGCCGGCGTAGACGACGCGGAACCCGCGCTCGCGGGCGCGCGCGCACCAATCGACCTCTTCGTGGTACGCGAAGTACGCCTCGTCGAAGAGTCCGACATCCTCGAGCGCGTGGCGCGAGAGCAGGATCGCGGCGCCCGACACCCAGGGCACGTCGCGATCGCTCGCGAACTCCGGACCGTCGCGCTCTCCTTCGCCGACGAGGCGCACCAGGCTCTGCCGGTACGTCACCTCGCCCCACGCCATCCAGAGGCACCCGGGCTCGTCCGCGCGGAGGATGCGCGCGCCGACGGCGGCGACCGGACCGTCGTCGTTCCGACGCGCCCCCGCGGCGAGCATCGACACGATCGTGTCGGGCCGGACGAAGGCGTCGTTGTTCAGGACGAGCACCCACTCCGCCCCGTCTGCGAGCGCCGCGCGGATGCCGACGTTATTCCCGCCGGCGTAGCCGAGGTTCCGCTCGTTCCGGATCGCCACGACTTCGGGGAAGCGTCGCTTCGCCTCGCCCTGCACCGGCTCGCGCGAAGCGTTGTCGACGAGGTAGACGCGGAGATCCGGCGAGCGCGTTTCGTGCAGTCGCTCGAGGCAGAGGAGCGTCTCCGCGCCGCCGTTCCAGTCCAGCACGACGACCGCGACGCGAGCGGCTGCCGGTGCGGACGGCGTTCCGGCGGTCGTGTCGAAGCTCGAAGCCAACGCTTCCCCCTAGGGTTTTCCACGCAGCGGCGAAAGCCTGGAGATCAGTCGCGCCGCTCGGCGACGACGCATCCGTCGATCTCCGCCACGGTCCTCCAGCCGCTTCGCAGCTCCTCGCCGAGGCGCGCGAAGTACGACGGCGCGTCGGCGAACGCCTCGACGTGCGGCGGGCAGCGGACGACGAGCGGCGGCTCGACCTCGCGCAAGCGCGCGAGCGCCCTCTCCTCCCCGGTGCGGTCCGGCCGACCCGGAACGAAGTAGAGATGAAAGTACGGCTGCGAACGCTCCGCGAGGAAGCCCAGGCCGGCGACGTCCGGGAACGCGAACACCGTCTCCGTGGGATCGGTTCGTTCGCGGATCGCCGCGACGAGCTCCTCGATCGGACGCCACTCGTCGGCGTGACGCGCGAGCACGACGAGCGGAGCGCGCGGCCCGAGGGCGAGAGCGGTCGCCGGCTCGAGGAGGCGCGGTCCGAGCGTCGGCGCGACGCGGCCGAGCGCGAGAGCCGCGACGACCGCGGTCGCCGCGAGGGGAACGAGCTGCCGGGCGCGCGGCGAAGCCGCCGCACGCCAGAGCGCGGCGTAGCGCTGCCAGACGAGCGCCACTGCGACGGCGACGGGCGGCGCACCCATCGCGACGTGGATCAGATCGGGACGCGGGAAGAGCTGCAGCGACCAGATCGCGGAGAAGACGAGAAACGAGCGCGCGCGTGCGTCCGCGCGGAGCTCCCGGTCGGCGAGCCCGATCGAGAGTGCGAGCGGACCGAGCCAGAGGAGCGCGCTCTCGGCCGCGAGGCGCGCTCCCTCGAACGCTCCGGCGAGGACGCCACCCACGAGGCTCGCGACGACCGCCCACGGAGCGAGGTCGGGACGGCGGTGCGCGGCGAGCGCGCCGGCGACGAGCCCGAGCGCGAGCAGCACCGTCGAGGCGGAGGGCCAGGGAAACGGCTGCAGATAGGCCGCGATCACGCCGCCGTCGAGCAGGAGCACGTTCCGCGCGACCTCGCTCGGGCCGAGTGCGCGGAGGAGTGGGACGACCCAGAGCAGCAGGACGACGAGGAAGCCCCCGGCGAGAACGAGAGAGGACTCGACCGCCCGCCCGGTCCCCAGCTCGGAGGGACGGCTCGCCCACGCCGCGAGGACCACGGGAAGGAAGAGCGCGGGCGCGTACGCGCCGAGCAGCGCCGACCCGAAGAGGACGACGCACGCGAGCGGTGCCGCGAAGCGCAGGACGCTCGCGACGGCTCCATCGATCGTGCTCTCGCGCGACCACGTCGCGGCGAGCGCGAGAGCCGCTCCCGCGACCGCGAGCAGCCCCGCGTTCGGCTTGACGGAGAAGATGAACCCCGCTCCGAGCCCGACGCCCCAGAGGTACTGCCTTCGTCGCTTCGGATCGCTCCCCCGGAAGGCAGCACCCGCCGTGTCGCACACGACGCGAAGCGCGAGAGCGGCCGCGATCCAAGCGGGATATGGAATGTTGAACGGAGCTCCGTTCCGCAGCGACACCGGGAAGAGGAACGCCGTGTAGAGCGCGGCCACCGCTGCCGCGAGGAGGACGCCGCCGAAGCCTCGGACGGTGATCCAGACGAACGCGACCGTCGCCGCGTGCAAGAGGACGCCCGCCGTCCGCACCGCGACGACGCCTCCCACGTTCAGGAGAGCGCTCTCGAGGAGGAAGTAGATCGGCGTGTAGCCCGTCTCGAAGTCGACGTACGGCCTCTCGCCCGCCGCGGCGCGCTCGATCTGCACGAGGAGCGTCCCTTCGTCGACGAGATCGAAACCGTACAGTCGGAACGGCCAGAGGCAGGCGAGAGCCACGAGAGCGACGAGCAGGCCCTCGACGATCCGCCGGCCGAGCGACGGATCCCCTTCCCCCGACGCCCACGGCACGGCTCGATCAGCCGGCGGCGGCGGCACGGTACACCTCGGCGGTCCGGCGCGCGGCCTCTTCCCACGACAGCGCGGCGGCGCGCGCGCGCGCGGCCGCGACCGTGCGCGCCCGGAGAGCCGGATCGCGCAGCAACGAGCCGATCGCGTCCGCGACGAGCTCCGGGTCCGAGCGCTCGACGAGGATGCCGCCCTCCCCGACGACCTCCGGCACCGACGTCACCGCGACGCCGACGACCGGACAGCCGCACGCCATCGCCTCCGCGAACGTCAAGCCAAAACCCTCGTATGTCGACGGGCTCACCATCACGTCGGCGGCGCCGAGGAGCGCGACGAGCTGCTCGGAGGGCACCTCGCCCACGACGCGCACGAACGGCGGCGGCCGCTCGAGGAAGTCCGGCGCGTATCCGGGACGCCTTCGGCCCGCGATCGCGAGCGTGACGGGAAGCCCCTCGTCGACGAGCCGCGAAGCCGCGGCCACCGCGACCTCGATCCGCTTCCGCGGCTGCGCCGTTCCGACGTAGGCGAGCAGGAAGCCGGCCGGCCCGACGCCGTACTCCTGTCGCACCACGGTACGCGCCGCTCCACCCGCGAGCGGACGAAACGCGGCGCCGATCCCGTGTGGCACGACGGTGATGCGCTCGCGCGGCACGCCGAGACGCTCCACGACGTCACCCGCGGCGTGCTGCGAGACGCAGATGACGCGATCCGCGCTCCGCCCGGCATGTCGCAGATGGACGCGAAGCTGGAGCCGCTGCGCCCACGAGAAGGTCTCCGGCTCCGCGTAGACCGCGAGATCGTGGATCGTCACGACGGTGCGGGGGACGTCGCCCCCGCCGACGAGCGGCAGGGCATTCTTCGTTCCGTGGTACACGTCCGCGCCGAGCCGGCGCAGGGCGCGCGGGACGGCGACGTTGTCCCACCAGGGCTGCGACCACGCGGAGCCGAGCGGCAGCTCGACGACCTCGACGCCGGGCAGGCCGCCGAAGAGATCCGCTCGGTCCGTCAGCACCGTCAGGTCGAGCCGCGAGTCGAAGGCCGACTCGAGCGTCGCGAGCGCGCGGACGAGCTCCACCGCATACGTCGCAGGACCGCCGGTCACGCCGGCCACGGCCCCGATCGCGACGCGAAGCCGCCTCACGCGCGCGATCCGGCCCAGCGCGGCGCCGCGGCGAGGGCGCTGCCGAAGCCGTCGCGCACGCCCTCGAGAAGCGCCCGCACGACGCTCCACTGGCCGCGCAGGCCGTAGAGAGCGGCGCTCGCGAGCACGAGCCCCGCGTACGTCGGCGCGAACGTCAGCCACGCAGGTCCGGCGCCGTGCGCCCGCATCAGGAGGAGCAGGTTTCGCGTCTTCAAGCGCGCCGCGTAGGGTGTCAAGCCGGCCGCGAACCCGCGCATGCCGTCGTGCAGCACGACCGCGCGCGGCTCGATCAACGGCGCGTAGCCGAGCGCGCGGGCGCGCAGGCAGAAGTCGACCTCCTCGTAGTAGACGAGAAGGTCCTCCCGGTACGGACCGACGCGTTCGAAGCACTCGCGCGTCACGAGCAGAGCGGAGCCCATGACGCCGCCGACGCGGTAGGAAAGACCGTCGCCCGCCGACCGGACGCGCAGCCACGTCCGCGGCGCCGCGAGGCACCACGGCGCGTAGCGCTCGCCGAGGGAGAGCGGCTCGCGGCTCGTCAGGTCGAGGAGTGCCGGGCCGACGATGCCGGCGTCCGGGATCGCTTCGGCCGCGGCGACGAGCCATTTCACGCAGTCCGGGGCGATCTCGGTGTCGTTGTTCAGGACGAGCACGTGGCTCGCGCCGGCGGCGAGAGCGCGCTCCGTTCCCGCGTTGACCCCGCCCGCGAAGTGACGGTTCTCGGACAGCCAGACGAGCTCGACGTCCTCTGCCCCCGCGTAGGCGCGCTCGAGCTCGGCGCGCTCGTCGGCGCGCGAAGCGTTGTCCGCGACGATCACGCGGACGCGCGGACCGACGCCGCGCCGAAGCGAGTCGATGCACGTCCGCGTCACGGCGCCGCCGTTGTAGTTGACGACGACGGCGGCCACCGACGGATCGCCCGTCACCCGCGGACCTCCGCCGACGTCCTCCCGCGTGCGCGCCCGAGACCGGTGAGCGCTTCTGCGAGGCGCGCCGCGCGCACCTCGGGCCCCG
>VGTG01000079.1 GCA_016874795.1 Deltaproteobacteria bacterium | reverse complement strand
GACGGTGACCTCGTCGCCGTAGCGCGCGACGAGCTCTTCGGAGAGACGCTGGATGACGCGCTCGGTGCCGCCGACGGCCGGCGCGTATCCCTGGACGACGTGGAGGATGCGAAGCGGCGGCTCTGCGGTCACCAGCGGACTCGAGCCACCCGCGCGATCGCTTCCTCGACGTTCTGGCGCGAGTTGAACGCCGAGAGACGGAAGTAGCCCTCGCCGGAAGGACCGAAGCCCGAGCCCGGCGTGCCGACGACGTGTGCCCCGCGGAGCAGGCGATCGAAGAAGTCCCACGAGGAGAGTCCACCCGGCGTGCGGAGCCAGATGTACGGGGCGTTCTCGCCGCCGTACGTCTGGATGCCGGCGGCGCCGAGCCCGGCGCGGATGAGACGTGCGTTCTCCATGTAGAAACGGATGATCTCGCGCGTCTGCTTCTTGCCCTCGGCGCCGTAGACGGCCGCCGCGGCGCGCTGCACCGGATAGGAGACGCCGTTGAACTTCGTCGTGTGACGCCGGCTCCAGAGCGCGTTCAGCGAGACCGCTTCGCCGTTCGCGGCACGGCCCTGCACCGCCTTCGGGACGACCGTGAACGCGCAGCGCGTGCCCGTGAATCCCGCCGTCTTCGAGTAGCTCCGGAACTCGATCGCGACCTCGCGCGCTCCCTCGACCTCGTAGATCGAGTGCGGCAGCGACGGATCGGAGATGTAGCCTTCGTAGGCCGCATCGAAGAGGATCACCGCGTCGTGCTCGCGCGCCCAGGAGACCCAGCGCTCGAGCTGCGCCTTCGTCGCGACGGCGCCCGTCGGGTTGTTCGGCGAGCAGAGATAGAGGAGGTCGGCGTGCGCGCGCGGCGGCTCCGGAGCGAAGCCGTTCTCGGCCGTCGCCGGGAGGTAGACGATGCCCGCGTAGCGGCCGTCGTCGCCCGCCTCGCCGGTGCGGCCCGCCATCACGTTCGTGTCGAGATACACCGGATAGACGGGATCCGTCAGCGCGACGACGTTGTCGGTTCCGAAGATCTCCTGGATGTTGCCGCTGTCGCACTTCGAGCCGTCCGAGACGAAGAGCTCGTCGGCGTCGATCGAGACGCCGCGAGACGCGTAATCGTGCTCGCGGATCAGATCGATCAGGAAAGAATGCCCCTGCTCGGGACCGTAGCCGCGGAAGCCGTCCGACGTTCCCATCTCGTCGACCGCGGCACGAAACGCTTCGACGACCGCCGGCACCAGCGGACACGTGACGTCGCCGATGCCGAGCTTGATCACCTTGGCGTCAGGGCTCTCCTTCTGGAACGCCGCCACGCGGCGTCCGATCTCGGGAAAGAGATAGCCGGCCTTGAGCTTCCGGTAGTTGTCGTTGATCCGCGCCATGGGTGCGTGAATTAGCCGTTGCTCCCGGGGGCTGCCACCCGCCGCGCTTCTTCGAGCAGAGTGTCCGGCGATCCGGACCCGCGCCTGCGCCTTGTGTCCAGCCCGCTGGACGCTCGGAGCGCGCTTCTCGCGCGGACGTCGATGGAGGCGTCGCATCCGCGGCACGCCGAACGCTGGCGCAGATCCTGCTCTCACGAATTCGCAGTCCAACGAAGAACGGGAGGTCAAGTATCATGCCCAAGAGCACAAGCGGTCGGGGTCCGTCGAAGAACATGCCCAAGCAACGCTCGTGCGGCACGATGCCGGTCCACGAGCGCTTGCTGCGCACGGCGCCTGGCTATCGGGCGGCGCGCGACGCGAGCGAGAACCGAGCGATGCGCGCCGCGATGCTCGGCGTCGCCGGGCGGAGCGGCTGCACGAAGATTCCCGTCGTCGTGCACGTCGTCCACAACACCCCCGAGCAGAACATCTCGGACGAGCAGATCGAGAGCCAGATCGAGGTTCTGACGGCGGACTTCCGGAAGAAGAACGCGGACATCGGCTCCGTACCGGCCGTCTTCGCACCGCTCGCGGCGGACGCACGCATCGAGTTCGAGCTCGCGGACGTCGATCCCGACGGCAACGCGACGGACGGCATCACGCGAACGGCGACGGCCAAGACGGAGTTCGTCGACGACGACTCGGTCAAGTTCTCCTCGAGCGGCGGACACGACGCGTGGCCGAGCGACCACTACCTGAACATCTGGGTCTGCCCGCTCGGCGACAGCCTCCTCGGCTACGCGCAGTTCCCTGGCGGTCCCGCGGAGACGGACGGCGTCGTGATCCTGCACTCCGCGTTCGGCACGACCGGCACGGCGGCAGCACCCTTCGATCGCGGTCGTACGGCGACGCACGAGGTCGGTCACTGGCTCGACCTGCGGCACATCTGGGGCGACGACGGCACCGGCTGCGCGGGCGACGACTTCGTCGCCGACACGCCGAACCAGGGAGGCGCGAACGTCGGCAAGCCGACGTTCCCGTCTGTGAGCTGCGGAAACGGGCCGAACGGCGACATGTTCATGAACTACATGGACTACGTCGACGACGCGGCGATGATGATGTTCACGGCGGGTCAGGTCACGCGCATGCAGGCAGCGCTCGACAGCACCCGCAGCGCGATCGGAACCTCGATTCCGTGCGGCGGGAAGCCGCTGCCGAAGGAGCCGATCAAGGAGCTCCCGAAGGAGCCGATCAAGGAGTTCCCGAAGGATCCGCCGAAGGAGCCGATCAAGGAGCTTCCGAAGGAGCCGATCAAGGAGTTTCCGAAGGACGGACCGAAGGACTTCCCGAAGGAGCCGATCAAGGAGTTCGTCAAGGACCTACCCAAGGATCCGCCGAAGGACCTCCCGAAGGACGGAATCAAGGACTTCCCGAAGGAGTTCCACAAGGATCCGATTCAGGAGCCGGGGAAGTCCCTCTTCGCGGACAACCCTCCGAAGAGCATCACCGATCCGCCGAAGTCGTTCTTCGAACCGCCGGTCGACTTCCCCTTCGGAGGCGGCTTCCCCGGGGTTCCCGGGCGGCGGTGGCGGCGGAATGCCGTTCGTCCTCGCGACTCCGGCGGCCGGCATGCAGGCGCCGACGGCGGGCGGGCGTCCATCCACCGCGGCGCTCGCGCAGCTCGTGCTTCAGCTCCTCGCGCAGTACACCCGCCTCGCCGCCGCAGGACGGCTCGACGCGGCCGGCCACGCGGCATGGCGAGAAGCCGTCGCTCTCTACCAGCAGCTCGTCTCGCAGACGGCGTAGCGACGCGCATGATCCTCATCGTCAGCCATCCGAACAACGGGCACGTCGACGCCGTGCGACGACACCTGCACGCCGAATCCGTCGTCGTCGACACGGCGTCGTTCCCGAAGGCTCTCGGCCTCGCGGCCGCGCTCTCGAACGGCCGCGAGTGCCTGGAGCTCAAGCTCCCCTCGAGCGAAGCTCTCTGTCTGTGCAAGGTCGGCGCCGTGTGGTACCGCCGGATCAGCCCGTATGGGTTCCACGAGGACCTCACGGACTCGACCGCGCAGCTCTTCGCGTGGTCGGAGACGAACGAGGCGCTCCTCGGAGTGTGGTACTCGATGGGTTGCTTCTGGATGAACCCACCGACCGCAGACGAAGTCGCGCAGCGAAAGATCCGACAGCTCCAGGTCGCTCGCCGCGTCGGCCTCTCGATCCCGGATACTCTCGTCACGAACGAGCCGGAAACGGCCGAGGACTTCGTCTCTCGCCACGGCGTCGGGAGCGTTGTGCGGAAGGCGTTCCGGAACATCGCGCAAGCGCCTCGCGAAACGCTCCTGATGCGCGCGGAAGACGTCGAGCTCCTCGACTCGGTTCGCTACGCGCCCGTGATCTTCCAGCGCTACGTCCCGGCCGACCTCGACCTCCGCGTCACCGTCGTCGAGGACGACATCTTCGCGGCGTCCTTCCGCTCCGAAGCGCAGTACGCGGCCGACTACCGCCCCGGGATCGCGAGCGCGAAGACGGAGCCGTACGAGCTTCCGCCACAGGTCGCGGAGAAGCTGCTTCAGCTCATGCGCGCGTTCGACCTCCAGTACGGCGCGATCGACCTCCGCGTGACGCCGGACGGCGACCACGTGTTCCTCGAGGTGAACCCCGCCGGCGAGTATCTCTTCGTCAGCGAGCGCACGGGCCAGCCGATCCCCGCGGCGATCGCCGCCTCGCTCGAGCGCCACGACCGGGCGGCGTCGCGAGGAGAAAGGCACGACGCCTTGCCGTGCTGACCGAGCGCGAGAAGCTCTACGTGGGCACGTGGCGTCATTCGCACGAAGAGGACGCGCCCACGACGAGAGTGTTTCGCCGGAAGGAGTTCGCGTTTCCGCGCTCGCGCGGTCGGGTCGGATACGAGCTCCGGCCCGACCGCACCGGCGCCTACCTCGCGATCGCCGCGCGCGACGGGACCGACGCGAAGGAATGCACGTGGCAGGCTCCGGGTGACGGGAGCGAGATCCTGCTGAGGTTTCCGGACGGAACGGAGCAGAAGCTCTCGGTCATCTCCGCCGAGCGCGATCGGCTCGAGATCCGGAAGTGAGCCGCGCCGCAGCGCCTCAGCCGTTCTCTTCCGGCGGCGCGAGCGGATCGCGCATGATGACGAACTCCTCCGCCGCGGTCGGATGGATGCCGAGCGTCGCATCGAACATCGCCTTCGTCGCGCCCGCCTTCACCGCGACCGCGAAGCCCTGAACGATCTCCGCGGCTTCGCTCCCCACCATGTGGGCCCCGACGACGCGGTCCGTCGCCGCGTCGACGACGAGCTTCATCATCGTGATCTCGTCGCGGCCCGTCACGGCGTGCTTCAGGGAGCGGAAGCGCGTCCGGTAGACGCGCACCTGCCCATGGCGCTCGCGCGCCTTCGCCTCGGTCAGCCCGACGGTGGCGATGCTCGGCTGGCTGAAGACCGCGGAGGCGACGTTCTCGTGGTCCGGCGCGGTCGGATTCCCGCGGAAGAGCGTCGCCGCGAGGCACATGCCCTCGTGGATCGCGACCGGCGTCAAGTTGATCCGGTCGGTGACGTCGCCGATCGCGTGGATGCTCGGCACGGACGACCGCGAGTACTCGTCGACCACGATCGCGCCCTGCGGCGCGAGCTTCACGCCCGCCTCCTCGAGGCCGATGCCGGCCGTCAGCGGCACGCGGCCGATCGCGCACAGCACCTGGTCGACGTCGAGCACGCTTCCGTCGTCGAGCTTCACGCGCAGGGAGCCGTCCGCACCGGTGCGCTCGATCTCGTCGAGGCGCCGCTCGAAGCGGAGATCGATCCCCTTCTTCTTCATCTCCGCGGCGAGGGTCGAGCGGACGTCGTCGTCGAAGCCGCGCAGGAAGCACGCGCCGCGGTAGATCAGCGTCACCTGCGAGCCCATGCCGTGCAGGATCCCCGCGAACTCGACGGCGATGTAGCCTCCGCCGACGACGAGCGCGCGCTTCGGCTGCCGCTTCAGGTGGAACATCTCGTTCGAGCTGATCGCGAGCTCCGCGCCCGGTCCTTCCGGCATGCGCGGCCAGCTTCCCGTCGCGATCAGGATGTGCTCGGCGGTGATGCGTTTTCCGGCGACCTCGACCGTGTGCGGATCGACGACGACGGCGCGCTCCTCGAACACCTCGACCTCGTGGTCGTCGAGTATGCGGCGGTAGACGCCGTTCAGGCGCGCGATCTCGCGGTCCTTGTTCTCGATCAGCGTCGCCCAGTCGAACGTCCGCTCGCCCACGGTCCAGCCGAAGGGATGCGCGTCCTCGAAGTCCTCGGAGAAGTGCGAGGCGTAGACGAGGAGCTTCTTCGGGATGCAGCCGACGTTGACGCAGGTGCCGCCGAGTCGCCGCTCCTCGGCAACCGCGACGCGGGCGCCGTACGAGGCGGACATGCGGCTCGCGCGGACTCCTCCGGAGCCGGCGCCGATGGTGAAGAGATCGTAGTCGTAGCGAGCCATTCTCGTTCCCAGTCGTTGCCGCTATTCGAGGAGGCGTGCTTCGAGGCGCGCGAGCGTGTCGCCGGCAACGCCGACCGAGCGCAGGTACTCGCGAACCGAGCCGAAGCGCTCGTCGAGCCTGCGGAGGAGATCGGCCATCGTCTCCGGATCCGCGTGCATCGTCTCGGGAGGAAGCGCGCCGAGCATCGTGTCGTAGCCTTCGGTCGAGCGCAGACGCTGCACGATGCGATCGAGGTTCTCGCGCGTCGCTCCATAGTCCTCCGCGAGGTCCTCGGGGCCGACGCCGAGCGCGCCGAGGACGATCGCCGAGACGACGCCGGTGCGGTCCTTTCCCGCGGCGCAGTGCACGACGCAGCCGCCGTCCGATTCCGCGAGGATCGTCACGGCGCGTGCGATGCGATCGCCCGCAAGCTCGGCGAGTGCGACGTAGCGGTCCGCGAGCGTCATCAGACGCTCTTCCGAAGCCGTCCTCCGCGCGCGCGCCTCTCGTGTCTCGCGCGTCTCGCCGTCGAAGAGCGCGACGTGATGGACCTGGATCGGCTCGCGCGCGAGCGGCGCGGTCACGTCCGCCCGGCGCTCGGCGGTCGAGCGAAGGTCGACCACGTCCTTGATGCCGAGCTCGTCGCGCATGCGAGCGACGTCGCCCGGCGTGAGATGGCCGAGAGCGTCGCTTCGGAACACGGTTCGCCAGCGCACGCGGCGTCCGTCCGTCGTGGCGTAGCCGCCGAGGTCGCGGAAATTGAGGCAGCCTTCGAGGTCGATTCGCCGGAGCATCGCCTCCAAAGCCTAGTGTCCCGGGCGGGGGGAGCAAGGGCGGGCGGCCGCCTGTCACTTCGCATCGGAGGGGAGTAGCCTCGAAGGATGGCGAGAGGCGTTTCCACGGTGGTCCTCACGGCGGCGCTCCTGGCAGAGCCGCCCCTCGGTGGAGATCCGGCACGCGGCGAAGCGGCGACGGGTACGGAATCGAAGGGGCCGTGAAGGGGGTCCGGTTCGTTACCCGGCTATCGGACCAGGGCTGCCACTCGAGCCCTGGTCCGATGCCCCCCTATCGGACCAGGGCTGCCACTCGAGCCCTGGTCCGATGCCCCCCTATCGAACCGGACCCCCTATCGTATAGTCGGCGGATGGACCGGACCCGATTCACCGCGTGCCTCGCCCTCCTCGCGATGCTCGCGGCCGCTCCCGAAGGAGGCGCGCAGGCGGCAAAGCCCGACGACTGGGCGGCTCTGATCGGGAGGTACGCGGCAGATCCCGTCGGCACCCGGGACGAGGTCCTTCTGCGCGCCCGCGACGGAGTCGACGGCCAGGGGATCGACGTCCTGCTCGTCGTCGCGGACGCCAACTTCCGGCGCGGCAAGCTCTCGGACGCGGAGCGCTACTTCGAGAAGATGGTCGACGAGAGCCCGAAGACGCCTCCCGGCTCGCTTCTGGTGAGCTACGCACGCCTCGGCCTCGGCATGATCGCCGTCCGCAAGGGAGACCTCCCCGCCGCGCGCGCCGCCTTCGCGACGGCGTCCGAGATCTCCTCCGGCGGCCTCGATCGCGCGCGCTGGCTCGCGAACGTCGCCGAGGCACAGACCGCCGCGGCCATGGGCGACACGGACGAAGCGATCATGATGCTCGAGGATCTCGAGCAAGCGGCACCGGACGAGAGCGCTCCGCCGGGCGTCATCGAGGCCGTCCAGTTCGCGCGCGGAAGCGCGCTGATGGAGGCGGGCGAGTTCGCCGAGGCGGCTGCGGTCTTCGACGCGATCGCGGCGAGCGGCGGCGAAGGAGCCGACGACGCACGCTACGCCGCGGCGCGGGCGCGCCTCGGCGCGGGTGAGATCGACGCCGCCCGCAACGCGCTCGCGGAGCTCGTCGCGGCCTGCCCGCGGGACGCGGGACCGAGCGAACGCGCTTCGAGCCGCATCCGAGACCTCGAGCCGTACGGGATCCTGCGCAAGTGGATCGACAACTATCGAGACCTGCCGTTCGGCGCGTTCGAGAAGCGCGGCACGCTCTACGCGCTCGGCGGCTGCGATCTCGCGCGCACGACGCTAGCGCGCATCGAAGCGGACGGCGGCTGGCGTCCGCCTCCGCGCGAGGCTCTGCCCGTCGCCGCCGAGGACGAGCCGGAAGCAGACGAGCCGGAAGCGGCGGACGACACGAAGGCCGCGCCGCCGCTTCCGACCGAGACCGACGAGCCCGACTCACCTTGGCCCGTAGTCGGAGCGCTCGGAGCTCTCGGAGCCGCCGTGCTGCTCGCCTTCGCGTGGCTCCGCAGGCGCCGCTAACGCGCTGACGGTGACGGTGACGACCTCGATCGGCAGCTCGACCTCGGTGGCCGTGCAGCCGGTCTCGTGACGCACCTGCAGCGCTTCCGAAGCGGGCGTCTGGCAGACGACCGCGGCGCCCGCGTCGACGGGGCGCGAGGCGATCGCGGCGGTGCCGAGCGCTGCAGCGAGCAGCATTGCCGGGGCGAACGAGTTCCTACGGCCGAGCATGAGATCCTCCATGGCGTGCTCGCTCTTCGAGCCCACGTTCGTGGAGCTCGGATCGAGCCGACGCGCAGGAGTCAGCAACGCAGGTGCCAACGTCGCAAAGCCGAGAATCCAAGGGATTCGTGGCAGGCGCTGCCGCGCGAACTGTGCACCGCGAACCGCGGCGTGCCCACTTTCCGCTGCACTGGCACGCGCGTGACGCGGAGAGCGCTCCGTCGTTCCGCTTTGCCGGTGAACCCTGCTAACGGTTCCCGCACGTGGATCTGCTGACTCGCGCCGCGACGCTCGCCGTCGATCTCATCGAGCTGCCCCGCTTCCTCGAGATCCGGCGATCGCTCCAGAGCGCCGGTGCCGGCGCCTTCCGCACGATGGGCTACGTCTGCCGCGACCAGGCCGAGAAGATCCCCGATCGCGTGGCGCTCCGCTTCGAGGACGAGGCGGTGACCTTCGGCGCATACAACGCCGGCGTCAATCGCTACGCGAACATGCTGCACAAGAACGGCGTCGGGAAGGGCGACGTCGTCAACGTGATGATGGAGAACTCTCCGGCGATGCTCATGGCGCAAGGGGCCTGCGCCAAGCTCGGAGCGATCGCGGCGCTCATCAACACGCACCTCGAGGGCGAGGCGCTCGCGCACGTCCACCGCGCTTCCGGAGCGAAGATCGCGGTCGTCGACCGGCCTTGCGCGCGTTCGATGCTGCCGTTGCTCGAGAAGGTCGGCGACCTCGCGGTCTACGCCGACGCGCCCGAAATCGTCGTCGAGGGGTCGCGCTTCCGCTCGCTTCCCGAGGAGATCGACGCCTCCTCCGAAAGCGAGCCGGACATTCCCGACGTCAAGGTGAGCGACGTCTTCCTCTACATCTACACCTCGGGAACGACGGGATTTCCGAAGCCGGCGATCGTGCGGCACGTCCGCTTCACGAGCGGCGGACACTCGCTCGCGGTGCTCCTCGGCGAGAAGCCGGACGACTGCGTGTACGCGCCGACGCCGCTCTATCACGGGTACGCGAACTTCGTCGGGTTCTCGCCCGCCTTCCACACGGGTGCCGCGTTCGCGACACGGAGAAAGTTCAGCGCGAGCGAGTTCCTGAACGACGTGCGCCGGCACGGCGTCACCGTGTTCTGCTACGTCGGCGAGCTCTGCCGCTACCTGATGCGCACGCCGCCTTCGCCGCGTGACCGCGAGCACAAAATTCGCATCGCGACGGGACCGGGACTCCGCCCCGACATCTGGGAAGCGTTCTGCGAGCGCTTCGGCATCCCGCTCGTCATCGACACCTACGGCCAGACGGAGGGCAACATCAGCCTGCAGAACCGGCTCGGCCGCGTCGGCTCGTGCGGACGCTGCGCGCCGTTCATGCACGAGCAGCTGAAGCTCGCGCGGTACGATCACGAGAAGGGCGACCTCGTCCGCGGCCCGGACGGCTTCCTCGTCGAGTGCGCGGTCGGCGAGGCCGGCGAGCTCCTCGGCAAGATCGAACGCTCGAGCCCGATGGCCTTCGACGGCTACGCGGACCCGAAGCACAACGAGAAGAAGGTCCTGCGCGACTGCTTCGAGAAGGGCGACACCTACCTGCGGACGGGCGACCTCCTGAAGCGGGACTACTCGTCCTACTACTACTTCGTCGATCGGATCGGCGACACCTTCCGCTGGAAGGGCGAGAACGTCGCCACGATGGAGGTCGAGCACCTCCTGAACCAGGCCCCCGGCGTGCACGAAACGGCGGTCTACGGCGTGCAGATCCCCGGCGCCGACGGCCGCGCCGGCATGGCGATCGTCGTCCCGGCGGACGGGAAGCCGTTCGACCCGGCCGCCTTCCACGCCCACGCGACGAAGACGCTGCCCGCGTACGCGCGCCCGGTGTTCGTCCGCGTCGCGGAAGCGGTCGACATCACCGGGAACTTCAAGAACCGGAAGGTCCGCCTCCAGGACGAGGGGTTCGATCCGAGCCGGGTGCGAGACCCTCTCTTCGTGCGCGACGACGAGCGGAGGACCTACCTGCCGCTCGGGACGGACGTGTACGCGGAGATCACGTCCGGTCGCCGCCGGCTCTAGCGCGCGCACGTTTTCCGACTGTACTCCTCCGGCCGATTGATGTAACGATCGTTTCGCGAACCGATCGTCTCGGTTCCCACAGCAGTCAGGAGCGCACGAAGGGTCGAAGACGATCTCTGGCGGCTCTGGAACTGGTACGCGTCGCCGCACATGGACGCGTTCCTGCGGCTCTTCTTCGAGGTCTGGGGTCTCGCGCTGCGCGACCCCGAAGCGTACGGCAGCTTCCTCGCGTCGGCGAGGACGGACTTGCGGTCCGTTCTCGAAGCCGGCCTGCGCGCGGCCGGCCACCCCCCGAAGAAGAGCCGCGTGCTCTCGACGATGTACATCGCGGCTTTCCGCGGACTACTCCTCGATCTCTTGACGAGCGGCGAGCGCGACCGGATCGATTCCGCAGTGGCGCTGCTCTCGAAAGATCTCCAAGATTTCCTCGGCCGGCCGACGGAAGAAGAGGGCCCCAGGCGGCGGAGGCGCGGCCGACCGTGACGAGCCCGAGAACGGCGCGGCGCGCCCGAACACGGCGATCCTTCGGAGTTTCCGGGTTCCCTACACGACTCTCCGCAGCGCGTTGCGCTCGATCGGAGATCGAGCCTATTATCCGCGCGTGGCGCGATTCGGGCGCAGGGTGGCCCTGAGCCGCTTCCTTCCACGAGCCGGGCTCGTACTCGCCCTGGCGCTCATGACTCCGACGGTCGCGGCGGGTCACCCCGAGCTCCCGGTGGTCGATCGTGCGGTCGCGGATCTCCTGATCGAGAACCCCGACGACGCAGACCTGCTGCTTCGCCAGGCGCAGCTCCGCACGAAGGCGGGAAACTGGGACGCCGCCCTGGAATCGCTCGACCATGCGCGCGAGCGCGGTGCCGAACCGTCCGCTGTATCATCCGCGCGAGCGGGCGTCTTCCTCGCCGCCGGGCTTCCCTACCTCGCGAAGTATGAGTACGACCGCGCGCTCGCGGAGCGACCGGACGCCTTCGAGGCGAGGTTCGAGCGGGGACGCGTCAACCTCGCGCTCGGCGACTCCGAGGCGGCGGATCGAGACTTCGGCGAGGCGATCGCGCGCATGCCCGAACCGCGACCGGAGCACTTCGTGATCCGGAAGAACGCTCTCGTGGCGGCCGGACGAATCGAAGAAGCCGTCGGAGCACTGGACGAGGGCGTCGCGCGTCTCGGCCACCTCGCTTCACTGGAGCTCCCGGCGATCGAGCTCGAGATCCGGCTCGGCCGCTTCGATCGAGCGCTGGCCCGGCTCGACGGGCTTCTCGAAACGACACCGACGAGCGTCGCATGGATCGCGCGACGTGCCGAGCTTCTCGAGCGGACCGGTCGGAGCGAGGATGCTCGCGCCGCGCGCCTCGGCGCGATCCGGCAGCTCGAGGCCCGTCAAACCCGCAATCCGAACCGAGCCGGCCGAGAGCTGGCGGAGCGGCTACGTCGAGAGCTCGCGATGAGCGGCTCCAAGGAGGGAGACACCCGTGAGACCACATCTCGCACCCCTAGCGCTCGCACTCCTCACCTTTAGCTTTCCCTCCGAGGCGCTCGGCGTCACGGTCACGCGAGGTCCGTATCTGCAGAAGCCGACTACGGGCAGCATCGTGGTGCGATGGCGTACGGACATGCCGACCGACAGCCGCGTCTCGTACGGCACGACGAGTGGCTCACTCACCTCCTTCGCCGACGATGCAACGGTCACGACCGAGCACGTCGTCCCCGTGAGCGACCTCTCCGCGGACGTCAAGTATTTCTATGCGGTCGGGACGACCGACGGCACCGTCCTCGCCGGCGACGATGCCGATCACTTCTTCCGCGCACACCCCACGCCGGGTGTGCCGAGGCCGATGCGCTTCTGGGTGACCGGAGACGGAGGCTTCGCCGACGCGAACGGAATGGCCGTCCGCGACGCCTACGAGGCGTACAACGGCACGAGCTCGGCGGATTTCTGGCTGCTCCTCGGCGACAACGCCTACCTGCTCGGAACCGATGCGAATTATCAGGCCGCCCTCTTCGACATGCACCACGACATGCTCCGCAATACGCCCGTGTGGTCGACCTACGGCAATCACGAGGACTTCTCGGCGAACGACTTCACCGAGACGGGCCCCTACTTCGACCTCTTCACCTTTCCGACCGCGGGAGAATCCGGCGGAGTCGCCTCGGGGGCGGAGGCCTACTACTCCTTCGACTACGCCAACGTCCACTTCATCGTCCTCGATTCCGAGGGACCCGCGACCGGAGGCGGCCAGCCGGATTACACCGGCCCGATGATGACCTGGCTCATCGCCGACCTCGAAGCCACGACCGCCGACTGGGTCATCGCCTTCTGGCATCGCCCCCCGTACTCGAGAGGCCGCCTGCACGACTCGGATTTCGAGGGAAACGAGATCAACATGCGCGAGAACGTCCTTCCCACCCTGGAGGACTACGGCGTGGACCTCGTGCTGACCGGCCATAGCCACTCGTACGAGCGCAGCTATCTGCTGGACGGTCACTACGGGTTCTCGAGCAGCTTCGATCTGGCGACGCACGCTCTCGACTCCGGCGACGGCAACCCGACAGGCGACGGCGCCTACCGGAAGAGTACCGTCGGGCCGGCCCCGCACGAAGGCGAAGTTCACGTGGTGTGCGGCAGCTCCAGCCAGGTGCGGATCGAGACGCTCGATCACCCCGCGCACCGGATCGGCCTACTCGAGCTCGGGTCGATGGTGATCGACATCGACGACGACACGCTCGACGCGAAGTTCCTCAACGACGAGGCTCAGGTCACGGACCACTTTCGCATCGTGAAGGGTCCGCCGTGCCCGCCCGCGCCGCGCACGGGGTGCGAAGCGGGAGCTTCGGGGAAGCTCACGCTCAAGAAGCATCCGTTCGACGACCTCAGGGACCGCCTCAACTGGGCGTGGCAGGACGGCGCGATCGCCGAATCAGAAGTCGGCGAGCCTGCGAACCAGACCGATCTCGCGCTCTGCCTCTACGACCAGGCAGGCCTCGTGCTGGGCGGCGCCCTGCCGAAAGGAGAGCGGTGGAGCACCGACGGCCGCGGAAATCTGCGATACAAGGACCTGTCGGAAGAGGCGATCGGGATGCAGAAGATCAAGATTAATTTCTCGCAGCCGTTCCTCAAGGTGAAGGGCGCCGGCGCAGAGCTCGGGCTCCCCGGGCTCCCCTTGACGCCGCCCGTGATCGCTCAGCTCGTTCAGCTGGACGGCGGAGCCTGCTGGGAGTCGAGCTTCCCGGTCGCGGAGGCGAATCACGCCCGAAAGTTCCAGGCGGAGCTGCCGTAGCCCGAATGACCCGCATGCGGCGACGCCGGCACCGCGAGAGACGCGAGAAGCTCTCGGACCTCCGGGAGGAGGACCTCCTCGACCTTCGGCTCTGCGATCTCGACCTCGCGATCGAGGGCACGCCGCTCGAGCGGCGGATCGGGCGCCTGCACGGCGAGCTCGCGGCGCGCGGTCTCGAGTTCCGGCCGCACTTCTGGCTCGCGGAGGACTGGTTCTCGCCGGACGCGATCCCCGGCGTCGCGATCCCGTTCTACCTCGCGCACCCGCGCCTCGCGCGGCTCGAGAAGAAGATGATGCGCGAGCTCATCGGCGGCACCGAGGACGCGTGCATGCGGATCCTCCGCCACGAGACCGGACACGCCTTCGACACGGCGTACCGCCTGCACCGGCGGAAAGGGTGGCGCGACCTCTTCGGGAAGTCCTCGCAGCCGTATCCGCGCAACTACCAGCCGCGGCCGTACAGCCGGAGCTACGTCGTGCACCTCGAGCTCTGGTACGCGCAGAGCCACCCGTTCGAGGACTTCGCGGAGACGTTCGCCGTGTGGCTCCGGCCGCGCTCGCCGTGGCGGAAGCAGTACCGCGGCTGGCCCGCGATGCGAAAGCTCGAGTACGTCGAAGAGACGATGGCGGAGATCGGTGCGGCGAAGCCGCTCGTGCGCTCGCGCGGCCGCTCCGAGCGCCTCGAGACGGTCAAGACGACGCTGCGCGAGTACTACGTCGAGAAGCGCGACCGCTTCGGCCTCGATCTCACCGCGGTCTACGACCGCGAGCTCCGCCGGATGTTCGCCGACCCCGCGCTCGAGCCCGAAGCTCCCTCGGCGACCGCGCTCCTCGATCGGCAGCGACGCGAGCTGCGCCGCCTCGTCTCGGTCGGGACCGGCGAGTACCAGTACACCGTCGATCAGGTGCTGAACGAGATGATCGACCGCTGCCGCGCGCTCGACCTGCGCGTCGACCGCGACGAGAACGAGGTCGTGCGCGACGTCCTGGTGACGCTGACGGCGCAGATCATGAACTACCTCCGCGAGGGCCATCACCGCGTCGTCCTGTGAACGGGCGATTCCTCGTGGACGACCGGCGCGAGATCGCTTCTCTGCTGCGCGGCAGCCGGCTCCTCGAGGATCTCGACGAGGCAGCGCTCGACGAGATCGCGCACGCTGCGAAGACCGTCCACATTCGCGGCGGCGAGACCCTCTTCGAGGAGGGCGCCGTCGGCGACTCGGTGTACATCGTCGCGACGGGCCGGCTTCGCGCGTTCACCGGCGACACCGAGCGACCGCGGATCCTCCGCGAGATCGGACGCGGCGAGAACGTCGGCGAGATGTCGCTGCTGACGGGAGAGCCGCGCACCGCTTCCGTGATCGCGGTGCGCGACACGGAGGCGATCCGGCTCGGGCGTTCCGAGTTCCTGCGCGCTCTCGAGGCGCATCCCGGAGCGATGCGGCGACTCGTGCAAATGCTCGCGAGCTGGCTCCGTGCGACGAACCGGACGGCGCGCGAGGCGTCCGTCTGCACGCTCTCCCTGATCCCGTTGTCGCGCGACGTCGACGTGCGCGCCCTCGGCGACGCGCTCGTCGAGCGCTTGCGGAACCTCGCACCCGCCGTCCGCATCGACGCGCAGACGCTCGAGACCGCGCTCGGGACCGGCGCTTCGTCGGCGACGCCGGGCTCGGAGGCGCACGCGGCGGCGACACGCTGGCTCGACGATCGCGAGTCCGAGGAAGGCCTCGTCGTGTACGCGGCCTCTTCGGAAGCGCCGGAGTGGGCGCAACGGTGCGTCCGCCAGTCCGACCTCGTCGTCTTCATCGCACCCGCGGGCGAGCGCCCCGACACGGCGCGTGCGGCCGCCGATCGCCTCCTCGGGGACTGGACGTCGATCCGCGCGCGGTGCGAGCTGCTCCTCCTGCAGGAGGACGGTGCGCCGAGCGGCACGGAAGCCTGGATCGGTCTCGGCCGGTTCGCGGCGCACCACCACCTCCGCACGAGGCACACGGGCGATCTCGAGCGGCTCGCGCGCCATCTCACGCGCCGCAAGACCGAGCTCGTGCTGAGCGGCGGAGGCGCACGCGGCTTCGCGCACATCGGCGTGATCCGCGCACTCGAGGAAGCCGGCGTCGCGATCGACGCGGTCGGCGGGACGAGCATGGGCGCCGTGATCGGTGCGCAGCTCGCTTGCGGCCTCGACCACCGCGAGATGATCGACGCGAACCGTCGCTGGAAACGCGAGAACCCGCTCTGGGACCTGACGGTCCCGATCGTCTCGCTCGTCTCGGGCCGGAAGGGAAGCCGGCTCGTCGAGTCGATGTTCGGCGGCCGGCACATCGAGGACCTCTGGCTCCCCTACTTCTGCACCTCGACGAACCTGACGCGCGCGCGCCTCGTCTGCCACCGGACCGGGCCGCTCGCGCGCTGGGTGCGGGCGAGCATCTCGATCCCCGGCATCGCGCCTCCGGTCCGGCTCGACGACGGCGATCTCCTCGTCGACGGCGGCGTCCTGAACAACCTGCCGATCGACGTGATGGCCGAAGCGGCGGGCGGAAGGATCATCGCGGTGAACGCGGCTCCGGTGATCGAGCTGAGCCTCCGCGACACTCCGTCGGAGATGCCGACGGCGCTGCGGACCCTGTGGGACTTCGTGAATCCGCTCTCGACCACGACCGGACCGAACATCTTCCGGATCCTCGAGCGTGCGGCCCTCGTCGCGAGCCTCGCGCGCGCGGAAGCATCGGCTCCGCTCGCCGACCTCGAGCTGACGCCGCCGCTCGCCGCCTTCGGGACGTTCGAGTGGAGCGCGCTCGATGCGCTGGTGGAGGCGGGGTACGAGCACGCGCGGCCGCGCATCGAGGCGTGGCTGCGACGGCGCGAGTCGGACGGAGCGCCTCTCTAGCTAGCTCTAGCCGACCCGCGCATCAGCCTCGGAGAAGTCGCGTCATGAGCGTGCGCCGGCTCGCGATCTGCCATCCGTCCGCGGCGCGGACGAGCGTGTCCTCGTAGCGTCCCACGGAGTCGACCCACGCCGCTTCGTCGCCGGCGAAGGAGAGGACGGCGTGGAAGTACGTCGTCGCTCGCGCGCGGTCGCCGTCGACGCGGACGACGAAGTTGGAAAGCATGTGGTTCGTCGCGCGAAAGCCCTGGTGCGCGGCTTCCATGAACGCGACGATGCCGTCGGCGTCGCTCCACTTTCCGATGTCGCCGTAGTCCGTCGATGCGTCGGCCGTGAAGCAGGTGCGAAGCAACGCCCAGTTCTTGTCGTCGATCGCGGTCGCGTAGCGAACGAGGACGTCGCGGATCGCCTCCGAGTCGCTCGGCATGCCGTAGACTCGTCCGTTTGGGCCGGCGGCGCCAGCCCATGTACGCTCGCGCCCACGGTGCGGCGCCTGCGCGAGCGCCGCGGCTTGCCGGCGAGGCCCGGAGAGCCGCTGACGGGCGCCGCGACGGTCGACGAGGTCGTGCGCGAGGCGTTCGAGCACCTCGCGAAAGGCCCCACCCGGATCGTCGGCGAGATGGTGCGCGAGGGGATGATGATCCTGGGCGGGATGGAGCGGAACGACGCCGTCCAGGTGATGATCCGGGCGAGCGCCGGCACGACGGGGAAAGACGACCCGCTGCCCTAGCCGCTTGGCGCCCGCGAACGGGCTCGAGCGCGCCCCGCCAAGCTCGGTTGGCGGGAGTCCGCCCTCCTCGCCCACGAAACGCCCGCAAAACCGGCGTTTTCACGAACGTCGAGAGCGGCACGCCGCCTGCGATGGACCTCGCGCCACCGATGCCCGGCCCCGAAGGCACGGGCCCAACGCGAAGGAGATCGTCGATGCGATTCGATCCGCTCGTCCGCCTCGTGAAGCTCGCAACCGTTCTCGCCTCCCTCACCTCGTTCGCCGCCGTCGGACACGCGGCGATCGTCTCCGGGATCAGCCCTCTCGCTCCCGGTGCCACCGGGACGCTCGATCCGAAGGTCGGCCCGTCGCCGGCGCCGCTCCCCGGCCCCGGCCCCGGAGGTCTCACGCGCCCCCCTGCCGGCGGCGTCGTTCACGACCTCCGTCCCGCGATCCTCGTCGGCGAGGGACCGCGCGACGTGCTCGTCGAGATCGAGGCCGGAAAGGTCCAGGACAAGGCCGAGGGCATGCGCACGAAGAAGAAGCTCGCGTACGAGGACGCCTCGATCCGCGCCTTCAAGCGCACCGAGTACAAGAAGCTGCAGGACGCGCTCGCGAAGAAGCTCCCGAAGGGCGTGCAGGTCGTCAAGCGCTACAAGAACGTGCCCGCGGTCGCGGTGCACGTCCGGAACGACGCGGACGTCGCGAAGATCGACGCGCTCGCGATCGTCGCCGCGGTGCACGAGAACCTCCAGTTCACGCCTTCGCTCGCGCAGAGCCTGCCGCGCATCGGCCAGCCGGTCGCGGCGGCCGCAGGAGCGCGCGGCGCGGGCACCGCGGTCGCAGTCCTCGACACGGGAGCGGATTTCACGCATCCCGCGTTCGGCGCGTGCACGGCTCCGGGACAGCCTTTGAGCTGCCGCGTCGCGTTCGCGCAGGACTTCACGCTCTCCGACGGCTCGCCGGACGACGACGGACACGGCACGAACGTCTCCGGCATCGTCGCCGGCGTGGCACCCGCGACGCGCATTCTGGCGCTCGACGTGTTCGATCAGATCCCCGGCCTCTCCGAGCCTCTCGCGAACGTCCTCGCGCTCGCGGCCGCGATCGACTTCGTCGTCGAGACGAAGTTCGTCTTCAACACGGTCGCGATGAACCTGAGCCTCGGCCTCGACGGCGTGGGCTCGCGCGGCCGCTGCGTGACGCCGGTCGACGCGTTCTTCGCCGAGGCGCAGGCCGTCGGCGTGATGCCGATCGTCGCGTCCGGGAACGACTCCGATCCCGAGCGTGTCAGCATTCCCGCCTGCTCGCCGTTCGCGGTGAGCGTCGGCCGCGTCGACGACGTGGACGTCGTCGCCGGAAGCTCGAACAGCTCTCGCGTGCTCGATCTGCTCGCCCCGGGAAGCGACATCACGGCGGCCGGTCTCACGATGTCCGGAACGTCGATGGCCTCGCCGCACGTCGCCGGAGCGTGGGCCGTGATGAGCGGCGCGCGTCCGACGCTCTCGCTCGGACAGATCCTGCAGGCGTTCAAGGACACCGGCGTTCGCGTGGTCGACGCGCGGCAGGGGCGCGTCACGCCTCGCATTCGTCTCGACCTCGCTCTCGCCTGGAGGCCGTTCTTCGTCCTGCCGCCGCCCCTCCGAAATCTCTTCGACCTGGCGCCGATCGAGAGCCAGTGGCTCGACTGCCAAACGGCGGAGCTGCGCGACGGCCTCGTTTGCGGCTACCAGACGATCACCGACGTCGTCACCGACGCGGCTCTCTGCGGCGTGAACGTCGTGACGAGCGCCGCACAGTGCGGCACGGACACGATCACGAGCGCGGCCCGGTGCGGAATGGACACCGTGACGAGCATCGCGCAGTGCGGCACCGACATCGTGTCCGGCGCGGTCGCGGCGCTCCTCGGCGGCGACTTCCCCTGCACCTGCAACTTCTCCGGCTGCGTCTGCGAGGTACCGGCCACGTGTCAAGTACCTGGATCGTGCCAAGTGCCCGCGACCTGCGAGATCCCGCTCACCTGCACCATCGAGCGCGAGTGCGATCCGGAGACCGAGGACTGCGACCCGGCGCTCTGCGAGGTCGAGCTCTGCGGGCTCTGACGTTCCACCGAAACCGCGGGGACGAGCCGCTGACGACGGCGCGCTCGCCCCGCGGGCGTCACCGATCCCGGCGCGAAGCAGGCCCTCTCCCGCGCGCTCGAGCGAAGCGAGCGAGGCGGTCCACGTCGAGCAAGTCCTTGTCACGCCCCGTCGCGCGCTTGTTCCGCAGAAGCGAGGAGCGCCCCAGCACCGGCACCAAGACATCGCCGAAGCGAACGCGGACGCGGCCGCGCCAGGCGGAGCCGAAGGTCACGCCTGTGATCGAAGTCAGCACGTCGATCCGATTCGGAACGACGCCCATCTGGAAGACGACGTCCGGCCGCATCAGATCTGCGATCGAGAGCTCGTCCAGAGGAGCGCCGAACCTCCGAAGGGCAGTGTAGACGCGCTCCGCATTCCTGCGAGTCGCCTCGACCCAGACGTCGAGATCACCGGTCGTGCGCGGTTCCGCGTGCACGGCGACGGCGAACGCTCCCACGACCAGGAACCGCGCCTTCTCCTCGGACAACGCGCGCAACAGATCGGCAAAGTCGGGGTTCAGGGGGAAGCTTCCCTGCGAGGGCATACGCCTCCTGGCTGAGACGCCACGTCGCGCTGACCCGCTGCTCGGGCGTCAGCGAGGACCAAAATGCAACGTCGAAGGCGCCGTCGTCGTCCTGCATTCGGATCGTGCGGACGACCATGCCACGCCTCCTCTCCGAGGAGCGGCTCACGATTCGATTCTAGCTCGTACCGCGGGTGGCGTGCCAGCGGCGGAGGGCGGTGTGGAGGTCGCGGAGATCCCCGAAGACCTCCATCGCACCCGCCGCCGCGAGTGCGTCCGCGGTCGAGACGCCCGTCGCGACGCCGACGGCGGGCATGCCCGCGGCGCGCGACGCCTCGATGTCGCCGGCGTTGTCGCCGACACCGAGGCAGCGCTCGGGCGCGACGCCGAGCAACGCGCAGCACCGCTGCATTCCCTCGGGCGACGGCTTGATGCTGCGGAGGCCTTCGCGCCCGACGACCGCGCCGAAGCAGTCCGCGACGCCCTCCTGCTCGAGGATGCGCCGGATGATCCACGCGGGGTTCGAGCTCACGATCCCCGCCGCGAGAGCGAATCCGGGGAGCGATCGCAGGAGATCCTCGACGCCGGGAAGCAGCTCCGCGTGTCCGATGCCCGCCGCCTCGAAGCGACCGAGGACCTCGGACACCTCCGCCTGCACGCGCGCGAGCTCGGCTTCGTCGAGTTGATGGCCGAGGGCAACGTGGCCGTAGAGGCCGAAGCAGCCGCGCGGTGCCGCGTCGAGGAGCTCGTCCGGCACGCCGGAGGCGCGATAGCGCTCGAGCATCTCCGGCAGGGCTTCGCGCCACTTGACGAAGTTCCCGAGCGGCACGAGCGTGCGATCGAAGTCGAAGACGAGTGCGGCAAGGTCGTCGGCGAACACGGTGCGTCCTCTCCTTCTTCGTCAAGCACCCGGAAGGGGAAGCGGATACTCCGCTTCCTCGCGGTGCACGGCGTGCTTCGCGCCGAGCTGGCTCGAGTAGAGGAAAAAGCTCTCGACGGGGATCGGGCCGGCGCGAAAGAGCCCGTGCTGCGCGATGTAGCTTCCGACGGCGCGCGCCGGCGTCCCGTTCAAGCGCGCGAGCGTCACGTGCGGCGAGAACCTGCGCCGCTCCGGAGGAAGGCCGAGCTGCACGAGAGTGCTCTCGACGCGCCGCTGGAGCTGCAGGAGCTCCTCGCTTCGCTCGATCCCCGCCCAAAGGACGCGTGGCTGGCCGCGCGGCGGGAAGTGGCCGACGCCGCGCAGCGAGATCTCGAACGCGTCCGCATGCACGCGATTCAGGGCGCCGCGGATGTCCTCGAACACGTGCCCCTCGACCTCGCCGATGAAGCGCAGCGTGAGGTGCATCTGATCCGGCTCGGTCCAGCGTGCGCCGGGGACGTCGCAGCACATCTGCCAGAGCCGATTCCGCACGTCTTCACCGAGCTCGACGCTCACGAAAAGGCGAATCATCCCGGGGCGTCGCGCTTCAGCGGGCTTCGCCCGCGGCGGCTTCCTCGAGGGCGCGCAGGAAGTCCTGGATCATGCGGTAGGTCATGCCCCACACGGTGTTTCCCTCGTAGAGGAACGCGGGGAAGGACGCGGCGAGGCCGTAGCGCGAGATGTGCGTCGTGCCGTGGAATCGCTCGTCGCGGAACACCTCGAACGGGATCCAGATCGCCTCCGCGACCTCGCGCGGGTCGATCACGGTCGACCGTGGACGGTCGACCGCGAAGAGGAACGGCGTCACGACGAGACCGACGGCCTTGCCACGCGCGTGCGCCTGCACGTCGTCGAGACGAGCGAGGAGCTGCGCGTCGGAGAGATCGATGCCGACCTCCTCGCGCGTCTCGCGGATCGCCGTCGCCTCGATACTCGTATCGTTCACCGCGTTGTGCCGGCCGCCGGGAAACGCCATCTGGCCCGACCACGGATCGTTCTCGCGCTCGGCGCGTCGGATCAAGAGGAGACGAAGATCGTCGTCCGCGGGCGCGAGCACGACCGCGACCGCGGCGCGGCTCGGTGCGGGCTCGACCCTGCTCGGCGTACGCCCGCGCAGGCGATCGCCGATCGAGGCGAGGAGAGTCAGCGGAACGGGACCGTCTTCGCCCGGCGCCGGCTCCGGCGCGTGATCGTTCACGGCTCCCACCCGAGCGGCGAGCCGTGCTTCTTCGCGTCGTTGCACGGCTTGCACGCCGGCACGACGTTCCCTCGCGTCGAGCGCCCGCCGCGGATGATCGGGAGCTTGTGATCCATCGTGAGCGCACGAGCGCCCACGTTCTGACCGCAGTAGTGGCAGATGCCGTCGGCGCGCTGCCGCTTCCACCACTGGCTCTCGCGCAGCTCGCGCGCACGCGCTCGCTCGGTCCGGATGTGCTGCTCGTCGACGGGGACGAGGAAGGGCGCGCTCGGCATCACCCTCTCGAGCCTAGCTCCCGCCCACCACGACGGGCAAGATGACGAGGAGCTGGATCGCATCGAACACGCCGTGCGCGACCATGCAGGGCACGACGTCGCCTCGCGCGCGGAACACGATTCCGTAAACGACCGAAACGGCGAAGACGCCGACGAGCATCAGCGGTAAGCCGTAGCTCGTGTGGCTCGCGGTGAAGAGCAGGCTCGACGGGAGAAGGCCGACGCGTGCCTGCAGGAAGCCGCGAAAGAACGCCTCCTCGACGACGCCCGCGGAAAGGATCAACAGGAGCCGCTGTCCGAGCGAAAGATCGACGATCGCGCGAACCACCGGCGGCACCTCGCCGTCGCCGGGCGGCGCTTCCGCACCCGCGACCGTCGCGATCGTTCCGACGATCGCCATCAGCGTCATCGCGACGACCCAGCTCGTCGCGCCCGCTGCCGCGCCTTGCCGAAGAGCCGGCGCGAGCTCGGTCGAGCGCACCGCGAGGAACCGCGCCACCGGCGGACGGCCCGCGAGCACCCACCACGCGAACAGCATGGCGACGAGGAGCGCGTGGCCGAGAAACAGCATCCAGAACGAGAGACGCAGAGGCTCCCTCTGCGGATCGACGTCCGGATACTCGAGCAGCGGCATCACGCACGCGAGCGCGATCGTGACGGTCAGGAGAGCGAGTGCAACATGGCGTCGGAGCGCGGACGGGAACTCCTCGACGCGGAAGATCGGCTCGGAGCCTCTCGTCAGCCACGCCACGAGGAGAGAGGAGAGCACCAGGGCTGCGAGAATGGTTGCCGTCACCGCACCGCCGAGTATACACGGATGGCGGATTCCCGATGCCCTCCCCTTCCACCGTCTCCAAGCCTGCGTGATCACCGGTTCCGCGAAGAGCAACGGCGCCCGTCTGGGGCTCGTCCTCTCCGGGGGCGGCGCGCGCGGTCCCTTCCAGATCGGCGTGTACGAGCGGCTCCTTCGCGAGGAGGCGTTCGCCGAGGGGCCGTCCGTACTGAGCGGCACGTCCGCGGGCGCACTCAACGCGGCGATGATCGCGGCGGGCCTTTCCCCCGTCGAGATGATGGAATTTTGGTACGGACTCGCCGACGATCCACCCGTCAAGGCGAGCCCGAAGATGTTCCGCTCGGCGTTCACCACGATCGCGCGGCTGCTCGGGCGCGAGCTGCTGACGCTGCCGACGCGCTTCGCGCGCGATCTCGCGCGCTTCGGGCAGCGAGCGTGGCACTACTGGCCGCCGCAGATCGGAAGCGTCTCCGCGCTGACGCTCGACTACTTCTTGACCAGCCGCTTCGACCTCGTCAGCGAGCTGCTCGACGGCATCGACGAGCCGTTCGTCGTCGAGACGACGCGTCTCCGCGAGCGCCTCGTGCAGGTCTTCGGCGGCACGCGCGTCCAGGCGAAGCGCCGGCTCGCGATCAACGCGGTCGACCTCAACTCGCGACACGTCGTCCGCTACGTGACGGGACCCGTGCCCGCGGTGCCGGCTTCCGAGTACGTCGTCGTGCCCGCGATCACCGTCGACATGCTGATGGCGAGCGCGAGCATTCCGATCCTGTTCAACCCGGTGACGGTCGGAAGCCACCTCCTCTGGGACGGCGGACTCCTCGTCAACACGCCTCTCGCGCCGGCCGTCGCGCTCGGCGCGGACCAGATCATCACCGTCCTCGTCACGGAGGGGCGGCACGCGCCGGGCGAGCTGAAGCGCCTCGGACGCGCGATCGAGCACACCGCGGACGCGTTTCTCGAGAACGCCTACAACGTCGACCGGATGCTTCTCCTCGAGCGCAATCGTCTCGCGCACGAGGAGGGAAGCCCGTACCGCGAGGTCAAGCTCTACGAGGCGATCCGCCCCGCGTACGACCGCGTGCTGTTCAGCGCCGGCTCGTATCTGAACTTCTCTCGCGACACGTTGCGCGGCATGTACCGTGCAGGCCTTCGCGCGGCCTCCGACTGGCTCGCGCAGGGCCCGCCGGTCGACCGCCTCGAAGGCCGTCGCGACCAGCCGAGCCCGCAGACCCGCGTCGGGTAGGGGGTCCGGTTCGTTATCGCGTATCTGCACCCAGGCTCGGAGTGAACGACGCCCGCCGAGCCCGGTCGCCCCGAGCCCGGTCGCCCCGGGCCGGTCGCCCCGGGCCGGTCGCCCCGGGCCGGTCGCCCCGGGCCGGTCGCCCCGGGCCGGTC